>CBDUVQ010000015.1:0-14908 GCA_965370715.1 uncultured archaeon
ATATTTCCGGACAACGGGTTCAAATACCTGAGCACACCACTTTTCGAAGAATGTGCAACGTGCACAAAAGTATGCCAAGAGGATTTAAAAAAGTAAAGGACAAAGAACAATACAAGCGGGTATGGCAGATCGGTTATGCATCCGCCTGCAGAGCGGAATAGCCCGGTTCAACTCCGGGTGCCCGCTTAATATATATCCTTTTCAATAGAACTAATTGTTGTGCCAAGTAACCTGCTGTCAACCCGCAAAAATAATATATGTCTGGCTTCTTGCTCTTCAAGTGGATATAACAACGTATATCGCGGTACTTCTTCTTTTTTATCGAGTTGTGAAAGCACTATCCCAAGAGACTCTTTTTGAATTATTTTTTGTTCTTCTTTCTCCCCCGCCTGGTGAAGCCATTCATTATTATCTCTTTTATATAACAGTGGAAAAATCGACTCCCTGCCACAGTCCTGTAAAAAGCCGTCTAAGTCCGCTAAATACCGATCTGCCTCTTTTTGGTTACTTGTAAGCGATCTGAATATCTTTGGAAGATATCCTGCAATAGTTTCCGAAGCGCTCGCACACGGCATCACTTCAAGATTTTTAGAATATGTGGTCAATCCATTTGTAGCAGAAACCAGTGCCAATGTTTCTGTTCGGTGGGAAAATCCATCGAGTTTAGCAATCACTTCTTCAATTTTTTTTCAGTTGATTCATATAACTATCTATAAAATCACCTATGTAACAACTTATTGGTAACTTATTACTCATCTCAACATTTATAAATCTTCATATGCCGCAATTAGAAAGGATATTTCTTATAATTTGGAGGTTTTTACATGGATTTTGTTTCGGTTTCAATTATTGCAGGTATATTTTCCATACTTTTCTCAGGGGTGCTCGCAGTCTCAGTTTTGAGGCAGCCTTCCGGCACAGCGAAAATGCGCGATATTGCGCAAGCCATTCATGAAGGTGCAATGGCATACCTGAACCGGCAATCTAAGACTATTGCTGTGTTTGTAGTGCTCATTGCAGCAATATTGTATTATACTATAGGATCTCCGACTGCAATAGGATTTGTTGTTGGAGCAATTTTTTCTGCTGCTGCAGGGTATATTGGCATGAACATATCTGTTCGCGCAAACGTGCGCACAGCAGAGGCTGCAAAAACAGGGGTTAAAGAAGCTCTGAGTGTCGCTTTTCGCGGCGGTGCTGTAAGCGGGCTTTCTGTTGTCGGACTTGGGCTTCTTGGTGTAAGCATTTTCTATTATATTTACAGAGACCCTATTCAGATAATCGGGTTTGGTTTTGGCGCATCATTAATTTCGCTTTTTGCGCGTGTCGGCGGCGGTATTTATACAAAGGCTGCTGATGTCGGAGCTGACCTTGTCGGAAAAGTTGAGGCCGGAATCCCTGAAGACGACCCAAGAAACCCGGCAGTCATTGCAGATAATGTCGGTGACAATGTCGGTGACTGCGCAGGAATGGGCGCAGACCTTTTTGAGACTTATGCAGTCACACTTATTGCAGCAATGCTTCTTGGCTCTATTATGCTCAAAGACACGGTTTATGTAATATATCCGCTTGTGCTTGGCGCTATCGCAATATTTGCGTCAGTTGCCGGAACTTTTTTCGTGCGTCTCGGTAAAAGCCAGAACATAATGCATGCACTCTATAAAGGGGCAATCGCATCAGGGCTTATTTCAGCAGCAGGGTTCTACTACATCACAGGTCATCTCGGCCTTGATATGAATCTGTTCTATTCCTCACTTGTAGGGCTTGCAATAACTGTTGTAATTATAATCATAACAGAATACTACACTTCAACTGAGCACGGACCTGTGCAGTCAATTGCAAAAGCATCACAGACAGGTCCCGGCACAAACATCATAACAGGGCTTGCAGTTGGCCTACAAAGTACTGCGCTTCCTGTGCTTGTGATTGTTGCCGGAATACTTGCATCATACCACTTTGGCGGTGTCTACGGCATCGCAATCGCTGCTGTTGCAATGCTTTCAACAACAGGAATGATTGTTGCAATAGACTCATACGGACCTATAACAGACAATGCAGGCGGAATCGCTGAAATGTCAAAGCTTCCGCAAAGTGTCCGGGATATTACTGATGAGCTTGATGCTGTCGGCAACACCACAAAGGCAGTCACAAAGGGTTATGCAATAGGCTCTGCTGCACTGGCGGCGCTCGCGCTTTTCGCGTCATATGTGCATGAAGTCGGGATAACTGTTTTCAGCATAAACCACCCCTCTGTCCTTGCAGGGCTTTTCCTTGGTGGCATGGTTCCGTTTCTTTTCTCTGCATACTTAATGCAGGCTGTAGGAAGGGCCGCATTTGAGGTTGTCGAAGAAGTTCGAAGGCAGTTCCGGGAAATACCGGGAATCATGAAAGGAACCGGAAAGCCTGAATACGGCAAGTGCGTAGATATTGTGACAAAGGCCGCACTAAAGGAGATGACCGTTCCTGCTGTTATTGCAGTCGCATCCCCGCTTGTTGTAGGATTCGTTCTTGGGCCGCTTGCCCTTGGAGGATTCCTTATAGGCATCATCGTAACCGGCCTTCTGCTAGCAATACAGATGACAACCGGCGGTGCTTCATGGGATAATGCAAAGAAGTATGTTGAGACCGGCCACTTTGGCGGCAAAAAATCTCTTGCACACACAGCAGCTGTTGTCGGCGATACTGTCGGCGACCCATTCAAGGACACAGCAGGACCTGCACTGAACGCGCTGATAAAGGTCATAAACACCCTTGCACTGATATTTGCCGCGGCAATCGCGGCTCATGGCGGGCTTCTGGTTTTCTAGAGCCCTGCCAAATATTTTTAAGGCTGGTAGTGGAAACTATCATTTGTTGATTGCTATGGGTCTTAGAGGAATTGTTAACAATGTACTCGGAATGTATGTTGGGTATAAATTGCTTGCTATGTGGATTTTTGACGCACCGTTCAACTCAGGGCTTGGTTGGGCTGGTTTAGTGCTTTTTATAATATCCATATGGTTCTTCTTCGAGCGCGTTGGAATAATACCGAAGTACTGGTAGAAAGAATAATTGGCGTCGAGGGGGAGATTCGAACTCCCGAGTCCTTGCGAACACCAGCTTTCCAGGCTGGCGCCATATCCTGTACCAACGCATAGAGTATTCCAAGCTCTGTGGGATATACCGAGCATATCCCAACATATTTTTTGTTTCTCTCGCGAAGGTATACCAGGCTAGGCGACCTCGACATTTTCGATGAACGAACCCGAAACCAGCATGCTCGTATTGGTTTCGAGGTGAGTCATTGAAAAGCTTGAAAAGCCTCTTCAATTTCCTTTGTGGATTTTCATGACCTCAAAAATGAGTATATTGGGCATCATTTTTGAGGTATTTGCATGCAACAACTATGTTTAGGCTACTTTGTTTTTTAATGTTTGTGCCCAACAAAATCTATGAAAGTTACATTTCTTGGAGTCGGCGAAGCTGTTGATGAAAATTACGGCAATACATCAATACTTATTGAAGGTGAGAAAAACATTCTTCTTGACTGCGGATTCACTGTACCGCCCGCACTCTGGAAATACAATTCCGATCCCGACTTTCTTGACGCAATATTTATCAGCCACCAGCACGCAGACCATAGCTTCGGCATAACGCCTATCCTTCTGAGAATGTGGGAAGATAAAAGAACAAAACCCCTTGCTCTTTTTGGGCAGAACATTGAAGCCCTTGTAAAAGCGCAGTTTGATTTTGGATATAAAGGATTCCTGAAAAAGATAACATATCATTTGAACTTTCGGAATATTAATGCCGATAGCAAGGCATGTGTGGGTGCGATGAACCTCAAGTTTTCACGCACAGCACACTCTGTAGAAAATCTTGCTGTACGAATTTCATCAAAAGATGTGTCTGTATGTTACGCAGGCGACGGCAGAATAACCGAAGATACTGAAAAACTTTTTTCGGGTGCGAGCCTTGTTATTGTGGAAACAAAATTCATTGACAGGGATGTTGAAAGCCATGCCAACGTAGTCTCTGCTCTGAAATTAGCATCAAAAAACAAAATAGATCGCCTTGCTATGGTTCACATTGACAGGCATGCAAGAAAAAAGAAAGAGAAGATTCTCGCGCTCATCAAAGAATATGGCGTAAACGCTTTTGTGCCCGAACCCGGAGATTCCATAAACCTATAGCTTTAGCTTGTGCTTAAACCCTGCTTTCTTTGCCTTTTCAAGCGCCCATGCGTCATCTATCAGCATGTCAGGCACATCACTGTCAAGGACAGGATATGCCAGCTTGCACTTTGCGCACGTGATAAACATTCCCTGCTCTTTGACCTTGCCCTTGCACTTCGGGCAGGCAAGAATCTCCATTAAATCTTTTTTGACTGCCACCTACTCACGCACCATTGTTTTTAGAAAAATCAGCTTGGCAAGCAATAACACAATGCCGACAATAATCAGTATGTCTGCAAACTCCAGACCATATTTTATTGCAAGGCCGACTGCAATCAATACAATGCCAAGCATTATGTCGTGGCCTGTGCTGTGCGCAAGCAATCCGTTTTTCGCTGCCATTGTTCCTGCCATAAACTACGCCTCCTGTTTTCCCCATGTTTTTGGATAAGCTTTTGCATCCAGCAAAACCCTGTCCACTGATGCGACAACACCTTTTCTTTTTTTCATCATTCTAGTTGAATCCAGTGCCGCAGTTGCAAGAGCAACAATCTCGCCTTTCAGGCTCAACAATGCAATTTTGTTGCCTTCACTTATATCTTTTTTAATGCGCACGACACCGCCTGCATGAAGCGGAGCCCCGTTGCAAATAGAAGAAACTGCTGAGTCCTTGATAACTATCTGCCCTGCGTGGGCTATTGCATTCTCAAGCGGGTGCACTAATTTTCTGATGTGCGACTCGTCACCGTCTTCTTTGTAGAATTCATACGCGTCCCGGATTTCCTGCAGGCTGTGGGCATCTTTCTCAAGAAACTTTCCTGCCTTTGTGCGCCTTAGTTCCTGCATGTGCGCGCCCACGCCAAGCTTTTTGCCTATGTCCGCGCAAAGCGTCCTTATGTATGTGCCTGCCTCAGTCCCTGCAATGAATAGTGTGTCGCGCCCTCTAATCTCAAGAATTTTTATATAGTGTATTTTTCTGTCGCGAAACCTTCGCTTGACACCGCTTTTTACAGGCGGCATCTGTGTTATTGTACCGACAAACTCTTTTATGGCACCACGAATTTTTTTTGGCTCAACATCCTCGTGCATCTGCATAAGGCAAACATACTCTTTGTTTGAGCGCACAATCAAAGGCAGAACCTTGACAGCATTTCCTATGAATACCGGAAGGACTCCTGTCACAGCAGGGTCAAGTGTCCCGGGATGCCCTGCCTTGTTCACGCCAAACATATCGCGCACCCATGCCGCAACCTGATGTGAGGTCGGGCCCTTTGGCTTGTCAACTACAACAAAGCCGTTTTTTATGTAGACCTCAATCCGGCGCTCGTCAGGGATTGTGCCGTACTCTGTGCTTGCTTCTGCTTCTTCCTTAACCAGCCATTCGCTATTGTCAAAGTCAACCATATCATTATCTGGATGAGAAGTACATTTATAAACTTACCTTTCTGTATAATCCTACCTAATAAGGATTACCCGCCCGGAACCTCAAGAAAAGAGGCTCTTTACTGCTTCGGCAGAAGGGGTATTTCTTGGCGAACTGCTTAAAAAAGCGAGATTGTTATGCAGCTCAATATAAAAAGAAAGATTAGTGAGTACCTTCGTGTGCTCAAGATTACAAAAAAGCCCACTGGTGAAGAGTTCTCGATGTCTGTCAAAGTGACAGGTGCGGGAGTAGCAATTATCGGGACAATAGGGCTTTTGATATATTTCGTAGCAGTGTATTCAAAATTGTTCAGCTGATGTGGGGTGTTTATACCAATGTCTATATTCGCAATAAGGACGACTGTCGGGCGTGAAAAAACCGTGCTAGATTCCCTTGACACCAAAATACGCGTCAGGAACCCGGGAATAAAAGCGCTCATGAGCCCCGGAGAGCTGAAAGGATATTTATTCATTGAAGGCGATGACGAGGATGTTCGCCACATCGCGCAAGGAGTACCGCATGTGCGCGGCATTGTTGCAAAGGATGTAGAAATGAGCGAAATCGCGCAGTTCTTTGCTGAAAACCAGAAAGCGATAGCATTCCATGACGGAGACCTTGTTGAGGTCATTGGAGGACCTTTCAAGCGCGAAAAGGCAAAAATTGTGCGCCTTGACGAAACAAAGCGCGAGGCAAAAATTGAGCTTGTAGAGTCCGCAGTTCCAATACCAATCACAATCAAGCTGGATTTACTCAAGCCAAGCAGAAATAGTGCATGATGTGTTTAAAATGGCAATAAAAACGATAGATGCTCTTGTTGAGGGTGGAAAAGCAACCGCAGGTCCTCCTTTAGGTCCCTCGCTTGCGCCGCTCAAGATGAATATCGGTGAGATAGTTGCAGCTATCAATGAAAAAACAAAAGCATTTGCAGGAATGAAGGTTCCTGTAAAAGTCATTGTTGACACAGAAGAAAAGACATATGATCTTGAACTCGGAAGCCCTCCGGTATCACAGCTGATAAAAAAAGAAGTCAATCTGGAAAAACTTGCAAAGCATGCAGGCTCAGAACATGTTGCTGACCTGAAAATTGAGCAGATAATCAAGATTGCGCTCATGAAAGAGGACGCGCTTCTTTCAAAAGACAGGAAAAATATGATAAAATCTATTGTCGGCACATGCCTTTCTGGCGGGGTTCTTGTCGAAGGTAAAGACCCGCGCGAGGCAATAAAGGAAATCAACAACGGAAAATATGATGATCTTATCAGCTCCGGAAAAACAGAGCTTTCTGCAGATGAACTCAAAACACTTGAGGAAGAAAAAAATAAGCTTGCAGCAGATATAGAAGAAAAACGGCACGAGTACGAGGCTGCGGCAAAGAAGATAATCGCTGAAATGGAAGGCAAAGAAAGAAGAGAAATAGAAAAGAGGCTTATAGCAGAAAAAATACCTGGAGAAATCATTAAAGATGTCATGCCACGAGAGGCTACGGCTCCTGCAGACAAAAAGAAATAATGGTGTAATTGATGCCCAAAATAAAAGACGCAATTCGTGAAGCAAAGAAAAAAGGTGATGGACGAAAGTTCACACAGTCTATAGATCTTGTTGTAAGTGTCCGGCACCTGGACCTCAAGAAGGCTGAGAATAAATTTTCGCTTGAAGTCCAGCTCCCGTCAGGGCGCGGAAAAAAAGCGCGCGTCGGAGTTATTGGAAGCAACCTTGCCCTTAAGGCAAAAGGAGTTGCAGATGTCATTGTTGATGAAAAAGGTTTTGGTGAGCTTGAGCGCGAGCCAAAAAAAGTCAGAATATTTTCACAGAGCGTTGACTTTGTTGTTGCAGAGGCTCCGCTCATGATGAGAATCGGGAAAAGCCTTGGAAAAGTGCTTGGTCCGCGCGGCAAAATGCCAAAGCCCCTGCCGCCGCACGCTGACGCAACCCCGATGATAAACAAACTCAAAGAAACTGTAAAGGTTTCCCTAAAGGAGAACCCGACAATCTCATGCACAATCGGCACAGAAAAGATGACTGAAGAGGAACTTGAGAAAAACCTTACTGCAATGCTTGGCGCTATTGAAAAAAAGTTTCCCTTGGGAAAGCAGAATATGAAAGAAGTGCTGGTCAAGGCCACTATGGGGTCGCCAGTGAAGGTTGATTATTAGGTGCTGTATCATGGTCTCACAAAAAAAACAGGATGATGTAAAAACCATCACAGAAGAGATAAAGAATAGCCCTGTGGTAGGTATTGCTGATTTGAGCAGCCTTCCCTCAAAAGAGCTTCAGGAAATCCGAAAGGCACTTCGAGGCACAGCAACCATCATCATGAACAAAAAGACAGTCATTACAAGGGCTGTTGCATCCTGCGGCAAAAAAGATATTAGCAAGTTATCTGAATTTGATGTTCATATCCCGTCCCTGCTTTTGAGCAAGGTGGGTGCTTTCAAGCTGTACAAGCAGATTTCAAAAAGCAAGTCAAAGGCGTATGCAAAAGCCGGAGACATTGCACCATACGACATTATTGTCCCTGAAGGCGAGACAAACCTTCCTCCGGGTCCTGCAATAAGTGACCTTCAAAAGGCAGGCGTCAAGTCCGCTATAATGGGAAATAAAATTGTTGTTCGCGAGGATTCGCAAGTTGCAAAAAAAGGAGATGTCATAAACGATGTTGTTGCAAATGTGCTGCAAAAGGTTGACATCAAGCCTATGGAAATCGGCATGAACCTTGTCGCAGCTTATGAGAATGGCTTTGTCTTTGACAAAGAAGTCATGTCAGTCAGTGAAGAAGAATATATTTCAAACATGCAAAAAGCATATACACAATCATTCAACCTTGCGTTCAATGCCAACATACTTGTCAAGGAGATTGTGCCGCACAAGCTGTTTGATGCACACACCAAGGCACTCAACCTTGCAATAAACGCAAACATACTGAACAAGGAAACTGTCTCAACACTCTTGCAAAAAGCAAATATGCAGATGCTCTCAATTGCAGGCACTCTTCCAAAAGAGGCTGGTGGAATTGAAAGCGCAGCACCTGCGTCAGAAGCCCCTAAAGAAGAGAAAAAGAAAGATGAAAAGGAAGAAAATAAAGAAGAGAATGCCGCAGCAGGCCTTGGCGCCCTGTTTGGTTAATCAGATGTTTCAAGGAGGTTAGTATAAAAATGGAGTACATATACAGTGCAATGCTATTGCACGCAACAGGACAAAAGATAAGTGAAGATGCTGTAAAAAAAGTTCTTGATGCTGCCGGTGCAAAGGCGGATAACGCGCGCGTGAAAGCGCTTGTCGCAGCCCTTGACGGCGTGAATATCGAAGAAGCAATAAGCAAGACAGCAATCATGTCCGCAGCGGCACCTGTCGCAGCAGCGGCACCTGCAGAAGAAAAGAAAGAGAAAAAGCCCAAAGAAGATGAGGGCAAGAAAGAAGAAGAAGCTGCAGCTGGTCTTGGTGCGCTTTTCGGATAAAAACTCATGAAACTCCATGCAACCCGTCCTAAAGGACGGGTTTAATTGGTTTAGTTTCAAGCTTTTTTATTGCGCGCCTGTGCTTTATACACAATAAAAAACAATAACAGTCAAATATGGGCTCAAGTATAGCAATCCATATATAGCCCTAAGCCCAGAAATTACACGAACCATTTGGTTCGTGATTTGTTTTGTTTTCTCTCGAAAGGGAGTTGAGTTGCGGAGCTTTGATTCCGCGGGCGCCTTACCATTTTAGGTGGCGCCGTTATTTTTTTTCTTCAATTAACCAAACGTATTTAAGTTTTTACTCTGAAGTGAAAAGTATGTTTGCTGAACTAAAGAAAGGTTTTGACCCAACGATATTTAATTTTGATATAGAGCCTTTAAAGGAGCTATGTATTGGAGATACACGCATGTATCAGGCTCTTGCTGGTCTTAGTGCATCTGATGGAAAATTTGGAAATACATGCGTTTTTGGCGAATATGACGTGAATATTCGCACAAAAACCGGCAGTTACATAGGAAATGTTACTAATGAAAAAATATATTCTGGTTTAGAAGAACAAATAGAGATACATGCCGAAAGCCTATATCTTCTTGGTGGAGATGGAAGTCGAATTCATTGTTTAGAGCTTAATCCAGATGGCACACATCAAATAACAAAGCTTTCTGAAAATAACGAGGTTCGTAAAATGCCAATCCTGGCAATATATGAAGTAGATAAAGGCATTAAAATAAGCCGTGTTGCTGGTCCTGAACTTAATTTAACAGCCTTGGGTGTCGGAGATACAGAACAACCATCTTGCCCAAACTGTAAACAAATAGTTGAATACATGCTTCCGGATTCTGTCTTTACTACAGAATCCTTTTAATCCACAAAGCATATTTAATTCTTAGCCACCAATAGCGTATTTATGAACGACGTCTCACTCATGATTGGTCTTGAAACGCATGTGCAGTTAAATACAAAGACAAAGGCATTCTGCGCGTGCAAAAACCCTGTTAACTTATCTGAAGAAGCAGAGCCAAACACACTGACATGTCCTGTATGCCTGGGATTGCCCGGCTCAAAGCCGACCTGCAACAGGCGCTTTGTTGAGCTTGCTTCGAAGGTTGCCCTTGCGCTTGGCGCAAAGCTTGCAAAAGACACCTTTTTCTCAAGAAAGACTTATTTTTACCCTGATATGTCAAAGAACTTTCAGACAACCCAGTATGAAGTACCTCTTGCGTCAGGGGCAACACTCAAAATCCTGCCTGACAGCAAAAAAGACATACGCCTTAGAAGAATCCATATGGAGGAGGACCCTGCAAAACTCATACATGCAGGTACGCACACTCTGGTTGACTACAACAGGGCTGGAATACCTCTTATTGAAATTGTTACAGAGCCTGATTTTAGAAGCCCTAAAGAAGCGCGCGGCTATCTTCAGAAGCTTGCCCAGATTCTCGCCTATCTCGGAGTTTATGACCCTATGTCTGATGCATCAATAAAGACCGATGCCAACATATCAATACAAGGTGGAGCGCGCGTTGAGCTCAAGAACATCACAGGAACCAAGGAGATTGAACGGGCTCTCTCATATGAGCTACTTAGGCAGAAGAATATGCTTAGGCGAGGCGCAAAAGTCGTGCAGGAGACACGGGCGTGGAAGCCGGAAACCGGTGTAAGTCAGGCACTTCGAACAAAAGAGACTGAAGAGGACTACGGCTACATATTCGAGCCAGACCTTTCGAGAATAACCACCAATGATGCTTACAGCAAAAAGATAGCCTCAGACATACCTGAATTGCCTGACACAAGAAGGGCGCGCTTCATAAAGCAGTACAAAGTCTCAGGCAAAATGGCAGAATCGCTCACTTCAGAGAAAGAAATCTCCGAACTATTCGAACTTGCTGCAAAAACCGCAAAGCCGGATGTTGCTGCAACCTGGGTCGGCATTGTCCTTGCAAAGACGCTGAACTACAACAACCTCACTATGAAAAGCTCTGGTTTGAAAAACAGGTGGGTGATTGAACTAATACAGGCGTTCCAGAAAAAAGAATATTCTGACAGGACAGCAGAGGAGATACTTCGCAAAATGGTTAACGACAAATGCGGCTATAATGTTGCTGTAAATAAATACAATTTCCCGAAGCTTGGCGCGGGCACGAACATTCCTGAAATGACAAAAAAAATAGTTTTGGCAAACAAGAAAGCTGTTGACGATTACAAGGCAGGCGAGGCAAAATCACTGAACTTTCTGATAGGACAGCTCATACGCGAGTCGCGCGGTGCTATTGACGCAGAAGGCGCGAAAAAAGAGATACTTAAGCAGATTGGCTAGCCGATTGGTAATATACACATTGGCTCCAATTCTTTGCCAATCAGATTCTTTATGGCCTCGTCGTCAAATGCTCCGATAACAACAGTTCCAAGGCCGAGCGCGACCGCTTCAAGAGAAATATTCTGGTACGCGCTTCCGACCTCCATGTGTATGTAGCGCATACCGCGCTCGCCAAAGCGCGCTGTTGTCCTTGAGCAATCTGCCATAATTATTATGCAAAGCGGTGCATCGCGCACAAACATGTATTTTCCGCATGCAATGCCAATTTTTTCTGTTGCGTCTTTCTCATCCACCAATTCAAGGGCGTGGCTATCTGGCAGGTATCTATAAATACCTGGCGCAAGCCCCTCGACATTTTTTGCAGAAACAAATGTCTCAAGCGGGTATGTCGCACCTGCTGAAGGGACACTGCGGTGGGCTTCATCGGTTTTTCCCTGCGCTGACCAGAGAAATTGCGACAATTCAAAAAGCGTAACTGAATGCTTCCAGCCTGCCCTTTTCGAGCGGCGGGCTTTAATTGCAGTTTCCAGAATCATTCCTGATTCTTTGGGTGCTTTTTCAAGAAGGATGATTTTTGCCATATTCTTCTATTGTAGGGCAAAAATAAAAAAGCAATCTTTCGGCAAGCCACCGTCCAAACATTTAAATAAGTAAAAAAAGAAGTCTTTTTGCCCGAAACGGGCACAAAAACTAAAAGGACTTGTATATATCTACGATCCAAAGGTTTTTGAACCAAAAAGTAGGTGAGGCAAATGGTAGACTTTCAGACAGTGAAGTCCGAAGAAATTGCATTTGGGAATAACAACTTCCTTGAAATTGCAAGAAAAAAGGCAGTGACAGAAAGCGGAGAGAATGAGTTCATCTCAATCTCAAGAGGTTTCTACACTCCTGAAAAAGAGAAGAGATTCAAAAAATCAATCGCAGTGCCTGTTGAGAAAGAAGTCGTTGACGCAGTCATTGAAGCAATGAAGAAAATCTCTGAGTAAGAATTTGCTTTTTCTTTGCCCGGTTTCGGCCGGGCAGCTTTTTACACCTTATAAAAAACTTAACCGCGAAATATGGTTATGATTAACATAACTTTTCTTGGCACAACATCAGGGGTGCCGACGCGCGCACGGAACCTGCCGTCTGTGTTCCTGCGGTATGGCAAAGAAAGAATCCTCTTTGACTGCGGCGAGGGAACGCAGCGCCAGCTTATGATAAAGAACCTCAAGTTCATGAAAATAACGCGCATATTCATATCCCACTGGCATGCAGACCACTTTGCAGGGCTTCTCGGGCTTGTGCAGACAATGGAGCTGGAAGGAAGGCGCGAACCTTTGTTCATCTACGGGCCTCACAAGACAAATGAATTCTTTGAGCAGTACATAAGTGTGGGCTATTTTGACCACGACTTTGAGATATCTGTGAAGACCCTTGACGAGGGCGATGTTGTAAAATGTGATGGATACAAAGTAATGCCTTTTCGCGTCGAGCACGGGATTCCTGCACTCGGCTATGTTTTTCACGAGGATGAAAAAGTCAGAGCAGACATGAAAAAAGCTGCTGCATTCGGTTTGTCAACAAGCCCGAAAATCGGAAAGCTCAAAGCAGGAAAAGAAGTTGTGCACAATGGAAAGACTATAAAGCCAAGTGATGTATTGGTAAGAAGCCCTGGCAAAAAGATTGTCTATACCGGAGACACACGACAGACTTCGAACATTGTAAAATTTTCTGAGGGCGCAGACCTCCTGATATCAGACTCAACATTTTCCGCAGACTTCGAGAAAAAAGCGCGCGGGTTCAATCACATGACCTCTGCGCAAGCCGCAGAAGTTGCAAAAAAGGCGAATGTAAAAAAGTTGGTCTTAACTCATATCTCAAGAAGGTATCAGGAAACAAAAGGCGGGGAGAAAAAGCTTCTGGATGATGCGAAAAAGATTTTCAAGAACACAGTCCTTGCAGAAGACTTTATGGAAATTGAGTTGAAGTAAAAACCTTATAATATAAGAATGCTGTTTTTAAGAAATTCAACGGGCTATATTAAATGAGTTCTCGCACGTGATAGGAATGTCCAAAATATACCCCCACGTAGTAACATTTAAAAACATGTCTACATAAGACATCAGTATTAAGCGAAGTCCATTCACAGTTCATACTCCTCAAAACACAAAATTACTTAGACAGACAACCTCGTTTCCGAATGGAATGATTTGGTTTGATGTCAGGTCTTTAAAGCAAAGACAACGAAGACAGCAATGCTACTTCTAGTTGTGTCGAACTGATTTAGTTTGTCTTTAGTGATTTGATGCGAAGAGGATGTATATGTCGCAGAAATGCGAATATGGTATCGATACTAACTCGGAGAAATTCGAGTACATGTAATGAAGTAAATTTGGAGGACATATGGCTGAAGATAAAGTTGTGGGCGGTTATGTAAATACCAAGGATGAGGTAATCCTCATATTCGAATCGGGTAAAACCAAAAATACCCCTGGGTATGCAAAAGACATTAACAGCCTCGTAATGCGGGATAAAAAATAAGCTGCTGATAATCACAAATATTTACTCAAGAGTTTTGTGATTATCTTTTTTCTTTTTTAGGTACATATATCATTACACTACATATTATTAAACAAATTGTGTCTTTAAATTACACCCAGTATAACGCCCTATCAGGGATTTTTTCCAGATTTTGCATAAATCAGTATCACAAACAGGGCGACCATTACAAGGAAAATTATGTTGTTCTGGCTGAGCCCGTACATATCATCAAACAACTCAGTTCCCTTTGCCGCGATGATAACAAGTATTGCGCCTGCAATAACTGCAATGCTGCTGCTGTCGCCGTCGCCACTTCCCTCTGTTAGCTTCTTTGCAACCAAAAGGATAAACAGCACTATGAAAAGGATTAATATGAGATTAAGGTTCTGCCAGAAAAAATCAACAAAGTCGCGTGATGATGCTGCAAAAAGGCCGATTGCAGCAGATATCATGGCATTCACATTCTTCTGATTGCCAAAAGGGTTTGTGTAGTTCATGATTCCATAAACTATTGCAAACATCAAAAAGAACGGCAGGATAAATTGGCCTATGGGTGAGTATTCAAGGTATGTTGGGTCAAGTAAAAGGGACATGATAATCACAGGGCATTCAGTATTCATATATTTTGACAAAAGTCAGTAGGCTCGCCTAATTCTTCGCCTGACGGCAAACCGTCTTCAGTCCAACCTGCAAAGGGGTCTGGCATAACATCAAGGTCACTAAACACTTCTTGCAGATACAAGTCCATTCCAGTCTTGTTCGGGAAACCGTCAAGAGCTCGTTTTGTAACGCATGAGTGTGAGTCCGGAACTGTGGTTGTGCGGTACTGGGCTTTTTTGGTTGTGATGTATGAATAATCAACATGCATTTTCATAAAAAGAGTTGTTGTTGTGTCAATACTTCCTGTATATTTGAACTTGCACTTTAGAATAGCCATCTTGTCAAGGTCGTTTGGTGGGATTGTAAGGCAGATATCTTTTGTACCTCCATCAAAAGCTCTCTTAAATGAACAAGTAATGCCCGGAAACG
>CBDUVQ010000016.1:0-14879 GCA_965370715.1 uncultured archaeon
CGCTTACTTGAGCACACAAAACATCTGCCCCTCACGATTAATATAGTTTCAAGAGCAGGCAAACCGCTAAGAAGTTCTACTAAATATGTGTCCGAAAAGCATTTATACTCTTTGTAACAAATATGTGACATATGGAACAAAAAGATTACAACTTGGAAATAGTATGTTTGCTTTTGCATGGAAAGTCTCATGCGCGCAAAATTGCAGCAAGCCTTGGGACAAGCCACATGACTGTTTTAAGGAAACTAAAGGCGCTTGCCAAAGACAATGTCGTGGATTTTGTACAAGAGGGGAAAAACAAGCCGTATTTTCTTAAAAAAACAGCTGAAGCAAATGCATATGTCTTCATGGCTGAAAACTACCGCCTTGTGCGTACTCTGGAAAAATACCCTCTGCTTCGAACCATAATTAGCAGAATCCAGAAAAACATCAAAGTTCGTATGGCTCTGCTTTTTGGCTCTTACGCAAAAGGCCTTGCAACGAGAAGCAGTGACATTGACATATATGTTGAGACCGAAGACAGACTACTTAGAAAGGAGTTGCAGCTGATTGACTCCAAGCTGAGCATAAAAATAGGAAAATATGATAAAGAAAGCCCGCTCATAAAAGAAATTGAAAAGAATCATGTGGTGCTGAAAGGTATTGATGAATACTATGAAAAAAATAAATTTTTTAGTTAAGCTGAAACGAAATGGCAGCTAAAACAGTTTTTCAAAATCTTTTCTCTTTAAGCCTGCCTGGCGGATTATCTCAATCAGTGTTCCGGTGTCTATTTCCTTGTGATTCGGTACAACAAGCGCTCTCCTTGAGTCTGCTTCATTTACAAGAATAATGTCATGAAACCTTTGGTATACATTCGAATTGTCGTAGTTTCGTTGGTATGGTTTCAAGATCTCCAACCGAATCTTATAATCTGAGATGCTTCGGTTGTAGATGGCTTCCTTTCTGCCGTTTTGTTACAAAGCCCACTTTTCCAAGAATTTTTACAAGTTCGCGCCCGGAAAGAACAGGAAGCCTTGGCATGCAATCTCCAGAAATATTTAATTAGCCATTGCAGCCTTATCGGAAGAAACTTCAAAATCATGAAACCTCTATGCAACCCCTCCTTGAAAGCAGGGGTTTGTTTGGTTCGGTTTCAAGCTTTTGAAGTCACATTTATTCACGTAATAATGTGCTTGGTTTTTCTGTGACTTCAAAATGAACTATAATTGTGTCTTCAGGCTTCAGCTCTTCAGGAACGCCCATCTCTTCGATATAAAGCTCAACTGCTTCTTTAAGGTTCTTTAGTGCTTGCTCTATTGTATGCCCCTGGCTCACAACATCAATTTCCGGACAAAGGGCAACGTATTGCTTCTCGCCTTTTTTGATTATTGCAGTTAATTCCATGATTTTAACCTATGAAGCTATTGTACTATGATATTTAAAAGTACAATTTGTGTGTATTATTCTCAAACATCTGCTACTCGCGATTAACACATTTTCCGTAGAGTTAAAGAAACCTACGAAAACTCAATCCTCTTAAAGCCCCTTCCCTCGAGAGCCTCGCGCGCTGTCAATGTGTAAATCACTGCGCGCTCCTTGAAAAGTTCAGAAAATATCTGGATACATGCGTTCTTCACCAGATTTGATGAAAAAAATATGTGCGCTTTGCTGTCATCGTCAAGGAATCCAGAAATATCCTCTGCCGGGTCAGACACGATTTTTGCGCGCTCTGTTTTTCCTTTTTTTGAAATTATCAAGTCACCGTTCTTCTCGGTCGCGCTATAGCCATCCATTACAAATTTCTGTATCACTGGCTCAATGTTGATTTCTTCTTTTTGCGGGATGCGTTCCTCACGAAATGTCTGGATAAATGCCTCGCCTCCTTTGTCTGTCAGATAAAACAACCTTGTCTCCTGACGCGACACTTTCACATTCCTTGTACCGACAAACCCGTCCTCTATCATCTTTTTTGAAAACTCGCGAAATGCTGTTCCGGAAACTCCGATATTGCGCGAAATCTCGGATGCTGTTGCCCCAAGCCCGCGGCCTATTGTACCGATTATCTCCCACTCGCGACCGGACATGTCGTATTTTGGTTTTGTTTCTTCGGTCTTCCTGACTTCGCCCGGCTTTGGTATGGTTTTTTCCTCTGGCAGGTCTTCTTCATCAACATCCATCATTTCCTTTACCATCTCATCTGTGACTGTTCCTTTCTTTATCGGCACAAGAGGAAACTCGACAACAAAGGGGTCTTTGAACTCTATTCTCCTTGAAAGAACTATGCCGTGCCCCACAGGGAGCTTTCTTATGTTTCGCCCCTCGCGTTCGTAGTCAAGGCCGAGCATGTTGCTTGAATCAAGTATGTCTGATGAATGCTTGGCATCAAGGCCAAGGTTCATGTAAATCTGGGTGCTTGTGTTTCCAAGAGCCGGATAGCTGATGAGGGACGGGTGCTGGTCTGTGAAAAGTATACCTATTCCAAGTTCGCGAATTTCGCGGAATATTAGGTCAACCACTGTTTCGCTTCCGAGCTTGCTTGACTTCTCGCGGTTCACCATATGGTGCGCTTCCTCAAGCACAATCACGCCGCGAAGCTTCTCGCGCGAACCGGACACCAGCAGCCAATCGCGAATCCACTGAAGAATTATTTCAATAAAGAATGTGCGGTCATTGCTTGTGAGTGCATCAAGCTCAAGAATTGTTATGTCGTCTTTTGCAAAAAATTCTGATGGGCGCCTGCCTTCTTGTTTTTCGAAAATTTCTTTTGTCCCGCGAAAGCAAAGAGAATCAATAGGCCTTTGGGCTGTAGCTACCCAGTTTCTCTCACGTGCAGAGATGCTCTTATTTGCAGAATACATATCAGCCCATAATTTCAGATCCCTTATGCGCGGTGTGCGAACCGCCTTATCGTATATTTCCCCGAGCGCCTTTAGAACCACATGCTTTCCGCCGCCAAGAAGCCAGTATGCATGGTCAAAGACTTCTGCAAACTCTTTTGCCCATTCTGAAATAGGCACTCCGTCCGGCGGCAGGAGTGGATTAAAATGGAACGGCGACACACTTCTTCCGGGAGTGTAAATCTTTATCTTGTTGCGAATTGTGGGCAATGTTGCAAGGTCGCGATAATTTCTCTTTGAAAAATCAAATACAAGGACAGGTATGTTCTCTTCTGCAAGCCCCTGAATAAAGTGATGTACAATATTTGTTTTCCCATAACCTGACGAACCGAAAATAGCAACATGTGTGAGAAGCATTTGCAGGTCAATATTGAATGGATACAGCCTCTTTCTGCCGTAAAGCACAGAGCCTATGTTTAAGTTTCCATTCCCGGCCACACTGCTTTTCGGCGGCTCAAGCAAAAGCGAGTTCTTCATTTCCTCGTCTGAAAATGTTGTTGCCTTAAGCGCGTCAATCACAAAAAGAATTCTTTTGCGCGTTTCCTCGTCCCCGAGGAGGTATGCCCTCTCAAGGCGCTCTGAATTCTGCTTCCCGAGTACAGGAGCAAGATTTTTTATCTCGCGGGCTATATCACCAAGCGCGTTTCGGTCAACAAACATGTTTATCAATTCTCGTCCATTTCCTTGAAAAGAGCAGCTATTTTCTCCTCAGTCTCGTGCTGCTCCTTGAGTGTACTCCGCTCTGTGTTAAGCTCAAGATTGTCGCGCCAGAACTGCACAGCCTCCTTGCGCTTTTGCCCGCGCAGCATTGAAATGTCAAGCTTCAGGTCGCGAAGGTCGTCAGCGTCAGTCAGCCTTGAAAGCATGCCGCGTTTTTCCTCCACTTCAAGATCAAGTTCGGACACTATATCCTCATGAATTTTTTTGCGCAACTCAAGCGCCTCGTTCAGGTCATTTATGCGCTCTTTAAGAAAACGTACCCTATCAAATAGATTGCCCATGATGTATGGAGCCATGCGGCGCAAAGGCTCAATTTCCTCCTTATCCTCGCGAAGCATTGTCTCGCGCGAGTGCACCCTCACAACTTCGGGCTCCTCTTCAGGCTCAAACTCGTCCTCGTCCGGCGGCAGAATGTGCTTTGGAGCAAAACGGTCCTCTTCGCGGGATATATCCTTGTAAAGAGATTCTACCTCAGACTCGCCTGCAGGGGTATAAAGCTCTTTTTCCTCGCCCTTATAGTCGCGCTGCCTTGGTATGAACTTCTTTTTTGTTCCCATTACCATGAAAACACCTTTGTATAAGATAGTTATTAAAGATAATGAAAATTGTGCACTGTCAACACCTATGTAAAATAGTTAGCTGTTTTTCGCGCCAGAAAAAGAATATATGTTCCGCTAGCATGTAATGCCCTTAAAGAAAGTGGCAAAATTACGCCATCTCAGCATCTTCGGGTGCAGGAGCAGTTATGTGCCTTATAAGCACAATGTCACCGACAGCTTTCAGCATTGAATACGGGACAATTATTCCGCGCTTTCCGCTGACAACTGTTGAAAGATATGAGCCTTTGACAGCGTCAACAACCAGGGCCCTTATTCGAAACCGTGAAAGATCTAGCTCAACATCAGAAACCTTACCGCAATAAAGCCCCTTGTCAGTGAAAATATCGCGCCCAATTACTTCGCTTATTGTTCTCTCATTGACGACCATAAAAAACACCCCGTCACTAAACAAGATTATTGTACGTGGAAGATTTATATAGATTTAGAGTGTCGCCGGCAGAAATACATGTGCTTGGCATACTCTCTAGCAAAAAATATTGGCGTCGGGGATGGGATTCGAACCCATGTGGGCGAAGCCCAACAGCTTAGCAGGCTGCCGCCCTACCAGGCTAGGCGACCCCGACATTTTCGATAAACGAGCCCGAAACCAGCATGCTCGTATTGGTTTCGAGGTGAGTTATTGAAATAATCTCACTATCGTTCGAATATTTCCAAACTTTGTTTGGAAAAGCTTGAAAAGCCCATTCAATTTCATTTGTGGAGTCTTAAAAACACTTCATCAAGAGATGTTTTTGAGATGAACATTGCCAACGGGTTCATTTCATGACCTCAAAATGACATCGATGCAACATTTTGAGGGTGCTTTATCAAAGGTGTTATGGATTAGAATAAAGCGCTCATGACTTTTTTATATCTTGCCGAGTCACTTCTCTTCAAATTTATACCTGAGAAAAGCCGCAATACCGCCAAGTGCAAGCAGTTTCTCTCCGGCCTCGTGGGTTGAGCTTATGATAACGGTCTCTGCCTTCATGGCTTCTGCAGCACTGAGAATTTTCTGGATGTCCTTTTGCCGAACAAGACTGTCTGAAACCATAACCCGGTTTGCTGCCCCTGCATCAACTGCCTTTTTCACATGAAGCACCCCATATGTCACAAAGCCGCTCTCTTTGCCAAGCTCTGCCAAAAAGTCCTCGACCATGCGCGTCTCACTTGACATTCTGCTTTCAGCAACAACGCGCTCAAGCGCGCCGCGCTTTATGACCTCGTTTATGCCTGTCTTTCCTGTAATGCTTGATGCCTCAATGTTGCATTTTTTCTTGAGGCTTGATTCAAGTGTCCCATAAAGGTTCTCTTTTGAGAAACCAGGACCTGCAATGATGATTTTCTCGTATTTGTCAGCGTTCTCCTTTAAGTACGCTGTTACGTCTGCGTAAAATCCGCCTGTCTCGGATGAGCCATACATTTTTCCGCCTGACTTTGACTTTATTGTTGCAATTTCCTTTACCCGTATCTCGCTTGCATGGGCAAAATCAGCGCGCCGCTCATCCATTACGCATATCAGGACATTCATGCCTTTGTATGTGAGCGCATCCTTCAGCTTTCTTATCTCATACTCAGCCCAGTCTTTCTCAACAGAAAATATTGTTCCGGGCTCAATCGAGAGAGTGTGGTGGCCGCGCTCAAAGTCTTCTGGCGCATCAATTATCCTGCCTGCAACGCGAAGAGAGTGCCCGTCCTCAGAATGCGTTATTTTCTCTGCAAGAACTTTCAGAAAAACCGGCTTTTTCTCACCGGATGCGGACGCCTGAAGCGTCCTAAAGGTCTTTGCACCCACTATATCCCCCTCGCGCAGTATTTGCGCAAGGTTCCAAAGGTCATCAAGTGTCTCGGGCTTTATCTTTGTTTCATGGCGAAAATCCCTTTTTATGAGTTTCATAAGACCACAAATAATATATAACACCCTCCAATAATAAATAAGCGAAGACTATGGAAAACTTTATCAAAGTCATGACAGCGGGAATTGCAATATTTGCAGTCCTTATGCTTCTTGGATGGAAAGGCCCTCTTGGCCCAACACATGAGCCTGTGCAAATCAACAAGACGCTTTTATCTGTTGAGAAAATAGGCATTGTCGGTTTTGCAAAAGCGACTCCAAGAGAAATCACAATAGGGAATGTGAATGTCGGCAACCTTCCGGGAGAAGATATTGAATTTGAGGCAGAGGCTGCGCTTATAAAAAACGGGCTTTTCTCAAAAAATTCGCAGGGAATCTCATTTAATGGTGAGCGTGCGCAAAAAGCAACCCTTTCGTTTCGTGTTGATGAAACAAATAAATACGGGCGCCTTGTGGTCATGCACGGCGGGCTTATAATCTACAACGAAAAAGCAGATGTAGGAACATACTCTTTTGAATTGCGCAACCTAAATGAAACAAATGCTATTGATATTTATGCAACCAGCTCAGGAATAAAATTCTGGGCGCCGACAACATATGTGCTGTCTGATGTCAGGCTGACTGTTGACAGGTATGCTGACAGGGACCATGTGGTTCCATTTCAGGTATATTCTTATGAGGCATCCGGATGGAGTGTAGGGCGCATATCCTTTGTGCTTGAGAGCAAGACAGGGTCTGAGAACCTTTTGATAGATGTCAATGGAAAGCCTGTGTACTCTGACTCTCCTGCACCTGATGTACCGACACAGATAGACTTCTCGCGGCATGAAACGCGCGTTTCACCCGGTGAAAACCTTTTATCATTCAAGACAGAACGGGACTCGACATACATCATGAAAAACACAAGGCTCACGATATTCTACTACGGCACCGGAGAGGCAATCTATAAGGTGCAGCCTTTTGAATTGAATGAATTCTGGAAGGCGTACCTTCGAAAAGACAACGTCACAGGTGTTGTAAATTTCTATGTTCGGGACGCACCGCTTGACAGCGGCCTTGAAGTTTTGCTGAACAACAAGACACACAACTTTGAGACCATCTCTGCAAACACATGGTACAACATAACCTTTGGAGAAAAAGACCTGTCAGATAACACAAAGAACTATGTAAGATTCTACACGCACGGAAACTATGACCTTGGAGAACTGAATGTGCTTATAACTTCGCCCCTTACAGAATAATCCACACAGACTCAAATAATTTGAAGCACCCAAGGAAGCAAAGCTGTTGTAAACACAGTTGCAACGAGCGCAGTAACCGTTGCATGCCAAAGCAGCACTTCTGAGGACGTTATTTTTATGAGCGCAGTCCATGTAATAAATGAAGTTACCATAAATTGAAAATCCGGCGGCATACTTTTCACCAAAGGGTATATGAAAAGCATTATAGCAGAAACAGTAATGATTTTTATAAAATGTATGTAGTCGCCCTCATGAAACATATTTAGTACAAGCACGACCAGAAATGTCGTGAAGATGAATGAAAGTATATGTGCAATTATAGATACAGCCATAAGAAACATTCACTGCAAAGGTATATATATTTTTGAAATAATTACGGGTATTGAGGGGTGCTAAAATGCCGATAATTGCTTTAAGTTACAAAAAAATTGCTGCTGAAAAACAGGGCGTCATGTCAAACGTCAGCATCAACACAGTGCCAAAAATAGTTGATGTAAAAAAGACAAAGCTTTCAGGGCTCGGCTCGGATGTTGATATTTTAACAGTTGATTTTGAATTCATAAGTGCCTTTGAGCCAAAAGCAGGTAAAATAAATATTGAAGGAAGCATTGTGTGCAGGACAGAAGACCCTGAGAATGCTGCAAAGATGTGGGAAACAAAGAAGACCCTTCCGGAAAAGTTAAATGTTGAAATTATTAATTATATTTTCGCAAAAGTGGGTATTCTGGCCCTGCAGCTTTCAGATTTAATGCAGATGCCCCCTGTCATTGGAATGCCAAAAATAGGGGAAGCGAAAAAGAAGGATAAGTAACTTATCAGTGAGCGCCTGTTTTCTTTACATTTGCATGTTTTGCAATACAAACTTTATTGGTTCTGCCGTAGCGGGTTCTCTTGAGGATACCGCGCGCTTCAAGATCAGCAACAATGCGGCTGACCTTGGCTTTTGAAAAATCTGTTGCCTTCACAACATCCCTTTGCAAACATTCTTTTCCGCGCTGTGTTATTACATCCACAACATTTTTTTCATCCTGTTTAAGGACTGAAAGCACAGTCCTCACGTTTGATGATGCGCGAAATCGAAAGAAAATAAGAAGCCCGAAAAGCACAGCTATTATTGCAATAAGGGCAGAGTTCAAATTGAGTGCAGAAGGGGTAATTGGCTCGTAATCTGCTGTAAATGTATATGTTTTTCCAAGTTCCGGCTTTTCTACATCCCATGAGATTGTTGTGCGCCGCCCTGTGCTTCCAAGGCTCCATCCAAGCGGGAATATCGGGTCAAAGCCTGCGTCACTTACAATTCCTGTTGCTTCGGGCAGAATCAACATGACCTGAAGGTTGTCTGTCGGGTCGCTTATCATATAATTGTATGAAATAATGCTTGCCATTGCACTCGGTGACGAAAGCTGGTATGCTTCAAAATTAAAATCCACAGAATAGTTTTTAAGGTCTGCACTGTTTGGTGTGCAAAGAATTACCGTCCCGTAAGTCTCTGCAGAGAATGAACATGAAAGAGGCCCTAAGTCATCTCTTGCATGGACGGCTCCTATCCGTGCAAAGGCAATATAGCTTATTTTGCTTGTTGTCAAATCAGCATATTCTATATTTACCGCTACCTGAGAAACATCGTTTGAGCCCACGTCAACTGTTATGTCGTGTGAGCTTACTTGTGTGGCGAACACAGGCAACGCCATTGCAAAAAACGCTGTCAAAAAGAAAATAGCCACAAAAGATAATTCGCGGGCTTTATACAACATATTAGTCTCCTTTAATCACCATTCCGCCAAGCCCTGCAGATGTGAACTTATGCATCATGTCAGAAACTGTGGCGAGGGCATTTTGCGCCTCGCGCATTGTTATGGTGATTTTCTCAGGAGCAAGTATTTCGATTGCTGTCGGGGCATAATTTACTGTAATATTTGTGAGTATTTCATACGACCTGAAGAAGACAACAATTTCTGTGACTTTTGCATAAAGTGTATGTATCCCTTTTTCGATAAGCTGTTTTGGTGCCTCAATTTCTTTTACGTCAGACTCTGAAACGTCTGCAATGTACAAGTCACTCTCGGCTTTCATCTTCTTTATGTGCTCTGTAAGTGACTTGTCTGTAACTTCTTTTCCTGTTGCCTGCACTTCAAAAAGCATCCATGCCTTTATCCAGCCCTTTTCCAAAAGCTCTTTTTCCTTTTCAGTGTCTGCCATGTAAAAACCAAAATATTCTTTTCTGGAACAATTTAAACAAAATTATTTTGTTCTGAAACAATTAAACGCGTATTTTTTGTTTTTGTGTTAAGTGATTTTCTATACTGTTTTATATGCAAAAAACTATTTAATATCTTTCTATTGCGCGTTGCTTCCACTCAAAAGGCTTGCATTTCAGATTCATCAACATTTCCTATGTGAATGTGCTTTATGTTGTGTTCGTGTGCAATATCCCGCGCAAGAGCCAACGTCTTAAGAGGTGTCGGGGGCGCATCCATCAAGTATACTGGAAAATACCGTGAAAAGTGAAGTGGGATATTTTTGTCTACTCCTGCAAGCCACGCGCACAGCATATGAAAATCCTCTTTAGAATCATTTTCTCCTGGAATCACAAGGTTTGTAACCTCAACATGGATTCCGAGCTTGTGCATAAGCTCAACTGTTTCAAGAGGCGGCTTTTCAGACGGGGCTTTGCAGAGCTTCTGGTAAAAGCTGCTTTTCATTGATTTGATATCCACGTTTGCAGCGTCAATAAAGGACGCAAGTGTTTTGAGCGGCTTCGGGTTTATGTAACCGTTTGTGACAAGCACATTGTAGAGCCCCTCCTGCTTTGCAAGCTTTGCTGTATCTAATACGAATTCGTAGAATATTGTGGGTTCTGTGTATGTATAGGAAATCCCTTCAGAATGCTTTTTTGCAAGAGCCACTACCTGCGCAGGGGATATTTTTTCACCAGTAATTTTTTTTGGCTGAGAGATATCAAAATTCTGGCAGAACATGCAATGAAAATTGCAGCCAACTGTTGCAATAGAAAGTGTTTTTGAGCCGGAACGAAAATGAAGAAGCGGCTTTTTCTCTATAGGATCAACTGCCATAGAAACAATTCTGCCGTAGACTTCGGAAAATAATGTTCCTCCATGATTTTTTCTTACCGCGCAGTTGCCGAAACCATTGTCAGGAATTATGCAGTTTCGCTGGCAAAGAACACACTGCACCTGTTTGTTCTCAAGCTTTTTGTAAAACATTGCCTCTTTCATACCCATACTTCGTGTGTTAAAAATTTAAGGAAGAAAATGCAAGATATCTTATGAAATTTGCTGTTGTCGGAAAAGACACAAAAGAAACAGAGTCAGAGCTTCTTGGAGCTGGCTTTGCATATGATGAAAAAAAACCTGATGTGGTGTTTTCTGTCGGGGGCGACGGCACAATACTATTTTCAGAACACAAATACCCGTCTATTCCAAAGGTCACGATAAGAAAAAGCAGGATATGCAAAAAATGTGTCTTTGATGTGGTGGATTTAAGAAAAATAATAGATGCACTGAAAAAGAAAAAATACACAGTGAAAGAATACATTAAGCTTGAATCAAATATTTACGGAAAAACGCTTTATGCACTAAACGAAATTCAGGTCCATAATGCCTCGCCTGCAAAAGCAGTGCGCTTCAGTGTTTCTGTTGACAAAAAACTAATTGAAAAAGAAGTAATAGGCGACGGTATTGTGATATCGACTCCATACGGCTCAGGAGCATACTATTATTCTATTGGCGGCACTGCCTTTGAAAAGGGTATTGGCATCGGATTTAATAACCCTCATGCAAGAATCAAAAATTTGGTTGTTTCTGAAGAATCTGTTGTTGAAATAAAGATTTTGCGCGGGCATGCCATTGCCATGTATGACAATTCAGATAACACAGTTGCCCTTCAGGAAAACAAAGTTATACAGATTAAAAAAGGCAGGAATCCTGCAAGATTTGTGATAGTATGAGAACACTTAAAATAGGCGACAATATCTGGATGATTTCTCTTGGCGGAGTTGACTCAAACATATATGTTGTCGACGGGTGCATGCTGATTGATGCAGGGACCGGGATGCGCACAAAAGAGCTTGATGCCGCTCTCAAAGAGGCAGGTGTTTCTCATGACAAGATAACTTCTATTGTAAACACTCACGGGCACTTCGACCACCTTGGGGGGAACGTGCTTTTTGAAAACGCGACTATTCTTGCGCACGACTTGTGCGCCAATATAATCGAGGGCGCGGACAACAAGAAATCATACGCGCACTGGTTCGGCGGCTCTCTTGAAAAACGAAACTGTGTGCGCCTGAAGGATAAAGACATTGTGCGCGCAAAGGACACAAAGCTTGACGTGATTCATGCGCCAGGGCATAGCGACGGAAGCATCTGCCTGTTTGACAAAAAGAGTGGTGTGCTGTTCGCAGGAGATGTTATATTTAAGAATGGTTATGGTCGTGTAGACCTTGAAGGCGGTGATGGGGCAAAACTCCGGCAGACACTGCGCAAACTCTCACAATTCGAGATAAATAAAATACTTCCCGGGCATGGAGAAATAATAGAGGGCGGGAGCGCGCATATAAAGGCGACGATTGATGTAATAAGGGCATAGATTATGAAAAACCACAAACTTTTTGTCAAAGCGCACTCTTTCCTGTCTGCGCTGAAAAAACGGGATAAAGTAGCTGTAATCCATCACACAGACGCAGACGGCGTATGTTCTGGTGTGCTTGCTGCAAGGGCTGTTGAGAACTTTCGTGAAAAAAAGGTTGATTTTTCTTTTTGCCAGAATGATGGCGAAACGAGCATAACTAAAGAGACTGTCAAAATCCTGCGCGAGAAGGGCATAAACAAAGTCATAATAACGGATCTTGCAGTTGATGAGACACCTAAAACCATAAAGGCGCTCGAAGAGTTCGCAGACATTTTGATAATTGATCATCACCTAAAGCAAAAAGAGCTTTCAAGTGAAAAAACAACTGTTATTAAGGCAGAAGATGTCTCTGACATCGAGCCATCGCAATACCCTGCAACAAAACTTACTTATGACATATTCTTTGAGATTCTTGGCGAGCGCCCTGCCTGGATTGCTGCTATTGGTATAATCGGGGACTATGCAGGCAAATCGTGGAAAGATTTTATTGTGGGTGTTGAGAAAAGCGGAGTGTCTATCAAAGACCTGAATGATGCCGAGGCGCTTGTTGCCTATGCGCGAGCCGCTGCCGGAGTTGATGGCGTGCAAAAAGCGTTTGATGTTTTTTATCCTGCTCTGGATGTGAGAGATGTTCTTAAGAGCGAACTTTCTGAATACAAGCAGGATGTGAAAAAAGAGATACACCACCACATTGCAGAACATATAGACAAAGCACTGTTTGTTAAAGATATTGTTCTCTATGAATTTGAGTCAAAATACAACATAAAGTCGCGCCTCTCAAACAGGCTTTCGCAAGAGCTTTACCCAAACAAGACGGTTCTTGTGCTCCAAAAAGGAACAGAGAGGGTTGATATTTCAGCAAGGCGCCAGGACATGAAAAAATCAATGGCAAAGCTTGTAAGGCATGCGGTTTCAGGCATCCCAAACTCCCTTGGCGGAGGGCATGCGCCCGCAGCAGGAGGGTATTTTCCGATAAAATATCTTGAAAAAGTAAAAAAGAAACTTATTTCTTAAGCTTCACAATCTTGAGCTTGATGCCGTATTTTGTGAAATCCGCATATTCTGTGAATATTTTCGGGTGGCTGATAACGATTCTTCTTGCAGTCTCTGAATGAAGATTTGCCTGTCTTGCGAGTTCCCTCACCCATAGCCCTCCGGGAGTTCTCTGGAGAACCGAAACCATCTTTGCAAGGCGCCTTGCCTCCAGAGTCACGTCTTTTTTGCGCATTGAGTGATATTGTGTCAGCTGGCACATATAAAGGTTTTGGAGAAAAAACGCAGTGAAAACCAAGGCTTGTTTTTTGTTAACTCTGGAACAAGCTTATTTATTCCTAGAAACAGAAACAACTTCATGTTCCACAAAATGACGCACATAATGAGTGAGACTGAGCTTCTTGATTCTGCCTTTTTGCGCGCAAAGGCTGTGAAATTGCCTTATGACCCTAAAAGAAGCAAAAAAAGTGCAGGACGACTTATTGAAAAAACAAAAGTCATCGTCTTTTCAGAGGCTCTGAAAAAGCACTTTGACAAAATAAACAAGATGATGCCCTCACTTGAGCTTTTGCCTCCGTTCTACAGAGACCTCGCAGAAATCGCAGTCAATAAGGATGATTTTAAGAAATCGCTCAATTCAGTTCGCTGGGCTGACAAGAAAGTACGCGCACTTGGCGGTGCCTGTAGAAGAAAAATGTCAAAAACAACGCCTGAAAAAGCGACTGTATTTCGTAAGCAATTTTTCGGCAGAGCGTCGTCTGTAGTAAAAGATATTAGAAAAGACCTCGTCATACTTGAGACTTCGAGAAAAAAGCTTCGCCGCCTGCCGCGTTTGTTACCGCTTCCAACGTTTGTACTTGCAGGCGCACCAAATGCAGGAAAGTCTTCTATTTTGCAGGCACTGACCGGCGCAAAGCCTGAAATTCAGCCATATCCGTTTACCACAAAGGGGCTTCTTCTGGGCTATATTGACAAGCAGGTGCAGCTGATAGACACTCCCGGACTGCTTGATCGGGCGCTTGAGGAGAGAAACCGAATCGAAATGCAGGCTATGCTTGCAATAACGCACATTGCAGAAGGGCTTGTATTCATCTTTGACCCGACAGATGCATCAGGATACTCATTTGAAGTACAGGCTGCCTTGTTTAAAGGGCTTAAAAAGAACTTTGTGGATATGAATTTTTTTGTCTGCCTGAACAAGTACGACCTTGCAAGCAAAGAGGAAATTTCGCGCGCAACAAAGTTTTTCGAAAAAGAGATTGTTTTCGAGACGTCTGTAAAAACAGACAAAAACATAGCTGAGTTGAAAATATTTCTAAAAAAAGAGTCTCGAAAACTGAGAGCAAGACAGGCGTACTCCGAAGAACACGCCCGCCCCACATCCCAGCAAGGGAGATAAAACAAAAATGAATTAGATACCCTTGACTAACTATTAACACAATAGGTCACAAAAATATAAATGCTTACAGTTCACCTTTTAGATTGCAATTTAACCGGCTCTAACACAGAGATTGTTCTCTGTTTGTGATTAACCTGAAAGATTTTTCCAAAAAACTGCTCAATCACCCAGATATTTGTCAATGCATGAGATGTTATTTTTGCAACAGAAACCGTGCCTCCTGATAAAGCAAGATACGACAAAATCTGGTCAGCCATCCACTCGTCAAGGCACGCACCATAGTCCATTTGTTTCTTTATAGCCTCTGCTGCTTCCTGCCCGACTTTTTCAGCAGGCTTGCCGCGCTCGCCAAGAGTGCCTGCGCCAATGGCTGCGTTCTCATAAAAAATTCCTGCAAAAATGTGAGAACCGTTAGAAAACGAAGGAATATAAGATGTTTCTGCTTGCGCTTTTTTTTCATTAAATGCCTTTTCAAATGCATTTGCCTGGCGCGCTGCAACGCGCGCTCCCCGAAGCCCTTCTGTTGCAATGCTCTTTACAGAT
>CBDUVQ010000017.1:0-13976 GCA_965370715.1 uncultured archaeon
ACGCCTCCGAGGATTATGCTAGCCAAACCAACCCCCAGAAAAGATAAAATATCTTTGTCTTTTCTTATTTTCATTCCGCGCCACCCAATTTATCATAACAAAACAAGGAAACAAGGCAGACCAAAAGCGAGCCTCCGAAAAGCGCAACAAAAGCAGGAGCAAACAATTCAACACTGCCTGTCAGATAAATATATACAATCGTTGCAACCCCGAAAAACACAGTGTATGCAAAAGCATTTCTTGTCGCTCGTCCCATGTTTGCTTCAATTCGCTCATCCTTTGCATTGTATGTCGCAAAATAGGGAATAAAACAAAGAAACCACAAAAAAGCGGTTTTTCCCTCAACAAAATACAGCGCACTTACCGCAGACAAAAAGCCCATATACCAAAGCGTGTTTTTCATTCCACATCACACTCCATCACTAAAGTTATTTATTTCTAACTTGATGTTATATATTTATAACATAAAATATATAAAGTTTTTGGTTTGTGTAAAATCGAACGCATGTCATCAAACAAAACAAAAATATATACGCCCCCGCACAATTATGTGCAATCAACCGCGCACTCCTTGTCGGAAGCCTTGGTTATATCCTGATTGTGGCATCAATTGTTGCCATCTCTGTACTCATGAAACTTGCCACTGGCTATTATCCGTCTTTCCTGTTATTCACATTGTATCTCGTGACCCTCGGGCTTTTCGCGATTCATCCTGCATTTCTTATTGCCCCTCTTTTGGTTGCAGTAGCTGCAATGATTCTTTTGTCAAAAACAAAGATTGATGGAAAACTTGCAGGCGGAGTCTCTGTTGCATCGTACTATAGTTCAGGTCGTTACCAAATGGACAAACTGAACAAAAAACCAATAGACCTTAACTATATGGAAAAGTCATTTAGTCCAGAAAGTTATGACTTTTACGATACATTCTCGCAACCCTGCTATATGCAATAAAAGGCGCAGGCGATGTTGCATGGGGCGTATTCTTTCTCTGGACAATCTGGGCATTTATTCTTGGACTCGCTGCCTCAAAGATTGCAGATCAGGCACGCGCAATAAACACCAACATTTAAATTTTAGCATTCAACTTAAAACATGAAATCCAAGTTTGCTGCTGACCTGAAAAAAGACGGCGAAATGGTGCAAAGCCAGTTCGCAGTTAAGTTCAAGAAACCTCCTGTTGAATACAAAGGCGGCAAGCAGGGCAAGTGGTTCGAGATTCGTTTATCAGACAAGACAGGCGAGATAACCGCCAAGTACTGGGGGCGCGATATCACAAAGACAGACGAGCTTTACAAATCTTTTTCATCCGGCGACGTTGTTTTCCTGTCAGGCGAAGTGTCTGAGTACCCAAAAGGAAGCAGCATATTTTCTATTTCAATTGACGCAGAAAAAGGCGCTCTTCGAAAATGCTCTGCATCAGAATACGACCACTCAGATTTTCTCGCTCAGACAAGCAAAAATATTGAAGGCATGCTTGAAGAACTCAAGGACCTTCTTTCATCAATAAAAGACAAACATCTTGCAGAACTGGTAACTTCATTTACTTCTAACGAAAAATTCATGGTATCATTTGCAAAATCTCCTGCCGCAATGGAATACCACCAAAACTATCTTGGCGGGCTTCTTGAGCACACGCTTAATGTAATGCGAATAGGGGACACTCTCTGCAAAATTCACACAGAGCTTGACCACGACCTTGTGATTGCAGGAGCATTCCTGCACGACATCGGAAAAACAATTGAGTTGAGCACAACAGGGACAACAATAGATATTTCTGAAGAAGGTATGTTAATTGGCCACACAACAATAGGCTACAACATGGTGTCAAAACAACTTGACAGGATGCCTGATTTTCCGGAAACCCTTAGATTAAAAATACTTCACATGGTGCTAAGCCACAACGGCAAAGCAGAGTATGGCTCGCCAAAACAGCCGCAGCTTCCGGAAGCAACAGCGCTCTATTACTCTGATGAGTGCGATGCAAAGGTTGATTTGTTCTTAAGGCTAAAGCGCGAGGCAAAAACAGAAGACCCCTGGATATGGGATAAGAAAATTAGAGGGCATATTTATTTGAAATAGATCGATATTCTAAAATATTCAATACTTTGGCTAATTCTATCGGCATGGTACTCCAACTAGCTTTTTAAACGTTTTTCATGATGTTCTTCTTAACAGAATAAAAAGGTGCTTATTTGCATTACAAAGAAAAAGAAGAAAAGTACAATAATGAACAAATAGAAATCAAAATAAATGCAACAAAGGAACAAATGAATGAACTTGAAAAGGATTTAAATAATAAAAAAATTGAATATAAACGATCATCTCGTAGCATGCGGGACTTTAGTGCAGACACACCATCAGAAATAATTTACTACATAATCAACACAAAATCTATTTGGTATCCTGTAGTCAAAGAAATTGTAAAAAAAATTAAGGCAAAAATAATTGATGATGCAGACAAAAAAACAAAGAATATGTACGGTTGATTCCCTCACTTGTGCCCGTCTATTCTTTGAACATAATATGCTCTAAATCCTTCAGGTCAAAAAGCAGTATGTCCGGCTCTTTGACTTTCTCTCTAAATGACTTTGCAAACACAGCGTAATACTCCTTTCTTTTTTCGTTGTTCCATTGCACAAACTTCGCTTTTTCCTTCAGCCCGGCTAAAATCTTTCTGGCGTCTACGCGATCCTGCCACTTGCATTCCGCAAATAATATGCCTTTAGCCTGTTCATTCAATGCAATAATGTCAATCTCAAGTTCTTTCCTTACGCCATCTTCTCTATGGAATCCCCACCAACTGCCTGCTTTTGAAGGCTTAAACGGCATGCCTCTATCTGACTTCAAAATCACAAGCCTGCATACATCCTCAAACGAGTGACCGATAAATGAGCTAAGTTCCCGCTCAATCTTTTCAGTTACGACTCCGGTATTCTCTATTTCAATATCTGACTTGTACGGATAGACATACCTAAACCAGAACCTAAAAAAATTGTCGCTCATCTTATAGATTGCTTTTTTTGACCTTTCTTTTCCTTCAGTTGCTGCCACTTCCCGCTTGATCAGTTCCATATCCTTTTCAAGAACATTCAAAAAATAGCTTAGAGAGGTCTGTTTTACAGTCAAAAACCCGGCAATCTCGCTTGGCTTTGTTTTTCCCTCAGATATCAACTTCAGAATATTGAAATATGTGGCACTGTCCGGCAACTCTGTCTTTATCAGGGCTTCGGGCTCGTTGTATAAAATACTTCGCTTTGACAGAAGCTTGTCTTTTATGTTCCACATAATCGATTTTTTCGGGTCAACCTCTTCCAGATATTTGGGTGTTCCGCCAAATACAGAATAGATTTCTATTATCCTCTGCAAAGAGATATCAGGAAACCATTCTTTAAGATAAAACGGCTGCATTGGCTGGATATTTAGTTGCCCTGTTCTTCTTCCATACAACGCAGAGGCATGATCAAACAGCTTATGCATCATGCCAATGGAAGAGCCCATTACAATCAGGAAAAGCTTTGACTTTTTGCCACATTTATCCACAGCACCCTGCAATATAGAGGGTACGGATTTATTGATATTTAGGAATCTTTGAAATTCATCCAAAACAATAACAATCCTCAGGTTTTCCGATGCTTTGAAAAGTTCCTCAAATATGGTTTCCCATGAAGGTGTGCCCAAAAAGCTTATATTAAGTTTCCTGTGCAGGCGCCCTGCAAAAGAAAGCCGTATCTCAAGATCGTCCAGCTCTGGTACAAAGAAATATACCGAGTTTTTTTTGTCCCTTATAAACTCTTCAATAAGCCGGGTTTTGCCCACTCTTCTTCTTCCGATAATAGAGATAAACTTGAATGTGCGGTCTTTGTATTCTTTCTCCAGATATGCACTCTCGTCCTGCCGATCAATGAATTTATCTTTTATTGTCATGACAATTATTGTGTGTACAATAATATATAAAGATTTCTACATCAGGCTATTGAAGTAATTTTGTGGGGTTTCATGCAATTGTATTCCTTTTTCTTTGCAATCTGACAGCAATCCAGATGGCTGCCAATTACAAATCTATCTGTTATCAAATGCCGAGGGCGGGTTTCGAACCCGCGACCTCCAGATTTCTTAGCGCCTCGTAAATCATTTTCCTTGTGGAATCATAACTCACATTCGCATATGAGTCTGGCGCTCTAGCCAACTGAGCCACCTCGGCGAGAATAGTGGTCCGAGTGAGATTTGAACTCACGACCCCCACGTTATCAGCGTGGTGCTCTAACCAGACTGAGCCACCGGACCTTACTATTTACAGAATACACGTTCTAATTGAATTTTTATAAAATAATGAACTATAAAGCGAAATTCAGATATAAATACCTCATGTTTCAATCTGTTTCTGTTGTATATGGAAAAAAAGGGAATTCTTGGCCTTATTGAAGATGTCATTATTGAGGGCACAAGCAAAGTACATGCAAAAGCCCTGATAGACACAGGGGCAACAAGAAGCTCTGTTGATGCGCTAATTGCCGAAAAAGCAGGTCTTGGCCCTGTAGTCGGAAGCATTGCCGTCAAAAAGGCGCACACCACCGAAAAACAAAAGCGCATCCAAATTGCAGGAAAACTGGTTCTTCGTGAAAAGAGCTTTGATGTGAACTTCAATGTCGCTGACCGCTCAAAGATGTTTACTCCCGTACTAATAGGGCGCGACATTATTTTCTCAAATTTCGTTGTTGATATTGAAAAAACGCATTCCTCTAACAAGATATCAGACCTGAGGGAACGAGGGGATTAAACTGAAAATCTGTATTCTGGGTCCAAAAAAAACAAGTGAAACAGAAATAAAGCTCATAGAAGAAGCAAAGAATATTTTTGATAAAGTGCTTTATGTGCCTCTTGCAAATGTACGCATAGAGTGTACTGGCAAAAAGCCAGTACCTTACTATAAAGACACCAACCTTCTTGAGTTTGATGTATTTTTGCCGCGCATATTCCAAAAAGGCGCAGACATGGGATATGCCCTCCTAAAAACCCTTGAAGACAATAGAAAATACTCTCCATTAAAGCGCGTATCTTTGCTGTTTGGCTACAATGAATTTCTTCTGCCAATGCAGCTGCGTGAGAACGGCGTCCCTTCGCTAAAGAGCTACTTTGCAATGTCACGCTCTGCTCTTGAAAGAACCCTAAGCGAACTAAAATACCCCATTGTCCTAAAGCTGCCTTATGATAAAAAAGGTGCGATAATAATTGATTCCGAGGAAACTGCAAAAGGCGTATTTGACGCCGTAGAGGAACTCTCTCAACCACTGCTTGTGCAGGACTTTGCAGGAGAAGCAGACCAGATAGATGCTTTTGTTGCAGGCAAAAAGATATTTGCACTAAAAAACAAAAAGACAACTGCGCGGTTAAGCAGAATAGAAACTAAAACAATACTTCGTGCATCAAAACTCATTGATGCTTCTGTATGTGAAATAAACTGCCTGCGTACAAAAGAGGGCCTTCTTGTGCACGGAGCAAACATATGCCCAAAACTGGAAAAATACGAGCCTGAATTTGGACCTGTAACCCGTGATATGCTGCGCCATCTGCACTCCGCAGCAGCAGTGCATTACGAGTTTGGATTAAGTAAATTCATAAGATGGTTTGAGCGTGGAATGCCATGAGTAAAAAGCCTAAAGTCCTTTTCATAGCCCCTGCACAGCCTTCCAAAACAACCCAGATGATTCTTGAAGAAGCAGAAAAAGAGTTCGACTGCTCTCTTGTGCCGATTTACGAGTTGACTATTGGCATGAACAAGGGAAAAATAAAAATAATGCATAAGGGCAAAGAACTGAAAGGCTATGACTATGTTTTTCCAAGAATAGATTCCAAGCGCGCTGAATACGGGTTTGACATAATAAGCGCATTTGATTATACAGGCGTAAAAAAGCCATATCCTGCAAAAACTATTCACATTGCGCACGACAAGTTCTTGACAGGGCTTGTGCTTTCCAAAGAAGGCATCCCTACGCCTAAAACATATCTTGCAAAAACAAAGGAAGCGCTTCGTGACTTGTCCAAACAGATAAAATTCCCGACAATGATGAAGATGCTTTCAGGATCCGGAGGGCGGGGGATAATCTATGTAAAGGACATTGATGCCCTGGAGTCCATAATGAGCTCTTTTGAAATACTCAGGCAGCACATAATTGTTCAGGAGTTTGTTGAAAGCGGCGGCGAAGACATACGGGTTATTGTTGCAGGAGACGCCATTATCGGGGCAATGAAGCGCGTCGCAAAAAGCGGTGAAAAGCGGGCAAACATATGCGCCGGCGGCAGCGGGGAGCGCTATGTCCCAGAAGATGAAATAAAAAAGCTTGCCCTAAAAACAGCAAAAGTTCTTGATGCACGGCTTTGTGCGGTCGATATCATAGAAAGCGCGAAAGGTCCTGTTGTCCTTGAGGCAAACATAAATTTCGGCATACAGGGAATTTCAAAAGCAACTGACTCGAACATTGCAAAGAAAATTGTCGATTTCATAGCCGATGAAATAAAAAGCAAATAGAGAAAGTATTGTTATGAGCAATGTACAAATTAGTTTTCTTGATGCCGGGGAAGTTCCCGGAGGGTCTGTGAAGATAAATTATTTTTCGTTTAAGGGTGAAAAGAACGGACCAAAAATGTTTTTGGTTGCAGGCATTCACGGGCATGAACTTACAGGGATTGAAGTTGCAAGAAGGCTTTGCACTTTCTTCTCACGCCACGACATAACCGGTGAGTTGACAATTGTGCCTGTTGCAAACCCTGTCGCATTCTCCACAAAGCAGCGCTGCACAGCCTATGACAATATGGATCTGAACCGCTGTTTTCCGGGCAATCCTCACGGCAGCATAACAGAAAGAATGGGTTCTGTGCTGTACAATCTGTTCAAAAGCCATGACTTCGGCATAGACATTCACGGTGGGCCTGAAGGAAGGCTTCTTCTGCCTCACACGCGCATAATCAAATCAAATGATGTAAAGAAGATAAGAGTGCTTTCAAGGATTTTCGGGACTCTTGTCTCAATGATGAGAGACGGCAGGGAAAGTATGCTTTCAGTTTACGCAACAAATGACGGCATCCCGACAATGCCTGTAGAACTCGGGGAAGCGTACAGGCTTGATGAAAAATTCGTGCAGGCAGGCCTCTTCGGCGTGCTCAATGTAATGCGCTATCACGGCATGATAAGCGGGACAGCGAACATACCTGACGCGCAGTTCGTGCTAAAAACAAGAGTGAACCTGCGGACAAAGTCAACAGGGCTTTTCTTCCCAAGGGTGCAATTGGGTGATTTTGTAAGAAAGGGGCAGCTTCTTGCAGAAATTGTTAACATGGAAGACGGAAATGTAGAGCGCGTGACCTCAAACAACCACGGCATTGTGCTTGCAGTACTCACCCACAACATAGCACTCGCAGGCCAGATGGTCTCAAGTGTCCTTGACTTTGAAGGCTGCGACACAAACAAAGTTTCCCTGCAAAGGGGAAAGCACATAATCTACCACAAAAGGCTCAGCGGAAATGTCATGGATCACTGGAATATGATAAGCCCCATTCTTTTCCAGAAAAAGCTGTGAATCAGGATTTCAGGTTTATTCCGTCGCGTATCTCCTCAATCATGGTCTTAAAGAGAAAATAATTTTTCTGCACCTGCTGTTTTGTATCCTCAAAGAAAATCGATTTGTAGTTCTCATCAACAAATTTTTCGATAGCGCGCACAACCTGCCCTGTGTTTGAGTACGGCAGGTTATGTGATGTTGTAATAAATGTCAGAAAACCATGCATTGAAATGCGCTCTATTGCCTCTGCATCGAAAATAATCTTTTCCTCCACTGTTTCAGGCTCCCCGTTCATTGTCCAGTCGCGCACTGTGTGTCGCTCGATTATTTTCTTTACTTTCTGGCGCCTCTTGAACTCAACCCTGTGCTCCTCAAGAAAGGTTTCAGCAATGTTCGCGCTCTCTGTAGCATGTGTTGCAATGTTTTTGCCGTCAAATGCCACATCATGCATAATTGCGGCAATCTCAATAAGCTCAAGGTCCCCGCCATGAACTTTCTGAAGAATGCGCGCGCTCTTCAAAACCCTTTCTGCGTGTGGATAACCGGACAACCTGTCAGGACCCATCCTGTTTGAGACAAGCTTTTTTGCCTCGTCTATAAGCGCCATACAACAATAGGGGATTCAAGATATAAATTCGTGATATTTGCGCCCGTAAAATCATATAAAATTCATTCTGTCTTCAGGTCATATGGCAAGAAGAATTTGTGTGAATGTGGAGTTTTTTGCATCCATCCGGGACAAGACACAGAAAAATCATGAAAGTATGGTTCTTGCAGACGGAAGCTCGCTTCAGAACCTCTATGATGCCCTGGATGAAAAATATCCTTCGGCATTCGCGCTCTCAATGAATGAATTTGTCTTTGTTGTCAACAACAAAAAGGCAGACCCGAAAAAGATTCTTCTTCTTCACGACAAAGACAGCATATCGATTTTCCCGTTTGTTGGTGGAGGGTAGTACAGGGCTACACTCAGAAAAAACAAACGCGCCAGAACAGCTTAAACAAGCACAAAATAGGTAGTACCCACATACTATTTTTATATAGTAGAAGCATACTATTTTTTCGTATATCCCTCTATTTTAGGGGTCCAAAAAATCAAAAATCGCGGTCAAACAAATTTGCTCTATTTTGCCAAAATGATTTTGAAAAACTAGTATGCCCATACTATGAGGTTATTACCTTGCCTTTCCGCGCAGCCATTCGGCAAGCTTGCCCTTTTTGGCAGCCTCTGTAGAAATCATGCCGTGCGTCTCCTCTGGTATTGCAGTCATGCCCTCGAGAGAGTCATACGCGTGCTCGCGCATATTAACCATCTGTTGTGCCTCAAACATATTATCCAGCCCGTAGAACTTGGGCGGAAGCTTCTCAGGATCTGTGTTTATTTCAAGTTCGCGCACGAGTTCGCGGAACGCTATGGCACTCTGCTTGGGGCCGTATGAGCCCATTTCCCAAACAATGTATGCATCTTTCATTCCCTTCTGACGAAGCTGGTGCATCCGGCGATAGATGACCTTCATGTCTCTCGAGAAAGGCTCAAGCGGGGCATGGGCCCCCATTATGGGACGAGGTGCGTTTATGTGAAGAATATTTATGTACTTTCCGTGGCCCTCCTTCAATGTAGCTATGTCATCTCCCACCCAAATATAGTTGACTGTCAAATGCTCAAAATCCATGCAATATGATGTGTACGCGCCCTTGTCAAGATGCTTTACAAGAAGGACATGGTCGTGCGCAGTCATTATTCTTAACTGTCCTTCCTGCCCCTGCGGCGGCATGGCAGTCTCAATGAAAATCTGTATCTTGCCCTCTTTCAGGTAATCATAAACAGAAATGTCTTTTTTAAGATCCGGATCATCTGTCTTCATTGACCAGATCGGATTGTCTGTAAAAAGATGGCCTTGAATATATTTCGCAGCAACTGCTGTTATCAGCCTTTCAACAAGCTTCATTGTCTTTGTATTCTCTTTATGTTTTCCTTTTTCATCATAGTAATATTCCTTACCAATATCAGCGCGCCATATTATCCAATCAGGCTCATACTCCATGCCAACTATGTCTTTCCAAAGCGGGTCTTGTGTCAGCCACATATATTTTGCAATTACTTTGTAAGCAGTCTCTTCTTCACACTGGGAACCGTGACGAACCCAGTAGTCGTAAATGTGATAAAAATCATAATTAATGAGATAACGTGCCGGACCTTCTATTTCCTTTAATTCTCTTTCGAGATTTTTGTCTTCATGAATCAGCTTGCTGTTAATTTGTTGTCTATTTGTATATGCATCCAAAGAAGATAATTGGCTCTGAAGCACATCTAATTCTTGTTGTAATGCATCTATTGGCTTGTTTTGTTTTTCATACATCTGTATTTGTTCATTTAAAAAAGAGATTCTTTTAAGAAAGGGTTGTTTTTGTCGGAGAACTTCGGCATCAATCAATTTTTGCATTTTTTCTCCAAATATTTGCTCTTTATTTTTCAGAGCATCTGCACCCTCTTTGTATCCAGAACCTTTTTGCAAAAGCATGAATTGGTCAAAATAGTTTATTGTCCCTACATCCCCGGGCGCACCCATTGCATTGAACATGACATTAATGAATTTTGCAATAAACCAGTCCTGCAAGCCATTAAACATTTTTCCATTAGGATCTCTCCTTAAACAAGTCATTTTACCTCTTGCAGGATCTTTATACGCTCCGCTGTCGAACTCTTTCATAAACGCCCCCAAATTCAACCCATCGTGACTAACCTGCGCAACCCTCGGCTCCTGCTGCCCGACCTTGAATGTGACGTGCGGCCTTATCTGGGATGATGTGTGAAAAAGAACAAACTTGGTTTCCACAAGCTTTCTTCCGGAATACGCGCCCTTTGTGAGCTTTTCGTGCATTATCTTCCAGTCATATGCGCGCGCTATGCACAGGTCCATGTCAGTTGACAGGTGAAGCCCAATCTCAAACTTTCGCCCTGTTGTAACATCCCCTTGCGCCTTTTTTATGTGCGCGACCTGCTCCTTTAGCTCTGCCTCGAACATTTCAGAAAGTGCCTCATAATCAATCATAGCAAATTCAAAGCCCATTCTGGATGCTTTGGCAATTTTTCGCGCAATACCCATGTTGATGAGTTTTTCATCGCCCTGCCCAAACTGGGCAAAGCCGGGGCTTGCCCCGATAATATATCCTTTGGGCTTGTTCTTCTCGTCCCAGCGCTCGTCCTTGTATTTTGGCTCTTCTTTATCTTCAGGCAAAAAAACACCGCTATTAAATTCAACTTCTACAAATGTTATATATAACAGCAATCCGTATAAATATTATAGAAACATACTGTGTGATTGCCTTGAGCTTCCTAGACAAGATGAAAAACAAAATTAAGGGAAAAAGTATTGATGAGGAAATTAATTCTGTCTTAAGGGACGAAGATTCTTACTCAAAACGCGTCCTTGACGCAAACCAAAGGCCGCAAAAAAACGATGCTGAACCCAGACAGCTTGGCAAACTACCATCTGCTCAAAATGCCATGTCAGCACCACCAATGCAAAGCACAGACAGAGCCTATGAAAACGCGAACACAAGCCCGCTTCTGAAATCGAGGCAAGGTATACCGCAACAACAGGCAGAACCCAACCTGCCTAATGAAGAAGAATTCATGAGGCAAAGGTTTGGAGCAGACCAGATAGAAGACAAGGATGTTCCTCCTCCTCCAGACCTGATAGGATTGCCTGGGGCAAATGTGGAAAAAGAAAACATGCTTTCAAGGCACGAAACCTCCCTCACACACAGGCAAGACCTTGGTTCAGATGACGTGCTTAATGAACTGCTTCTTTCAATGAAAGACCTTCGCGCGCAAAACAACCACATAATTGACCTGCTTAGAAATATGCAGGATAGATTGAGTAAGCACTAACAAAACAAAAATCAAAAGCCGAGCTCAACAGCCCGACTCTAAAAAACAGGTTTCGAAATCTTATTTCTTCTTGAGTTTCTCAATTCCGACTTTCTTCACTTTAGGCTTCCAGACTTTGTCGCCCATCCAATCAGGTGCGTTTGCAGGTGTGGCAACCTTGACTCTTGAACCCTTGTAAATGTGGACTTTCTTTGTTCCACGCTCTCTAAGCCTGATATCTGACTCTCCGCGGTTTGCGGCTTTAAGCGCTGCCTGCCTTGGCTGCCTTCCGGAGAATACTCCGCTTTCTTTGCCGTTTTTGCTTCGCATAACAAAGTATCTTTTCTCTGCCATCTGACTACCTCCATCCAGTTTGAACAGCGAACGTACAATAAAGGATTGTGTTACGCGCGAACACTGCGACTGATACGTATTATATGTGTCTGCCAGTATTTATAATTTTTTTTTCGCTGTGCCACGCTGGAAAACAAAAATTAGCATATTTATTAAAATATCTTAGCTAATATGGCTGTTGTAAAGTTGTCAAATACAGGATGATAAAATGATATGCTTGATTGCGCTCTTTGTTTTTGCAGTGATTGGTATCTTCAGCGCAAAGTACCGCGATTATTTTCGCGAAGCACTGAACTGCGTCTTTCGCAGGGCGACCCTGAGAAAGTGCGATACCGGCTTTGACCGAAAGATGAAGGCAAAGATAGTCGGGCGCCTGATGAATAGAAACCCGAAAATTGCTGCCGGTGTGTTCAGGCACTTTGAGGCAATATCGTGGTTCTTCACAATACTTCTTTTCACAAGCATGGCTTACTCTGTTGACGGGCTTTACAACTACGCTGTGTACGGCAACTGCGAGGGTGAAAACTCAAACGCCTTTTGCGTGTTTAATGCAGTGGCCTGGGACAGAAACAGCATCGCGCTCTCAGACATTCCCCTTAATGTTTATCCTTCTGTTGGTATGGAAAGCGCGCCTGTGCACATTGTAGAGTTTGGCTGCTTCCAGTGCCCCTACACAAAATCCGCTGAAGACAATATAAAAGAAATACTTGAAAAATATCCTAATGATGTGCGCCATACATTTGTCTATGCTCCTGTGCCTTCTCACCACAATGCATTCCTTGCAGCAGAGGCAGCTGTGTGCGCAGGCAATGAAGGCCTGTTCACTGAGTACAGGCACCTTCTTTTTGAGAACATGGACTATATTGAGATAAGCGATGCAACGGGTGCACTTCGAATCTTAAAGAGCCTCGCAGAAGATATTGGCATTAATCCAAAAGAATTTGAGGCATGCCTTGACTTAGGCGATGCAGCATGCACAGTCCAGCAGTCAGTGGACTATTCAGAAAAGCTTGGAATAACAAAAACCCCTACATTTTATGTAAATGGGAAAAAGATTGCAGGGGTTGTTTCTGTTGAGGATGTTGAGCGGGCTGTTTGAAAAAGTATTGAATAGTGTACTAAAAATCATGACCATCCAAGTCTTTCTTTTCTTCATATGCATCCATGACGACCTGGGTCTTCCAATCCCTTACATCAGGCGGTCCTAAAGCTATAGGGCCATACATCATACCCATCATCTCTACTTTAGAAGAACTGTTAACCTCTTCAGCAAGTGGTTTATTATTCTGTCGATGAGCCGCCCACATCTCAAAAGCAGTTTTATACACAATTGCTTGATCTGGTTCTTCGTCATACCTAGATACTTCAATTCCTATTGGAGTCTCAGTTCCTAGATGTTTATCCACACGTGAATCTCCAGTCAATCCAACCATACAATCACCCCATAATCTGTAATCTCTTATGAAACTCTAAAGTATTTAAATGATTACCTTTCAGTAACAATATCCAACTTCCAAAAACTCCTTTCTAAACGCCGTAACATCCTCTTTTACAGCTTCAGGAGCCTCGCCATCTACTGCAACGCGCCCGATAAATTCGGAAACCTGCTGCATTTCAGGCTCTTTCATGCCAAAGTGCGTCATTTCCTGAACACCTATACGGATTCCTGACGGGTTGGCTGAGTTCTTTACATCATCCCATGGCAAAAGGTTCTTGTTCAAAATAATGTTTGCCTTTTCAAGAGATTCAGCGACCTTTGCGCCGCCTCCCTGCTTGCGAACATCCACGATGACCTGATGCGACTTTGTGTAGCCCTTAGACTCTGCGAGCGGCGCGAACCCTTCCTCTGCAAGGTATCCTGCGAGCGCCTGGGCGTTCCTGATTGTCTGGCGCGCGTAGTCCTCGCCAAAGTCAATCATCTCAGCCATTGTGACTGCCATTGCAGGCAATCTGTGAATATGATGGTTCGACACAAGCCCCGGGAAAATCACAGGCTTTATCCTCTTGTAGTCTTCCTCAAGGTTGCCCATAAGCATTGCCCCCTGCGGACCCGGAAATGTTTTGTGCGCGGACGCGCCTATTATGTCAGCCCCCTCACGAAGCGGATCCTGAAACTGCTTTCCTGCGATAAGCCCAATAACATGCGAAGCATCATAAGTCAATTTTGCCCCGACCTCGTCTGCTGCTTCTCT
>CBDUVQ010000018.1:0-13200 GCA_965370715.1 uncultured archaeon
TGCCGGGACCAAGTTCAATAGCTTTCTCTCTCGCAACATACATGGCAGGGATGTTTCGTACTCCAAGCTCCTTGAGCGCATTCAACCTGTGATGGCCGTCTAGAACGAGTTTTGTCTTTTTGTCAGCAACAATTGGAAAGTTCAGACCTTCTTTGAGAATGCTTTTTTTGACTGTATTGAGGTGCTTTTTGTCAGTGCGCTCGTGCTGTCTTAGAGCTTCAATATGCTCTGTTTTTAGTGTTCCCGAAATTCTTTCAGTAACCTGCACTGCAAAAACATTCACCAGTCATTTCTGACTCACCTCTTTGATAACGCTGTTATGGGCTTTAAAAGTATTTAAGTTTTTGTTGCAGTGGTGCGGTTCAATGTGTAGGGAAAGAAATACATGAATCTTTCCCTGTTGAGTGAACTATGTCAAATACGGATTGCGAGGCACAATAGGCATAAAAAGCGCTCCCATGATTACCAGGCAAAAAATTAGCATCCGGCAGCACAATATATAACCTAATGATATATGTAAGTGAAAAAAAAACAAGAAGGGCAAAAATCAACCTTTCGGTTTTTTGCCCTTCATCGGTTTCAGTACGAACTCATTGTCACCATTGGTACTTTGTGCTTGCACATCACCACTAATTTCAATGTTTCGCTTACTTGGCGTTGCTCTAAAACCTTCCGGAGCATCCACCAGAAGTATGTATTCTCCAAGTTCGCTAACGGAAAAAGTATAATCTCCGTTGATGTCTGTGGTCGTTTCAGCGACAAGTACCTTGTTTTTGCCGCGTCCACTGTAGAGCGTCACTGTGACGCCTTTTACTTGAGACCCATCAGCGCATGTCACTGTGCCGCTTATGGGTGTGGGTTCTGGCACAATCACAGTCCATTCGTTCGTAGCATTGGTTCCGTCATAGGCTGTCACCACCAGTTTTACTTGGTGCGTTCCTACTTCTGCAGTGGTTGTCCAAAAGACAGGCCCTTCTGTCGGGATGGTTTCACTATGGAGCAAGACGCCATCATAAAACCACTCCACTGTGAGCTGTATTAGTGGCCGGTATAGGATGTTCGCATTAAAGGGGATTGTTTCACCTTCGACAGCTTCAAACGGTGAGTCGGGACTAGACCCAAGTATGATGAGCGTTGCGTCGCTCGCCATTGCAACAGGCACTACGAAGAGTAGTGCTATTGCACAAACTAAATATATTCTTTTTCTCATTACCTTTCCTCCTACTGATTCAAGAAATAATATCGCATATAGACACCGCTAGGTGCCATGTCCTGCATGTCATGGCGTGTTTTTAGTCATCCGTAGTTTGCTGTTATAGCAAAGTTTACAGATAACGAAATCACTGAAATTTTTGTAGGACTATGAAACGTCAAAAAATTGACACTTCTTTTTAGTGGTTTTAGAATTTAAAGCTTTCGAACAGTCAGTTTTACAGAAAAATCAGCACTAATTGCATTTTTACAGCTACTTTCAGAAAAAAAAGAAAAAGGCAGCAGGTTGGTGCTGCCAATAAGACTATTTACTTCATCTATTACGGATAACAAGCTCCACCTGGAGAACAGGCATCTATCGCGCATTGAGGTCGAAGTTCTGGCGGCTCATTTACGCATGCTTCATCTATACACATAGGATCGCATTCTATTAGCCCAATTAGCTCAATTATCGCATCTACTGCCAACCCAATTAGGACATCAGCCTCACCAGAAGGTATCTTTTTCCCACGTTGATCAGTTACGTGGGATATTAGGTCTTCAAGACTTTGAATCGCTGTTTCTGTGTCTTCTTTATCAAGTGCTTTGTTTGCAGCCATAACTTTTGACGCGAGGCTGTTTAAAATACCTTTGTTTGTTATTTCCGTTGTCGTGAGAATTTTATTTGCAAGTACAGATAATTCATCATGTAATTCATCATTTAATACAGTCTTTTCAAGTTTTGTGAAATTATTATTGCTGGCATATGAAAGCACAAGAATTCCGATAATTACACCTATGCCTGCGGATATCAAAAGCTCTTTACTAATCAGTTCCATGCCAATTTTTCTTTTCATGTAAATTTACCTACCTGTCTTTTTGTTGAGCCAGTATATAAATGTTTAAACTATATAGGGAGGCTCGCAAAATAAAGAGAGTATGCGCCAAAAGCGTGCTCTCGCAGTGGTAGTTCTGTTATTTTCACTTATTGTTTTTGCTCTTTCAGGCATCTCTGTTTCGTGGCTTGAACCCCCATATTATTCTGAGCAGAGGACGTGTTCGGAGACGTGGGATGTAAGTAGTTGTGGTTTTGGTGGTTTAGAGAGTGATTTTGACGATTCATTTGATTTGGCAGGAACTTGTAATGGTAGTCAGGTCGGTGGTATTGGTAGGCAGCATGTAAAAGACATTTATTTGAATCAGACATACGCTCTTTTTGGTCAGACACTATCTGTCACGTGTGAATTTTACCAGTATTGGTGGACTAATTCCTATCGTGATGAACAGTATGTGTTTTATTATAATGGCAGTGCTTGGGTCAAAATAGCTGAATGGCATGCAGAGTCTTATGAGTGTGGTGCACAAGGGTATTGTTTTTTTAGTAAGACGGCAACATTTACAGTAAATGCTTCTGAGGGCATGCAGGTTGTTAGATGCATACTAGATTATGAAGGATCTCCGGATACTTGTGCAGACGAAAATCCTCCTAAAGCATACTTTTATTACGACAACGACGACGTAAACTTCACAGCAGTAAAGCCTCTTCTGAACACAACTTCTTTTGAGTTGAGTGTTTCTGATGGCTCAAATGTGCACCGCTCGCAGAACCTCACAGCTCATGTGCAGTGGAACAAGGTTATTAACGAGTCACAGATAGTGCATACAGGCAGGGTCATTAGTGCAGAGGATGTTCCTCTGCCTTATACAGGGAACTGGACAAACTACACTCTTGTTCTTTCAAACACCACAGAATTTAATCACACAGGAGCAATTACCGTGGCGTGGATAAATGCCGCAGATAACTACAATCAGTGGAATCAACTCAATGATAACAAATATTTTTACCTCTGGAGCAGTGCCAACATAACCTCTGCTGAACTCTCGAGAAACATCACATACAACATGAACAATACTGTTAATTTTTCATGCACTGTTTTTGACAACTACACAGGGCTACCTGTTGTAGGATACAATGTGGATTTTTTCAGGAACGGAATATTCTTTGATGACGAGATCACAGACAGCACGGGCATGGCAGAAATAGAATCCGGCACAGGCTCTGCAACTCCGCATGAGAACTGGACATACACATGCAACATAACCAATATGCCCTCGCTTTTTTACAACTCATCCTTTGAGCAAAGTGCAATCCTCCAGATAGTTGACCTTGGCGTTAGCATATATCCGATTGCCGGTGCAGCAATGGGCTCAAATATAACACTCACTGCAAACATCACAGGCAACGCCACTCTGATTGAGGGCGTGTACGGAGAGGTTGCATACTACAATGCAACAGCAGGTCACAACGAATACGAAGAGGTGATTATGTATCCTGTAAATACATATTCACATACAAATACAGAATATGCCGGCAACTACACAACCAAATTGCCCGGCGAGCACAATGCGACAGTCAATGCTTCTGCAGAACAGCTCGGGAGCGATTCACAAAGGACTGCATGGGATATGATCTCCTTTTCAGTTGGCGGCGGCGCAAATGTGACCAATATTTCCCTTTCAGAGGGCACAATATACAATGGCACATCAACAAAAATCAGTTGCAGGGTGGCAAACAATGAGTCCGATGCACCTATATTCGGATATAGTGTATCTTTTTTTAACAGCACATCATATCTTGGTTCTGGCAATACGAATTCCACGGGCTGGGCGAACATTACATATATCGACTCAACGCAAAGCCCGCCAAAGGCAGAGACACTGAAATGCAATATAACCGCGCAATTGGGATACAATGTGACATATCCTGAAAGGAGTGCAGCCCTTCAGATAATAAATCTTGGGGTAAGCATAGCACCTATTGAGAACACAGGCTTTGGCTCCAGCGTCACAATCACTGCAAACATCACAGGCAACGCCACCCAAATAACAGAGGCAAAGGCAAACATTTCATACTACAATTATACCTTAGGACAATATGGCTGGGAGGAGGTGTCTTTGTCTGCAATAAACACACATTCTTATATCAACACAGAATATTTTGCTAATTACACTCCGAAAACAGCAGGAGTGCATAATGTAACTGTTGAGGCACAGGCAGAGATACACCCGGAGGAACTTGAACCAAGAGTCGCCAGAAACACAACATATTTTGAAATCGGCGGTTGGGCAAACATAACCAATATATCTCTTTCAGACAACATCATATACAACGGCACATCAACATTAATGTTTTGCCGCGTTGCAAACAATTATTCTGCCGAACCGATAAATGATTATAATGTATCTTTTTTCAACTCTACGCATTATCTCGGCATGGGCCAGACCAATTCAACTGGATGGGCAAACATAACATACAATGACTTTACAGAAACCCCGCCTGCAATAGAAACACTGAAATGCAACATAACCGGTATGCCTGAGCTTTTTTACAATGCATCGTCTGAGATGAACACGACATTAGACATCGTTGACCTTCACGTAAATCTTGAGCCAATAGCTAACGCAGATTTTGGTGACAACATTACAGTCTCTTTCAATGTGACTGGAAACGCGTCTTTGATAGATCCTGTTGTTGCTTCCGTGAGATATTACAATTACTCTTTGAATGACTACACAAGCGATATCGTTGCTCTGACATCAATTATCACACATTCTCCGACAAACACAGGGTATTCGGGAATATACGCTGTGGTGCAATCCGGATCTCATGAGGCAATGGTTGTCGTAAACGCGGACAGGACAGCAGAAAACACAACAGTTTTCAATGTTTCCTACGGCACACCTTCAGTGTCTTTTACATTCCCGAACTTCCGCGTCCTTGCAAACCAATCGTTTAATTTGAATGTGACTGTTACTGCATCAGGCGGCGACATTGTAAATCCTGTGCTCATTTTAAATTTCACAAATGACAGCATGATGAATATAAGTGCAGTGGAAACCTACACGAAAAACATTATCGCGAACATCACAAACGGTTCGTACGCTCAGGTTTCGTGGAACTCTACAACAAATGAAGTCGGGCTTTTGCGGGCAAGCATAAACGCAACAACAAATGACAGCACCTCGTTAGAGTATGATACTCCATACAGCGTGCTTTTGCCCATAACTTCTGTTAGCTTGTCTGAAACGAATATAACAGGCATTGAAACATTCACCGTCAAAATAGTCGGAAACACAACCAATATAATGGCAGCAAACTTCACTGCTGAAAAGCCGTATTCCGGCGGAAACGAATTCTTTTCAGGAGCGCTCATAGCAGTTGAAGAGGAGACAACTTGCGTCGGCATTGGAGCTGAAACAGGTAATGTCGCTATTGGTGCAAACACTTCTTGCAGCGGCGGGACATGCGCGCTTGCTGTTGACAACAACACATACACTGCATGGCTTCAGAACACCCAGTACAAGTGGATTGTAATAAACCTAAGCCAGCCATACACGATTGATGCAATTGAAATTGTTTGGTCAGGAACCGAGACAAACACATCCATTTATTACAAGCGCAACTATGGTGTTGAAAGCGGCAATATTATATGGAGGCCATTCAATGAATTCATGTATCAGGATGCTCCAACGAACCAGAACACAACATTTGCAAAGGCGCAAACCCCGTTCACCACAGACACCATTCTCATAAATGATTCATCATCTGCCCCGTCAGGCATTCAGATTTACGAGGTAAGGATATACCCTGTTCTTGGAAGCGTGGATAAATGTTACATTTACGAGGCAAACTATACTTCTCTCAATTATTCTGGCACGCATCTTGTATCATCCAATGTCACAACACAGGGCAACACAGGGGACATCTCGTCAAATTCAAGCTTCTTTGTTGAGTTTGGCACACCGGTAATCACAAAAGCTACATTTGAAGAATATCCTAAAGTGAGCACATCATATCTTTACGGGTTTGATGTGTATGCAGAGGGCGGCGACCTTCGGGACATCAACGCAACACTCTCGACATTTAATGGCACAATAATCAATTTCACAACCGGAGAAAACATCTCGCAGAACATTTCATTTATTGCGCGCAGCAATACGAAATCAGTTTCGTGGAACCTGACCGCAGGCTCTCTGGGAGATGAGACCACAAATATTTCTGTTTTTGCAAATTCTTCTTCAGGCCTTGGCGGAACTGGTTACAAGGACGCCAACGTTACTGTGATTTTTGCAGACTCAGAAGCCCCTGTAATACACTGGTTTTCAATCTCACAAAATAAAACAAATTTGCACCAGAGCATAATGGTCACAGTCAATGTATCAGACAATATTCAGGTGAGAAATGTCACTGCTGAAGTTACCGCGCCTGAATTTTCATTCAACACAACAAACAGCACGGACTGGAAAGCCGAAGGGTTATGGACTATTTTGATTAATTCGGATTCCATTAATCAGACAGGGAATTACTCTGTGAAAGTGCACGCAACAGACGTTGGAAATAATCTTTCTTCAAGCCAAAATAATACCAACTTCACCACATACGACACATACACTATTTCGCTTAGCACAAATTACAGTACATACAACCGGGGCGAGAACATAACATTTGCAATTGATGATGTGAACAACAACACAGTCTCCGGAGCAACATGGATTGTAAACGAGACTTTTGCAAACAACACCACAACAATTTTCAGCGGGCTTGCGGATGAGTATCTTTACAACTTTTCCAGCAACAAGACTTCGGGCGCATACACGCTCAATGTATTTGTGAACAAGTCAGGCAACACCGGCAACTACACGAATAAAAGCGTTTCTGCCAGCGCATCACTTGAACTATCATTTACATATCCTTCTTCTGCAAGCACATTTCAAAAGAACACACCTTTTGACCCGCAGCCGAAATTGCTTGTAAAAAACATTCGTGGCGAGATTCTGGATGATCTCACGAATGTCAGTTTTTCATGCCCTAATGCCGCAGAGCTTTCTTTATCGTACATTGCAGACAGGAATTATACAAGAAGCGGGTCACCCCTTTGCGCGTCCTCTGCATCTGCAGGAGTTTCATTCTATCTAAGTGCATCCGCAAGTGACACCTACAACAACACAGGAACAGCATCACTTCAGCTTTACACACAGGCTGATGCTGCACTACCTCCGCCACCCCCCGGCGGAGGCGGCGGAGGCGGAGTGAGCGTTGAAACAATAGTGATAAACGAGACACAGAATGCAACCATATACATACCACCCAAAATCCAGGCATTTAATTTTTCAATAAGCATCTCGCAGATAGATGTTATGCAGGGAAAGAAGGAAACAGTTATTGCGTCTGTTGCGAACACAGGGGATTTTGATTTAACGGTTCAGGTAAGAAATTCCGACACTCACTTGTTCATAGAATATGCGGAAGAGTTTTTTCTAAAGAAAGGGGAAGAAATAGACATTCCAATAAAGATATATGCGAACCTTTCATCGCCGCCTGCAGAGGAAATAGTGACAATGTATCTTAGCGGAGGCGGCATAGGAAAAAACAAGATGCTGAAGGTAACCGTTCTTGAAAATCCAGACCTTTTTACACTAAGCGCCACTCTTTTAGAAGTGGCACTGCTTGAAGAAAAAATAGCAGAGTATGTTGCAGCCGGAATAGATGCTTCGGGCATTCAGAGCAAAATTGATTCAGCTATTTTGCACATAGCCTTGGCAGAGCAGGCATATCTTTCAGGGGATGCAGATGCACTTTCAGAAGCAGTTGCTTCTGCCCAAAAAGAAGTCACATCAGTAAAGAACAGCATTGGGTTTTATGACGCAAAGATGTTCGTTGAACAAAATAAGTATGTTCTTTTTGGAATCCTTATTGGCTTGAACGTGCTTTTGTATTTTGCGTCAATATTTTTAATGCCCTACATGTCGCTTTCACGAAAACTATATGCTCTTCGGCGCAAGGAAAAGATTTTGATTGATGCCCGAAAGACAAGCGAAACGCAGTATTTTACAAGGAAAATAAATGAGGCAACGTTTCAGAGGATAATGACCGGGGATCAAGACAAGATATACAACATACGAAGCGAGGCAAAGCGCATTGAGGAAGAGCTAAGCCTTATGAGGCGATTCAAGCTCAATGAAATTCAAAAAATAAAAGATGACTGGAAGATCCGGGCGCGCGAAGTTGAGAAGGCAAAAGCAATAGAGGGAATAAAAAGAGGCACTCTCACAGAAAGGGAAGTGCAGGCATTTGACAGAAAGAAGCCAAACATATTTAGGCGCATACAGCAAAAAATACTCAGCATCTTCAAAAGGAATTAAATGGTGATTTTATGGAGCGCATTGTAACAGGAATAGAAGGTCTTGACGAAAAAATGGAGGGCGGCCTTGTCGCAGGATCAATCAATCTTGTCGCAGGAAAAACAGGAACCGGAAAAACACAGTTTTCATCAAGTTTTATTTATGCAGGGGCGCTGAACAAAGAGCCCGGAGTCTACATCACAACAGAGGAGCGCGAGCAGGACATAAAAAACGATATATACAGTATGTTTGGCTGGGATTTGCAAAAGCTCGAGGATGCGCGCCTTCTCAAGTTTGCATCAATAAAGCCCATATTTCCTGACAAGCCAATTGCTGATGAAATCAACAGGGTTACGCGCGCGTATATCACGAACGTGTCAAGCACAGTGTCAAACACTATTCGGACTATCAAGGCAAAGCGCCTTGTCATTGATTCGATTTCTATTCTTGAGATGTTCATACAAGACCCATATCTTGCGCGCGTTGCGCTTATGGGGCTTACAGAGCATCTTCGCGCACTCGGTGTCACAACAATTCTCCCAGGAGAGGTGTCAGAGACAAGCGAGGGCTTAAGCGGAAGCGGCATAATTGAATATCTTGTTGACACAGTAATCCGACTTGACTTTGTGCCTGTGTCAGAAGAATTCAAGCGCACAGTAACCATAAGAAAAATGCGAAGGACAAACCACTCTACATTGATACATCCATTTGAAATAACAAAAAAAGGGATCCGGATTGTCCAGCTATAATTGCACTGCCTTTTGAACAATTAATGCAAAAATAATGATTGTTCTGGATTCACCTATATAATATAGTCTTGGTTTGTATCGGTTACAACCGTTGAAACTTGATTCGATACAGCGAAAAAAAAAGATATTGCCGACAAAGTTACTGGAGAAATCTATTCAAAAAATATTGAGCCGCCCGGATTTGCTGTATGCTATTGCAGAATATGTATTATTAGACCCAAGCAAGCAAAATATTGTTGAAGTCACGCTAAATGACAAGCTTAAAGAAATACAAAACAATATTCATTTGCAATGATTTTTCAAACAAACAATAGTGTTATTGGTATTTGAATACCAGACTATTTATAACTCTCTTGGTATCCAAATACCGAAAGCTTTATAAACCATAAAAACCCAATTTCTTTATGGATATCTCAGAATTCACAATACAAAATGTCTGGTGGAAAGGAAAAAGCCACATCAATGAAGACCGGCACATAAGCAGTTATCTGGATAAAAAATACAAATGGCGCCCTTCAAAAACCTTAACAGCAAGTGAGCTTGCACCGGGCAACATATACACATTAAGAGGTCCGCGGCAGATTGGAAAAACAACACACATAAAGCTAATTGTAAAGTCCTTGATTGAACAGGGAATTATAGAAAAAAACATATTTTATGCATCCTGTGACATGCTTACAGACAACAAAGAACTTCTGTTGCTTGTACGTACGTATCTTGACTTTGCAGAAAAGACAACTGCAAAATATATATTTCTTGACGAAATTTCAGGTATCAAAGACTGGCAAAAAGCAATAAAATTTCTTGTAGATACGGGCGAACTTGAAAATGTTTGTCTGGTACTTACAGGATCGCACACCTTGGACATAAAATACGGATTTGAACGGCTTCCGGGAAGAGTTGGCAAAAAAGGAAAAAACTACACACTTCTCCCATTAACATTCAGGGAATTTGTTGCTCTTTTGCATCCGGACATTAGCAAAAAAATTAGAACCGCAAAAAAATTTCAGGATATTAAAAGCATGGCAAAAATCGCAATGCCCTATGAAAAAGAACTAAAAGCACTTTTCAACAAATATCTTATAGTTGGCGGTTTTCCTTTAGTTATAAACGAATACTGTACTGAAGGAAAAATACCGGACTACATATTTGAACTGTACGGCCAATGGGTCGTAGGCGATATCGTAAAATGGGGAAAACAAGAAAAAATATTAAAGCAGATATTGCGAACTGCATTAATCAAGCAGGGGACTGCTTTAAGCTGGGATTCCTTTTCAAAAGATGCAGAGATCAAAAGCCACAAAACAGTAAGCTCATATGTGGAAGACCTTGAAAACATGTTTGTCTTTTTTGTCCTGTATTTTATTGAACCAAACAAAAAAATTGCAGATTACAACAAAAATAAAAAAATCTATTTTTTTGACCCGTTCATACACCATATTTTTAACAGGCTCTTTTACCTCAAAGAATTTGAAATAAGTCCTGAGCTCATAGAATCTGTTGCAGTTATGCATTTTGCAAGATTCGCCCAAAAAAACGTTCCGGATGCAAAATTAGAGGATGTCGCATTTTATTATAAAAACAAAAAAGAGACAGATATTGTTTTGAAAATTTCCGAAAAACTTTGCGCAGTTGAAGTAAAATATCAAAACACCATAAAAACAGAAGATTTCGCATCACTGCGCAAATTTGAAAACGGATTGCTTTTATCAAAAACACTGTTTGACCTTACAGGAAAATATCCATCCATACCAATACACATTGCTCTTGCTTTGATGGATTGACCTACATACAGTGCTACCGGTTCTGTATTCAGTGAAAAAGAGCTTATCCTAAACTTAGGCATCCTTTTTAGGAGTGCTTTTCATGTTCAGCTCAAACAGGGTCTATACAAGTTTCAGGCATGAGACCCATACAAATCCAAGAATTATTTCTTTTTCCCGCATAATTGAATAAATTCGTCTTTTGTAAGCCCTGCCTGTTTCAGAATGGAATTGTAATATCAAAAGGGCTATAACGGCAGGGTACTGAGGGCAGATATATAAATCAGGAAATATCCATAATAATTTGTGCTTCAATATGAAAAAAAATGCGTTGGTTGTGTTCAAAGGCAAGAATATACGAAGAGTGTGGCATGATGGAGAGTGGTACTTTTCTGTTGTTGATGTTGTTGAGGCTTTGACTGAAAGTTCCAATCCCAGAAATTATTGGAATATGCTTAAAAAAAGAGAGGCTGAAACATCAAATATTGAGTTGTACACATTTTGTGTACAACTGAAACTGGTGTCGGCAGATGATAAGAAATACGAAACAGACTGTGCGAATACTGAATCGATATTTAGAATTATCCAGTCAATCCCATCAAAAAAGGCAGAGCCATTCAAGAGATGGCTTGCTAAAGTCGGTTATGAGCGAGTGCAGGAGATAGAAGATCCTGAATTAGCACAAAAAAGAATGAAAGAACTATACAGCGTAAAAGGATATTCTGATGAATGGATTGAAAAAAGAGTTAGGGGAATTGCAATAAGGCAGGAATTGACAGACGAATGGAACGGCAGAGGCATTCAAGAGCAAAAAGACTTTGCAATTCTAACCAATGAGATTAGTAAGGCAACTTTTGGCAAGACTGTTGAGGAATATAAGCAGTTTAAAGGGTTGAAAAAGCATAATCTGAGAGATCACATGGATGGCTTGGAACTTATATTTACTATGCTTGGCGAAGCCTCTACTACAAAAATAGCCAGAAGCACTGATGCGCAGGAATTTGATGAAAACAGGGCTGCTGCAAGAAAAGGCGGAAAGATTGCTGGCAATGCAAGAGCAGAGCTGGAATTTGAATCAAAGGAAAAAATAGTCACTCCTGACAATTACCTTGAAGTGCCTGAAAAAGTGAAGAGGTTGGGCACAAAAAGCAGAGAAAATCATTAATATTCTTTTGAAGAAGGCATCCGGCATTATCCGAAATGCAGAAAGAAAATATTTATTGCGAATTATGTAATATATTACAGAAAAGTATGTAATAGATTACATAAAGTTTATATACTTCTAAAACGCATTATCTGGTATGACAAGTGTGGAAGAGCATAAAAAGACGCTGAAAGAACTGGAAGCAGACATTCTTGAAAAAATACGGCTGCATATTGTGTCCGAACGGCAAAGAATAATCGGCTTTGCAGCTTCGGAAGCCACAACAAATTGCTTTGCCATCCTTCTACACAAAAAAGAACTGATTTCTGCAGGATTTAATGTAAATCACAAATGGTTTGCATCTGTTGAACGGGCAAAAAGCGCATTCTCTTTTGATTTTCCGCGCAAAAAAGAACTAATAGGGCTATTGGTTAGAGAAGAGGCTCTTAGAGATCGGCTATGCTACGGAAGAAGCAAATCACCATCCGAAGCAGAGGAGGCCATAAAGATATTTTTCGAAATAAAGAAAATAGTGATGGAAGAAACCGGTGAGAAAATATGAAAAAAAAAGACGCTTTGCCGTATGTTTATGACTTTACGCGCATATTGGCAGGCAAGATTGACGGGAAAGCGAAAGACATTATCCTTTTTGGCTCTGTAGCAAGAGGTGATTTTGGCAGGGAAAGTGATGTTGATATATTTGTGAGTGCGCCGAGAAGCAAAATGGCTGCTGTTCAAAAAGCAATTGATTCCGCCCAGAATGAGTTCGAGATATATGTCGAGCACACATGGAAGCTGCAGGGAATGGATCTGCCGATAAAATGCATAGTTGGCGACATAAATTCGCCGAGATGGTCTGAGCTTAAGCGGGAGATAATTAGCAGCGGAATAAGCTTGTATGGAAAATACAAAGAGTTGCCGGAGGAGCTTAAGCATTATTTTATTTTCTCTTTCAATCTTGCCCGGTTGAAATCAAATGAGATGGTGGCCGCAGTACGAAAGATTTATGGGTATTCCACGAAAAAAGGAGAGAAAACATACAAGCATGACGGGCTTTTAGATGATGTTGGAGGAGAAAAAATGAATCCGGGCGTAATAATGGTGCCTGCCGATAGTAACAAAAAAGTTTATGATTTATTCAGTGCGAGCAAAATATCTTACAGGATAAGGT
>CBDUVQ010000019.1:0-12873 GCA_965370715.1 uncultured archaeon
GCATGAAAACGGCAATAGGCAAGATCTGTCTTGGAATTATCTTTTTGAGTTTCATGCTATGAGGCTTCCCGAAACTTCAAGATTTATTCAGGAAATACAGGAATCTGATTTGCATAGTATGACGGACGAGCAACTAGCCAGTCATGCAATTGATATTTTAGAACATAATAGGACTGAGTCTTATGTTGATTTCGTTAATGGTGCGCGGTTAGGGTTTTACTATTCACAAAGACTGCAGAATTTATTAAAACAAAAATTAGGAATTGGAGAAGATGAAGCACAGATGTTGTATTCGCGATTAAATCAGGGACTAGACGGAAGCTCTATAACGGATGCAAATATCGCTATTGCTGAAGCGGGTTCTGAAGAAGAAGCGTTACGTGTTGCTCAAGAATTGATTGGCCACTATAGCACGGGGGAAATGTTAGAGATTAGACATAAACCAATGAGGGATGACCCTGAAAGACTAAGTGCTTATGTTCGGGGACTTCGCCAAACAGGCCAATATAAAACAGATTTTGAAAAACAACGACAAGCACGAATAATTGCTCAAGAAACCGTACTTGCTAGCGTACTAGAAGGAGACCGAGATGAACTAGCACAGGTCATGCAAGCGTCTCAAACCTACATGGCTGTAAGAGAAACAGCTAAATATTATTTTACAAAAGAATATTTGTTTTTAAGAGATACTCTTGAGCTATTAGGAAAAAGAACCGGGTTGGAAGAAGGCGATATTTATCATCTTTATCCAAGAGAACTGCCTCAATTCGCCGTTAATAGCAAATCATTGCTTCACATAATATCTTCTCGTAAACAGTCGTTTGAAAACTATGCTGAACTTGATTTGCCGCCCGTTATTCGAGAATCGTATATAGACTTGTTGAGTTTATCAGCAAAAGAGGATGTTGCATTTACAGAAGCCAGAGGGAAATTTCTAGCAGAAGGACCAAAAGTAAAAGGTGTTCTTGTAAATGTTGATGACTTTGAAAATTTGGATTGGGTGAATGAGGTAATGCAACAATACCAAGAGCAGGATATTCCTGTCATTATCGCTGCTACTCAACTGAATTTGAGTCATGATCCACTTATTGCTCAATCAGCAGGTTTGGTTATTAAAAATGCGGGCATAGTAGCTCATGGAGCACAAAGAGCAAGAGAACTTGGAAAAGGAGCAATTGGTGGAATAAATACAAAAAGCCTAAAAACGGGCACCGAGGTATTGTTTGATCCTAAAACTAGAACAATAAAAACTTTATATAATGAGGTTATTGAAGAAGAGAATTAAGATTAACTTTAGAAATATTTTTCAAAAATGATGGACTGCGAGTGAATCATATGTGTGGAATTAATGGGATTATATATTTTAATAAAGTCTCTCGCAAGGAATTACAACACAAAATTGATGTTATGCAAAACATAACAAAGCATCGTGGACCCGATGAGAGCGACATATTCATATCCGATCAGGCGGCACTAGGGAATAATAGACTCGCAATCGTTTCTCCAACGGAACTTACGACAATCGCTTCAATGGAAATTGACAAAAAGTATGTTTTATTTAACGGCGAGATAGTCAATTATAAGGATTTAAGAAAATTATTATCGCATCCGCCAACTAATCAACATAGTGACACATCTCTTATTTTGCCCTTGTTTGAGGAGTTTGGACAAACTTTTATTAAAAAATTAGCTGGTATGTTTGCTATCGCTATTTATGACGAACAACATAATAAATTGCAATTGTGGCGCGATCCCCTCGGAATAAAGCCATTGTATTATTTTCATTCAAATAATTGCGTTATTTTTTCATCGGAGATAAAAGCAATTTATGCAGTTATGGACGCTCCGCCAGAAATAGACTTTGCAGCACTTGACCATATTTTGAGATATCGATTTCAAGCAGGGAGGTCAAGCGTTTTTCCAGACATAAAGAGAGTGTTGCCTGGAGAAACAATGATCTTTGAAAATGGTAAAGTATCTCAAAAACGTTACTGGACATTAACTCATAATAAAAAAGTTTTTAATCCAGATATTCAGATTAAACAATTTAGAGAGCTTTTCACGCAAGTAATTAGGGAACATGCGCATGCTGATATTACGGGTGGTTTCTTCACATCAGGTGGACTGGATTCTTCATTAGTAACATCAATTGCATTAAAATCACCTTATTCACCATATAAACAACCGATTTCATTAAAATTTTTACCACAATCCGTTGTAGATGAAAGCTACGGAAAATTATTAGAAAAATATTTTAAGATACCATTTGAATGGGTGTCTATTTCAGATTCTTTAGCAAGGCAGACACTTATAGAACTCATTTCGTATCTTGATGAACCTTTAGAAAATCCCATTCATGTTGGTACATACCTCATGGCAAAACGTGCACGGGAGTTAGGGATTAAATCAGTCATTACAGGAGACGGATCGGATGAGTTTTTCATGGGGTATGAAAGACATGCGTGTTGGCTTAATACTCCTGATCCAATTACTACTTATCCATCATTGTGTTGGACAATGAAACCGAATGAAGCAAATGAGTTATATACCGCAGCAGCAAGGGATGTTCTCAAACCCATGGTTGACGGATTTAATCAGAAAATTGAGCCATTTTTGGATATGGATCAAGCACTTGTATTTGAAAGATGGGAACGTCTTACAGAATATCATAATATGCGTCTAGATAGAATGACTATGGCACATGGTGTTGAAGCAAAAGTACCATTTCTAGACCACCGAATTGTTGAATATTCTTTGCAAATCCCTGTAACTACTCTCTTTGGTAGCTCCGGGAAAGAATGGCTCCAGAGAGTAGCAAAACCTTTTTTACCCGATGCAATATTAAAACGACCAAAGATCCTTTTTCCAAGTTTACCCGATCAATGGCTATCGGGGGCTGGTTCTAAATGGGCTGCTGGAATCTTATTAGATCCTGCTGCACGGATTCATAAATGGATAAAGCCAAGTGTCTTGAAACGATATATAAACGAACATGCAAAAAAAATCCATCTTCGTGGAAAATTGTTATGGGCTTTGATAGTACTTGAATTATGGCTTCAACAAATTTCTCTATGGAGGTCGGCTAACAGATGCTAAGTCACTCATGAATTGTGTGGCAATGCATTCAATTAATGTGCTTAATATGTTCCATCATTTTTTTAACATGCGCTTTCACATTTTGAGCATTAATTAGTTCTGCTTCATTTATTCTACATTTTAAAATTTGTAAAATCCGAACCCCATAAGGTTTCTATCTATTGACCTAAATAGAAGGGAAAGCTAGGTGGGGTGCATAAGCCACACACATATCATACAATGATATTGCACCTAATGACTTTTGCGCTTGTTTTGGTGCAAAAGAATATGTAAACTCACACCATAATGGGTGTGGGTGAATGCTGGTATGAAAAAACATTAAACTGGCGCGTGTAATAACATGCAGTTGGTTCTTAGTGATGTGAACAGAAAAGGATATCGGGTCCTTGTATTTCTCGAATCATTATAATACTAACACCCCCACTTCACTATGCGCCACCTAGCCTTCCTGAAAAAGCCGGCAGTGTTCTATATTCTGCGGAAGAGTGAAAATGGATGAAATGCACGTTGGCTTGAGTTTTTAGAAATAGCCTACGTAGCGCCTTATCCCGTCTTCAAAAGAATATTTTGCCTTGAATTTCATAATCTATCTGCCACGGTCTTATAAATCTGCGCCAACACTTGTATTTTATGCCTGCAATAGACTTCAAAAAAATAGGCGAGGGTGGCGGTATTTTCGCGCGCCTGGTCATGCATGAAAATGCAGTGTATTTTGGTGCGTGCGACAAATACTTCTATGCAGTTGACGCTGAAAACGGGAATGAAATCTGGAGCCTATTAACAGACGGCATCATAATGTCCTCGCCCGCTTTACTGGAGGGCATTCTATATTTCGGGTGTTTTGACAACAATCTTTACGCGGTGTCTATTGAAGAAAAAAATGTTCTCTGGAAAGTGCGCACGGGTGGTATTATTGTCTCATCACCAATCATTAAAGACAGCACGATTTATTTCGGTTCGTGTGATACATACTTTTATGCAGTATCATCGAAAACACAAAAAATTCTCTGGAAATTCAAGACAAACAACGAGATTTTTTCAGACCCGGTTATTGACAATAACAGAATATATTTTGGCTCAACAGACAACTACCTGTACTGCCTCAACCTTGACGGTTCCTTGATATGGAAATTCAGGGCAAACGGCGAAATTCTTATTGGAGCGCCCTGCATTTCAGACAATGTAGTTTATGCCGCAGACTCAATGGGCTGGCTTTATGCACTTGACAAGAATACAGGAACACTTATATGGAAATTCCACTCAAGCGAGGAAGCATATAATTGCATATCATGCGATGAAAAAAATGTTTACTTTGGGAGTCGCGACAGGCATCTTTATGCATTTGACAAAAAGAATGGTTCGCTGGAATGGAAATTTAGGGCAAACATGGGCTTGGCTATCAGCCCCTTAATTATTAAAGACAGAATATATTTTGGTTCAGACGGAATATATGCTCTTGACAAAGAAGGGTGCAAGGTCTGGTCATACAGGTCTTCAGAAACTGTGGACGCATTCTCGTTTTCTTGTACGCCTGTGCTGTACGGCAACCGTTTGTACTTTACATCTTTTGACGGCCATCTTAGATGCCTTGACATGGATGGCAATCTTGTCTGGGCTTTCAGGTCAAAAGCACCCCGAGGAGTAACGATTTCTCAGGGAGCAATAAAGCCGATGTCCTGGTGGGAGGAAAGCATGTTCGCTATCTTTGAGGGAGATGTTGAACTCTCACCCCCGGAACCGCCTAAGGTTCTTGAAAAGTATGGTGTCACTGATATTTTCGCACTTGAAACGCAGATAGAGAACCCATACACAGACGTAGTTGGTATTGGCGCGTACAAGTCCCTGCAGGACATGAAGTATGTTGAAAACCATGCCAACTATTCTGAGAAAGACAGGAAAAATAAAAGAGATGATAAAAACATAGAGAAGCTTTTCAGGATTTAACGGCAAACGCGCGAATTCTTCGAAACCTTAAATACCACCTCATGCAATTAATTAAAGGGGCATTTATGACAAGAATAATATCTGTTATTTCAGGAAAAGGTGGTGTCGGAAAGACCACTCTTGTCTCAAACCTTGGCGCATCCCTTGCCAAAAAGGGCAAGAATGTAACCGTGATTGACGGCAATGTCACTGGCGCGAACCTTGGAATGCACCTTGGGCTTCCTTCTGCAGATTGCTATCCCATCTCACTCAATGAGGTTCTTCGCAATGATGCATTCATCACGCAGGCAATGTACCGGCACCCGGCAGGATTCACAGTAATACCCGCATATCTTGACGAAATAGCCCTTAATTACGGGGGCCTTAAAAAATGCATAAAACCCCTTATCGGCGCGAATGACTTCATACTCATAGATGCAGCAGCAGGCACAGACAAGGAAGTCGAGGCTGCTGTTGAATCTTCAGATGCAGTTATCATAGTAACCAACCCAGAGCACCCTGCTGTGGCAAACGCTGTTGCTGCAAAAAAGCTGGCAGAGCGCAAGGGAAAAGAAGTCCTCGGCCTTGTGCTTAACAAAGTCATGCGCGAGGGCCATGAGCTCACACAAGAGTCTATTGAAAGCATGACAGAAATGCAGGTCCTTGCAACACTTCATGATCACAGGAAAGTGCGCGAGGCAATAGCTCAGCGCACACCACTTGTGATTCACGCCCCGAAAAACAGGACTGCAAAAGCAATAGTGCAGCTCGCAGGCCACCTATGCGGTGAGGAACCGCAGAAACAAGGGTTCGCCGCACTGCATGAACAAATAAGGACGTTTCTTAAGATATAAGTTCACTTGCGTCAACAGTTGGTTTTATAAGGTCTAATGGTGAATAATTTATATGGCACTTACAGAACATATTGAAAACGCGTGGAATGCATATAAGAAAAATTTCCAGACAATCGTAGGTGCGCATTTGGTTGCGGCTGCAATAATTCTTGGGCTAATGTTGTTGGTTGCCAGCGGGCTGACTTTAAGTGCCATGCCTTTTGTGGATGCAGAAGGAAACATAAGTGAAGAATCTGCGTCTCAAATCATGACATCGCCTTATTTTATCCTTGCAGGCATATTATTTGTAATAACAATTCTCGTTGCTCTTGCGCTTCGCGCAGGGCTTACGGGCATTTACAGAGACGCGCTCGGGAAAAAGAATGCAAAAATCGAGACAATGTTCTCGATTGCAAAAGAGAAATACAAAACCGTGATATGTGCACAACTTCTTGCAGTTGCCGTGCTTCTTGCAGGTGCAGCAGTATTATTTCTTCCGACACTTGCTGTTTTTTACGAAAATCTTGAGGCTTTAGAGGTTATGATAACCATTGAAGTGATTATTTTCTCGCTTTTCGCAATGCTGTTCTCCCTAATTAATCAGGCAGTTGTTATCAGTGGCGAAAGCGCAATAGACGCTGTCAAAAAAAGCTACACTATTGTAAGGAGCAACTACATCCAGTTCCTTGCGCTTGTGCTTGTCTTCTTTGCCGCAGACATCATAATCGGCTATATTCCAAAAGTATGGATAATTATCTCGCTTTTACTCGTACAGCCCCTGTCGGCACTTGCATATACTTCTTTCTATATAGAGCGCGCGAAAACAACAGGGAAAAAGAAAAAGCGTTAGCCCTTTATTTGCTCAATAACCTTTTTCTCGTCACACTTGACGCCGAGCTTTGAGAAATACTTGCAAACATTTCGAACATCCCTTTCAAGAAACTCATCCGCATGCGGATGAGTTGGAAGAGTTGCCTGCCCAAAATCAATCAGGACAACTTTTCCGTCGTCCATAAGTATATTGAACTGGCTGAGGTCTGCGTGCACAAGCCCCGCCTCCTTGTAAAGCTTTTTTGTTTCTTTGATTATTGTATCGAATGTCTTTTTAGGGTCTTTTATGTACGCCTTGTTTAAGGGCGGCGCAATATCATCAGTTCCTATGTGCTCAAGCACAAGGATGTTGTTCAAAAAAGCATAAGGCTCCGGCACAGTTACACCTGCTTTTTTTGCGCGCGCAAGATTTGAGAACTCCTTTTTGCACCATGCATATACTATTGCGCGCTTTGAATGTTTTACGCCGCGGAACCGCATATCCCCTAAAATGTACTTATTCATGTTGTTAAAATTAGAAGCATTAATCTTGTATGCCTTGATAAGCCGTTTCTCACCGTCTTTGGTTGCAAGAATTATCACAGACTCTTTTCCTTCCTCTATGATACCCTCAATTGCGTCAATTTCCTTGCGCTCAATCAGCTTGTATATAGTCTTCACTGTTGAGAAGTCGAGCGCACCGCAAACCGTCTTCCTGTCATTTGAGTCTTTTCGTATTCTTTGAGACATATAGCATATTCTTTGCTCTGGAAGGATTAATGCTTTTAACAAAAGAAGTGGTGTTCTAAACACCCAACTCATCCAGAAGTCCTTGCCTGCGCAGCATACCAACCTGTGCAGGCCTGTATTTAACTATGATGTCTCCTTTCTTGTCACCCTCAAGCTCCCAGGGTTCTACAAGAACAATATCTCCTTCACGAAGCCAAATCCGCCTTTTGTATTTGCCCGGAACTCTGCAGATGCGAAGCTTCTTATCAGAGCATACAACGCGCATTTTTCCAAAGCCAAGGCGCGACTCTACAACACCCATTGTCTGGGCGCCTCGTGGTGTCGGAATGCGCCCTACGTATTCTTCTGATGCGCCGGCTGGCTTTTTTTTGGTTTTGAACTTACGAAATACCAATTATATCCCCTCTTTTACTCTCAAAAGCATAGTTTCTCTTGCCACTGGTTTACCGTTTTTTGTACCAACAAGTTTATAAGACCTCTTTGTCTCTACATTATATATCTTTTTGGCTTTCTCAATTGCCTTTCTTGCAGGTATTTTTGCACCCACATACACATCAATGCCCTCTTTTTTCTCCTCAACCCTTGAGACATAAGAAGACTCATCATCAACAAACATAATTTCAAGTTCAGATTGTACGAGCTCGAGAACCTCTTTATTTTTTGCCCCTCGTATCTGGATTATTGCCTCATAATAGCCAGCGCGCCTTTTTCCGCACACAGTACATGCCTGGCGCGATGTGTAAACAAATATATCCTTTGAGTCAGACACTGTTTTTCCATTCACAACAGCCTCTGCTGATGCGGTGACTGCAATCTTCAGGGGTTCCATAACAGAGGGGGTTCTAAAATTTGCAGAAATCTTTGCTCCTCTGAATGCCTTTGCATTGGATGTGACGGCATCTTTTATGGCAGCACCAATGGTTTCGTAATACTTCCACTTTCTGCGGACATTTATCCTGCCGCAGTCGCAATATTTGACTTCTATTTTGTCCGGTATTTCAAGCAGTTTTACCTTACCTGAAAAACAGCGCTTACAGAGGCCATTAAAAAGCTCGTCTGCATCCTGGCCACACGAAGGGCAGAATTTTGAATTCATATGAGTATTTCGGACACCATCTTTAAATGCGAAAGAGCAAATGTACTTGCTTTTTGTATGATGGCTCGGTAAAGGATAGAAAAAGTGCCCTTAATTGCGGATAGAGCAATTGATTTGCGAATATAAAATCAACTAGTACCAAGTAGTTTTGATATATATGGAACAATAGAATCATGCTTTAATCCCTGTGTATGCTTTGCGAAGGCATCTTTTGATGGCGGTTCTGTAACAACGGAGTCTGAATCTTTGTCAAAATAAAAATGATTGACTGCTTTTATTTCACCAAACCTCTTTTTGAAGTTATCTAGCTTTGCCAATTTACCTCCCCAGACATACCAAATCCATGGGAATTCATTTAACTCTGAAACACAGATTTTTGCATTCTTATAATTATTAATTTTTTTAATAGCTTTATCTAGATCAGGTTCACAAATGTAAAAAAGATTTAACACTTGTATATATGCTTTATCTGGTACTTTAATCCCTGCGGAGTCATATGCCTTGAAAACGACATTCCTAACAGTTGGTAATAATCTATCCCCCTTTAGTTCTATTGGCTGTAACTGCGTTCCATTATTAGAAAATGTAGCTGAGCCCGGATTTTTACCAACAACAGCTCCTATGCAAACATCATTATCATTTGGTTTTTTAGTTTCATTCAAATAAATTCGAGTATCAAAGCGGAAAATTTCTCCTTTAATTATCTCGAATTGAGCCCAATATATGTGCATTTTATCACATTTTATTATTATTTTCTTCATTTTTTAAATCAATTTATTTCACCGAGCCACGAACGGCGGAGAGGCTCTAAATGCGAAACATCAGGGCGCACTTAATGCCACAAACTTCCTTTACTCCGCCTTCAGATACAGCGTTGCACTCAAGCGCAAGAGCCACAGCCTCATTTCCTGCAATGGTTGCGCTTACGCATTCCCCGAGTGCTTTGAAGACATCTTCTTTAGAGGCTTCCTCGCCCTCGTAGAAATCCTTATCTATGTCAAGAACAAGTTCTTTTTCCTCAAAGCGCTTGCCAAGAATATCTTTGTCGCAAAGGGCGATAACATTGCCTTCAGGAAAAGAATGGATTTTAAGAAAAACAGGCATAAGAATCAGAAATTCAAAAAGAGATTACTCTTTCAGTTCAATCTCAATATTCACAGAATCAGGCACATCAACACGCATAATTTGACGAAGAGCGCGCTCGTTCATTCCGACATCAACAACCCTTTTGTGGACATGAAGCTCCCACTTCTCATAGGTCTCGGTGCCATCCCCTGACGGCGCCTTCCTTGTTGTGATTTTGAGCTTCTTTGTTGGAAGCGGTATAGGCCCTGCTACGCTTGCGCCAAATTTGCTTGCAATCTGTTTTATATGGCGCGAGACTTCTTCCAAGTCTCCGTAATTCGTTCCGCTTAGTTTAACGCGCGCAATTTGCATTATATACACCTATACTGAGTGCGAATTTCTTCGCACTCAAAGTTTATGGTATTTGTGCTGTGATTATTTTGCTGCTTTTTTTACAGGCACGAGATCTATACACATTCCTGCAGCAATTGTCTGTCCCATGTCACGCATGGCGAATTTTGCTAGCTGCGGGAAGTCTGTCTGCTTTTCAATAACGAGCGGAGTCTTTGGCTTACATTTAATGACCGCTGCGTCACCTGCCTTGATGTAATCAGGGTTCTCTGCAACAGTTTCACCTGTTGCCGGGTTGATTTTCTTTACTATCTCTGTAATCTGGCACGCAACATGCGCTGTGTGCACGTGGAAAACAGGAGTGTATCCCTTTGTGATGACAGAGGGGTGCTGCAGAACAATTATCTGCGCAGTGAATTCCTCTGCAACTGTAGGCGGGCTGTTAACATGACCTGCAACATCACCACGACCGACATCATCTTTTCCAAGGCCGCGCACATTGAAGCCAATATTGTCTCCGGCAACTGCCTGCGGCATCTGCTCATGGTGCATCTCAACTGACTTGACATCAGCTATCTTGCCGGATGGCATGAAAATTATTTTGTCATTCGGCTTGATTATGCCGCTCTCAACTCTTCCGACAGGAACTGTTCCGACACCGGTTATGGTGTACGAGTCCTGAACCGGAAGCCGAAGTGGCTTGTCAGTTGGCTTTTCCGGGACTGTAAAGTCATCCAGTGCCTCAAGAAGTGTTTTTCCTGTGTACCATGGAGTGTTCTCAGACTTCTTTGCTATGTTGTCTCCAACCCATGCGGAGAGGGGTATAAACGGAATTGCGTCTGGCTTGAACCCAACACTTATAAGAAGTTTTGATACATCATCCTTTATCTTTTTGAATGCTGCCTCATCGTACTTTAGGTCATCCATCTTGTTTACTGCAATGATAAGCTGTTTAAGACCAAGTGTCTTGATAAGAAAAACGTGTTCTTTTGTCTGCGACTCGACACCGGATTTTCCTGCAATCACGAGAATCGCAGCATCTGCCTGGCTCGCGCCGGTAATCATGTTCTTGACAAAGTCACGATGCCCCGGGGCATCGATTATTGTGTAATAATATTTAGGTGTGTCAAAGCGTTTGTGCATGATGTCAATTGTAACACCGCGCTCGCGCTCTTCTTTGACAGTATCCATAAGGAATGCAAATTTGAATGACTCTTTCTTGAGTTCTTTTGCCTTTTCTTCTATTTTTTTCATTTCCTGTTCAGGAACATTTCCTGTATCCCAAAGCAGTCTTCCGACAAGAGTCGATTTACCAGCATCTACGTGACCGATAGTCACCAAGTTCATGTGCGGTTTTTTGTCAGCCATCTCTATACACCTCAACTAGATTAATATGTACTCAAACTATGCGCAAAACAACGCATAAGCCCGATTATTGCGTGTTTAAGTTTTAAATACTTTCCTTACTGCCTTGATGCATTTCAGAATGCGCAGTTTACACAACAACAATTCAATTTCATTCTGAATGTAAGCTTATAAAGCTAACTGTGGTTTTCAGCAAAAAAGAATGTTTTTGCCCGGTCTTGACACCCTTTTGAATAATTATATATAGTCTGTCCATCAATGTTTTTTATGGAATCTGTAAAAGCAGGAGAAACGCTGATTGACGGCATAATTCCGGGCGCGCTCACAATCGATGAGGAGAACGCCCTTTTAAAGAACACTGTCGACGAGCTGAAAAACGAACTTTCAAAATACCAGCACATGCCTTTTCTCGTAAGCACAATCGTTGATATCATGTCTCCGGGAGAGGTGGTCATCAGGCTCAATGGAGGGGACTTTTATGTCAAGGTCGCACGCGAGCTTGAGGGGCATCTGAAGATTCATGACCGCGTGCTAATTGAGCAAAAGTCCCTTGTTGTCGTGAAAAAAATAGGGGTCACAAAGCACTTTGATGTTTCAAATTATGTTATCATAGAGAAGCCGAAAATGTCGTGGAAGACTGTCGGCGGGCTTGAAAGCCAGGTTGAGGAAATGCGCGAAGTCCTTGAGATGCCTCTTCTTCACCCCGATCTTTTCGAAAAGGTCGGTATAGATCCACCGAAAGGTATACTTCTTCACGGTCCGCCGGGCACAGGAAAGACGCTTCTTGCAAAAGCGGCGGCAGCAACGACTCACGCGACATTTATTGAGATTGTCGGCTCTGAGCTTGTGCAGAAGTTCATAGGAGAAGGAACAAAATTTGTGAAGTCTATCTTCGACCTTGCGCGCGAGAAAGCGCCCTCAATCATATTCATCGATGAGATTGACGCAATTGCTGCAAAAAGAATCGAGGTCGGAACATCAGGCGAGCGCGAGGTACAGCGCACATTTATGCAGCTTTTGGCTGAGATTGACGGCTTTCGCCCGCTTGGAAACGTCAAGGTTGTAGGGGCAACAAACAGGCTTGACATACTAGACCCTGCTGTTACACGCCCGGGGCGGCTTGACAGGATGCTCAAGGTGCCTCTCCCAAACGCAAAAGGAAGAGAAGAAATATTCAGGATACATACAGCCAAAATGAGCCTTGATTCAAATGTAGACCTAAAGGCTCTTGCAGAAAAGACATTAAAATTCTCCGGAGCAGACGTAAAGGCTGCCTGCACAGAAGCAGGGTACTTTGCGATAAGGAGCAGCAATACAAAGATTTGTATGGCTGACTTTGATAAAGCGATTGCAAAGCTTGCAAAGCCGGTTAGGAATAGCCACTTGAGAATGTATGGAGAATAGTTTATACCTTTTTAACTATTTCTTTCAAACTTTAGTTATGAAAATCCTTTGCACAGCAGACCTGCACAGAAGCGAGGCGCTCGCGCAAAAAGTGCTTGATACAATTGATGCTGAAAAAATAGAGGTTCTCATAAACTGCGGTGACTTTCTAAGCAATGAGTTTGCAGCAAATTTTTTCAG
>CBDUVQ010000020.1:0-12501 GCA_965370715.1 uncultured archaeon
TGATGTAGAGCGCGCCAACACCCATTGGCCCGTGGATTTTGTGTGAATTGATTGTAACTAAGTCTGCTTTTATTTCTTCAACATTAACAGGGATTTTTCCATAGGACTGCGCACAGTCAATATGAAAAAGTGCATTGCTGTTTGATTTTATGATTTCTCCGGCTTCCTTTATTGGCTCAATGGTTCCTATTTCATTGTTGGCATGCATTATGCTTACAAGATTGGTGTCTTTGCGAAGGTTTTTTTCAAGTTCTGCGAGGTTGATAAATCCTTCCTTGTCTACGCCAAGATAGGTTACTTCAAACCCTTCTTTTTCCAGCGCGGCAAATGCACTTAATACAAAAGGGTGTTCGATTTTTGTTGTGATGATGTGCCTGCCGCGCTCTGTGTTCGCACGGGCAGCGCCGAGAATTGCGAGATTGTTTGATTCGGTCCCGCCTGATGTGAATATCAGCTCGTCAGGGGTTGCACCAATTGTTTTTGCAATTGACGCGCGCGAGGCCTCAAGAGATTCTTTTGTTCTTTGGCCTAAAGTGTGCAAAGAGGACGCATTGCCGTATTCTTTCATATATTTTAGAACTGTTTCAGTAGCTTCAGGACACACCTTCGTTGTGGCAGCGTTGTCAAGATATACATAATGCATAATTTATAACAGCGTTATAACTTTATAAATTTGACTAAGAACTAAGATTTTCTGATAAAGCAACCCAAACCTTTCTTTGCCGTGGGCCGTCAAATTCTGAGAAAAAAACTTTCTGCCAGGTACCTAGGGCAAGATGACTATCCTTTATTATTATATTGACTGAGCTGCCCATCATACTTGATTTTATGTGCGCAGGGGAATTTCCTTCTGCGTGAGCATAGTTTTCATTGCCAGGCACAATGCGGGACAGCGCGCTTAGAATATCTTTTTTTACATCAGGGTCTGCGCCTTCATTTATGGTAATGCCTGCTGTCGTGTGAGGCACAAAAGCTGTAAGAGTTCCTTCTTTAATTCCTGACTTCAGAACTATTTTGGAAATCTCTGCTGATATGTCTACAAGTTCTTCTTTTTTATTGGTTTTTATGATGAATTCATGCATAGTATCACAGTGAGGGCGCGCAGCAAAGCATAGTTAACTATATATACGGAGAGCCTATATAATACTCTTTGAGATATATGATGAAACAAAAAACAGATGATGCACAGGATGATTTTGAGGTCGTTCCGCTTACTCCGCTGCGGCGCATTGAGAAAAGGCTGGACTCGATTGAGACAACAAAGACAACCCAAAACCTTGAGCGGTTTGTTGACAAGATTCTTGACATGGTTGAATTAAACCAAAAAATAGTTGATGAGGTTGTCAAGGCAAACCAGGGGCTTAGAGAGGATATGGCGGTTCTTATAGGCAAGATGAATGTTAATCAGGAAAGGCTGTCAGAATTTATAGGCATATTGCGTGATGCCAGCGAGTCAGAGTTTGAAGGCAACGATTCTAAAAGTATGGCTGATGCCATGAAGCCGTATTTTGAAAAGATGAATGAGGCAACATCAAAAACACTTGAAGTGAACAACACTCTTGCAGACACTCTTGCATCTCTTGACAGGAATGTGAGGAAGCTTGCTCCAAGTGCGTCTTCAGGTATCACATCATCAATTTTGGCTAGAAGGGCGACAAATGGATAATACACTGGCAGAAAATTATATATAGTGGTTCTGCATCTATATTATTGTCAAGGTGAGAGAGACATTATGAAACTTGGAGCACGAAACATGGAGTGGCTTTTCATAGCTGCCTTGGTGGTCATTACAATCACTGAATTTTTGATGCTCGGCGGAGGTATGATGTCTAGTACACCTCAGACAACAATGATTGCAATGGGCCTTCTCATGGTTTCTGCAGCACAGATCATAACCGCGATACTTTTGATTAGGATATATGACAAATTGGATAAGTGAGGTAATATTATGAAAAAAATGAATACTATGTTTGGAAAAAGAAAAGGCATAACACCAGTTATTGCTTTGGTTTTGCTTCTTATGATGACTGTTGCAGCAGCCGGGATGGCATATATATGGTTCCAGGATGTTCAGCAAGAGACACAGGATACTGTTAGTGATAGCCTTGCAGAAAGGACCGGCCAAATGGCTGGTGCTGTTTCAATAGATGCTGTTTATGAGGATGCAGATATAACTCAAGTTGCGGTTCGAAACACAGGAAGCACAACATTTGCCACAGATGTTGTAGTTTATGCCGGAGCGGTACCATGTGTTGCTGCTACAGTTAACGCCCCTCAATCATCGGTTGTTGTTGCTTGTGCCGGGCAGCCTCTTGTTGATGGGATTGTCATACGTGCAATACCGCCACAAGGCACTGCCATATCAATAACATGTGATTACAGAGATGGAACTGTTGCAACCGAAGACTACTGCGCACTCTAAATGTGCAGTATCTTTTTTAATTTCAGTAACACTCTAGTCTTATGAATATTTCAGACATTGAGGTGTTTCTGGACAAGTACCTGTCTGTAAAAAAGATACTTGATAGCTCCCAAAATGGTCTTCAGGTGAAAAGCAGGAAAAGGCAGGTTGAGCTTGCTGTATTTGCTGTGGACGCATGCATGGATGTATTTCTCAAGGCAAAAAAGCTCGGTGCCGAGCTTGTTGTAGTTCATCACGGCTTGTTTTGGGAAGGTGCAAAACTTGATGTATTTGCAAGGGAACGGATAAGATTTCTTCGAAAAAACAATATGGCCCTTTATGCTGCGCATTTACCGCTTGATATACACAAGGAAGTGGGCAACAACGCAGTTATTGCTGATGCTATGGGCATAAAGAAAAGAAAGCCATTCGGCAGGTACGAGGGCGTTGCCTGTGGAGTAAGAGGGCAGCTGCCGAAAAGAATGGCTCAAAATGCTTTTCTTGAGCTTGTGGAAAGCCGTATCGGTGCTGTTGCATCAGCGCAGTTTTTTGGTCAAAAAAGTGTTAGGAATATTGGAATTGTAAGCGGAAGCGGCTCATTTGCAATAGGGCAGATGAAACGAGCAGGCCTTGATACTCTTTTGTCAGGCGAGCCCAGACACGCTGCATATCACGATGCACTTGAGGCGCGTATTAACGCAGTATATGCAGGCCACTATGCAACAGAGCGTTTTGGTGTCATAGCGTTATCCGAAAAGCTTAAAAAAGAGTTTCCAGAACTTAGAACAAGGTTTATTGAAAGCCCGACGGGATTATGATGAGTGTTTTTTCAGACCAAAGCAAATGCCTTGCATGTGGAGGGTGTGTTTCAGTCTGCCCGCAGGATGCATTGATTCTTTCTAACATGGCTGTTAAGTGTGACTCCAAAAAATGCAATGATTGTAAAATATGCGTTAAATTTTGTCCTGTCGGAGCTCTTAAGACTAAAACAAACCCGTAAAAGTTATATGTACTTAAATGAATAGTTTATAAACTATATTATTCTTCATCAAATTCTATATATGAGCGCGCGCATCAATTTTAGTGATATATATGGTGTTTGAATCAAGAAGTAGTGAGAAGATATTGTTGGCTATGCTGGTGGCGCTCGTACTGCTTGGTTTTTTGGTGTTGTGGGGCGGCGTAGTATTTGGAACACCAAACGCAACTGTGATATCAATGGGTCTTCTGGTAATCTCTGCAGCACAGATTACAACTTTCTTGTTTTTGATGAAGATATATTAACGAATAGAAAAGGCACGCCCGTAATTGTTGTTTGGGTTTCAAAAAAAAACAGTGTGTGGTTCTTGGAAATATATTTTTTAAAAGCAATATCATAAAATGGATTTTGTTTTTACTGGCTTCTATATATAGGCGCCTGCATAATAGAGTGCATGGAAAACTGGCAGGCGCTCGCACTCAAAAAACAGATGCTGCTAAGCTCTTTTTTAATTAAGAAACAGAAATCTTCTGAAGAAGATGAAGAGTAAATTCTTGTTGTAGTTAAAGAAAACAATTTAATCCTTATGAGATATTAGGGATTTTATTTCTTGTGAGGCTCAAATATCTTGAATATATCTGCCTTTGTTATTATGCCGGAAATATTTTCATTTGCCATGACAAGTATTGCCGGGTTGTGCTGAAGAATTGATATGACTGTTGCAAGAGGAGTGTTCTCTCCGATGGTAGGGTATGCATCATCCATGATATCGCGTATCTTTACGGATGCAAGATCATGTTTTCCATCTGCAATCTTATCCAGTATTGATTTTTCAGAAATGCTTCCTGAAAGCAGATCTCCTGACATTACCGGAATTTGTGAGACATTAAACTTCTTCATGATTTCGATTGCGCGATAAACCAGCTCGCTCTTCTGGACAGTCACAACGCGCCTTTTCATTATATCGCGCGCAACAGTGCTGTTTTTTGTTTCAAGAGCATCGAGAGTTTCAAATACCTTCTTGGCAGAAAGGTACGACGGCTCGCTGATACCTGATTCTACTTTTGCTATCAGGGATTGGGAGACTCCGCTTTTTTTGGCAAGATCTGCCTGAGTAATATCAAGAAATTTTCGCCTTCTTTTTATTTCAGTTATAGGAGGGAACACAAATCAGCACCTGTACCAAACAATTCGTCTTTTGATGGTTATCGGCATGGAACAACAGATAATCTTATAAGTGGGTGAGCGCCATAAATGTATTGTGACTTACAACACAAAACGTCTCGGTGGGCGAAACAGGTCTTGCAGGGACATCCTGTAAATTATGATATTGTGGTTTCCGCCCATCCGAGCCCAAGTTCTTAACCAGCAAAAAACAGTTAACTATCTTTTTCCGCGTTTTCTGCCGCCCTGAATGCGCTGTCCGGTTCCTGTCCTGTGCTGGACAATTGAGCGGTGCCTTGCGCAGGCAGGACACGCATAGACCTTTTCCACAGTTGTAGAAACGTCTTGCCGATCTACTTCTTTTCTGAGCAAAGGATCAGTTATACGAAACCCTCTTTGGGTCGTGAATGTTTTGTGGCGCGGCACAATTGTTCCGCAGAAACCGCATGAAACTGTGGATTGATGTCCTCGTCCGCCAGTTTGCTTGTGGCCCCTCTTATATGTTTTAATTTCAGGCATTTAATCACCATCTTAATGTATTCAATTGACAGAATATCTCTCATTTTGAACAATAATGTGAATCAGAGAGATATGCTATCTCTTTCGTATCCAAGTTTTAAAAAAGAAATGCAATCAAGCCCACATTTTGGTGAAAACTTATTAATGAGAGCCCCCAAATTATCAAAGAGGGGATACAACATGACAGCGTACAAGTGTTCGGCGTGCGGGAGCACGAAAGAAATTGAAAACAAGCCTGAAGACACTCTTTTTGAGGCGCCTAACTGCTGCGGCAAGAAGATGTATGTGGCTTCATAATACGGAATTCTCGGTTTTCTGTATGGTTATGAAGCTCATAAAAGATATTGCCGGAAAATGGGCTCTTTTTGAGAGAAAAACAACAAAGAACTTCACATTATTTCAGGTGCGCCTATGGACTGCGCTTATATTTCTTTTGAGATTTGCTGTTCTTGCAATACCTTTTCACATGATTTTGTGGACTAATTTCGATGCATACTTTCTGCAGGCTATTGTTGCAAAGTCGGTTTCATACATTCTTTCATTTTCAGGAGCGTTTGTGTCTCATGCAGGCAATTTTTTGTATATAGAGACGCCGTCTTTGTGGACAGTTGAGATTATCAAGGACTGTGTCGGGTGGAAGTCGTTTCTTGCACTTGCAGGGCTTATATTCGCAGTGCGCGCTGCAAGCGCGAAAACGAGAATTGCAGGAGTGCTTCTGGGTGCGCCTGTGATTTTTTTCGGTAACATTATCCGCATATACACATCAATTTATGCGAGCCTGATTTTCGGGACTGAAAAATTCCCGCTGATACATGATGTGCTCTGGCAGTGGGGCATGATATTGCTTGTTCTTTTGGCATGGCTTTGTTGGATGAAGCACTTCAGGGTCGGGATATATGATGTTGCGCAGGTTGGGGCGAAATGAGCCGTTAAAGTACACAGGTTTGGTGTTTTGTATCACAGGGTTTGAGAAAGAAAAGTATTCAAGGTTAGTTTTGTGTTTTGTAGTCTTTTGCTGGTTCGCTATGCAGTCTCGCGCGACTTACAGTGGGTGAAGGCGCGAGATCCTCAAAAATCTTACAAATACAATTGGTTCAGATTTTTGGGCTTTTTGGTGGCTCGATTCTTGCTCAATGCGAGCATGCTTCGCAAGACCTCGTTCACCAAAAATCATGAAAATCCACAAAGGCAATTGGCTAGGCTTTTCAAGCTTTTTTATGGTTCACACCAAAATTGAAACGAGCATACCAATTTTGGGCTCACTCATAAAAAATCATGAAAATCTACAGTACTTTTGCTTAAGCTTTTCAAGCTCTCCAACGGCTCGCCTAGTAAACGAGCGAGCATGCCGTTTACTGGCTCGCTCGTTGTAGATGGGGCCTCCCGGATTTGAACCGGGGTCCCGGGCTCCCAAAGCCCGAAGGATAACCAAGCTACCCTAAGGCCCCCTTTTTTTGGCGCGCGAATCAACACGCGATGCGCTGAAAATCACCTGTTTGTGTGAATATAAATCTGCATGTTTAATAATCTTTAATGCTTCGCAAATACTACGACCTGCACGTGACCACTAAAAGGTCTTTTGGGACAGAATATGCGGTAGATATGATTCGCATGGCAGAGCGCCTTGGTTTCGGAGGCATTGCTATTGTTGATAAGATTGAGTCTGTAAAAGAGATTATTGAGGCAAGAAAAGAGGTCCTGGATGCAAAGCCAAAAATTGAGGTTCTTGTCGGTGCAGAAATAAAGGTTGACAAGGCATCAAAACTCGCGGCAAAGGTGAATGCGCTTCGTGAGGCAGCAGACTTGATTGTGGTGTCCGGCGGGGACGATGAGATAAACCGCGCAGCATGCGAGAACCCAAAGGTTGATATTCTCGCCCATCCTGAGCTTATGAGAAAGGACGGTGGGCTTGACCATGTGATAGCAGGATTTGCAGCAAAGAACGGGGTCGCAATTGAGCTTAACTTCCGCGGGTTTTTGCAGTCCTACAGGAAAATACGCTGCCATGTGCTGACACACATGAGAAAAAACGCAATGCTGGCAGAGAAATACGGTGCACCGCTTATTGTTACGAGCGCAGCCCAAAGCACATATGAAATGCGGGCAGGGCGTGATATGGCATCCCTTGCATCATTGGTCGGGCTTGCAACAGACCGGGCAATAAGGACGGTCTCAGATATCCCTGAAATGATTGCAAAGCGCGCAAAGGATGAAAAGAATCCGAGAAACGTGGCTCCAGGCGTGCGCATAAAGGAGAAGAAAGAACAATCCCTGAAAGAGGTCGAATAATATGGCACTCAACATGCTCCCACCTACATTGAGAGAGAATCATCGGTATGTTGTATTTGAAGTAATATCAAAAAAAGACATTGCCTTTAGCGGGATTGTCGAGAATGTCTGGAAGGCGTCCCTTGCGTTGTTCGGAGATGCAGGCACGGCTGAAATGAGCCTTTGGGTGCCAGGGAACCTCTATGACGCTTCAAAGAAAAAAGGCATCATACGCACCAATCACTTTGGGGTTGAGAAGCTTCGCGCAGCAATTACATCAATCCGCGAAATAAACGGAGAGCCCGTGGTCTTCATAATCCTCGGCGTCACAGGAACCATACGCTCTGCAAAGAACAAGTTCCTCGGTATCAGGGATTTGAAGGATTATGCTGGGAAAAGGTGATTTCTTGAATGATTGTTTTAGAAATCATTCCTCTCCTGTTTGTGTTGGTATGGTTCGTTGTTCTTTAGGAAAAATAATTCCTGTATTCTGACCTAAGCTATCAAGTTCTTTTTGAGATATTGTAGGACTACAATACCGAACAGTATTTTCGTTATCAATAACGAGATATCTTTGACTAAAAGGCATATTTTCTTTTGCCATAGTAAGAATGCCAAACGGATCTACAAAAAGTGTTTGATCTGTATTACCATTAAAGGAGACAATCTGTTGTTTGGTTGAGAGATCTTCTGATTCATAAAGAGGTTCTACCTTGCCGTCCAGTACATGATATTTATGTGCACCAGGACCATCAATTAGATAATGCTCTTCTTTAACACCATTTTCTTTAACGTAATTTAATACATCATCTATGGGTACGCCATCTATAGGACACAAAATTCTCATTACAGCCATATATTACACCTCATCATTAACAACTTATCAGTAGTATATGTAAGAAACTTTATAAGCATTTTCGTACTCAAACATATATGTTTTACAGATTGTTTCGCGCGTTTTTATAAATATTGTGTACCAAGTAATTGCGGTTGTTATGCAATTGAATCAGGGTCGGGCAGAAAGGATACTAAATAAGTACCTGAAAGAGGAAGGTGCCCTACACTTTACATTGATTGTCCCTGATGAGAACGGCGGGGCTGCTGACGTGAAAGCGGCATCAAAATCTGCAAGAGATGCAGGCACGTCTGCGTTTATCGTGCGCCCAAAGCACGGCACGTCCGCGCTTGTGATTGAGAAAACGGTCAAGGAACTGAAAAAGCACGAGCTTCCGGTTCTTCTTTTGCCGACAAATGTTGAGGATATTTGTCATGGCATAGATGCTGTTCTTTTCATAACGCTTCTGAATTCCAGAAACGTATATTGGATGGTGGGCGCGCAAGCACTCGGCGCCCCTGTGCTGAAGCAGATGGGTCTTGAGACAATACCTACAGCATACCTTGTTTTTGAGCCAGGCGGGACAATGTCCTGGATGGGGGATGTTCGGCCGCTTCCAACGTCAGACACACACCTTGCTGCAATACATGCTCTTGGTGCGGAATATTTCGGCATGCGCTACCTTTATATTGAAACGGGATTTCAAAAGAAAGAGCAGGTTCCGGTGGGAATAATTTCTGCAATATCAAAGATGAGCCAAATTAACATCCTGCTTGAGTGCATAAACGCACCTAAAGAGTACATAAAGTCTGCGATTGAAGCGGGCGCGAAAATGATTATAACAGAGCCCCGGGAAGATATAAAGGCAATAGTTTCTTCAATATCAAGACCCTAATCAGGCAAACCATTATATATGCTATAAGGCAATTGTATGTCTATGGAAAAAAAGCATGATGTTTCAAAAGTTTCTGAAAAACCAAGTGCACCTAAAGATGTTTCTCCTGCAGAAAAAATAGCCGAGAAATACAGGGCGCGCAAGGCATTAACAAAAGATGTTTCTGATAAAAAGGCAAAGCCTGATAAAGAGCTCGAAGAGAGAAAAAAGGAGCAGGAGCGCCGTTTTAAAATAGGGCAGGAATTTTCACAGAAGCTTCTTGCGAAGTTCAAGAAGACTGTAAAGGCAGTTGTCATCTACGGGTCAACTGCGACCGGCAAGCAGAACAAGAAGTCAGACATAGATGTTTTCGTAATAATGGATGACACAAAGGTTGAGCAGGAAATACCTCCTGAGATAAAAGAGCGAATATGGAATGAAATGCTGCGGATTGCAAAAGAGACAAATGAGCTCATTACGCTTCAGGCATTCATGTTTATTACAGAGTTCTGGGAGAACCTTCGTGTTGCAGAGCCTGTCTTAATCGCAATTCTTAGAAACGGAGTTCCTGTATTTGATGTAGGTGTGTTTATGCCTGCAAAAAGGATGCTTCTTCGCGGAAAGATTCCGACAACATACGAGGCTGTTGAGAAAAAGATAACTGCCGCGCCCCAATTTGTAGAGTTTGCGCAAGGACGGATAAAGTCAGCAGGCCACTATCTTGAGCAGGCAATGGCAACTGCAGGTAATGCAGCTCTCATGTTCATGGGCAAGATGCCTGTAAACAAGGAAGATGTTCCCCAAACACTGCAAAGAACATTTGTTGATCAGCAGCTTCTTGAGACGAGGTATGTGAAAGAAGCAGAAGAGATACGTGTATTTGCAAAAAGCCTTGAGCACAGAAAAGGGGATGATTTGAAAACCATTGGTGCTGAAACTGACAAGCACCTAAAAATGACTGATGATTTTGTAAAGCGAATGCAGAAACTCATCAAGGAACTTGAGCAGAGAAAAAAATCAAGCGTAATAATGAAGACATACAAGACATTCCTTAAGGCGAATGTAGGGGCTTTGAAGTATATCGGGGTGACACCACCGGAATCGTTAAAAGATCTTCCAAAGGCAATATATGAGAATTTTCCTGAACTCAAAGATATGCACGCAGATCTTTTTGAGACAATGACAAAGCAGATAACTCTGATAAAGAACGGTAAGTCAGAGAACGTTCCAGAGCGCGATATTTATTCAATACAGGAACAGACAAAGGTTTTTGTTGTTCAACTTGGCAAAAAGCTCAAGGAAATGAAGGACAAGGGGCTTATTAAGCCGTCGAAAGAACCGGTTAAAAGCGCAAAGCCTGCGCAACAAACAGAGAGCGCAGGCCAAAAGAAAGCACAGCCAAAGGATGTTGTAACTACAAGAGTTGAAGATTTTCTTGAAGGCAAAAAAACTGAAAGCAAAGAAAAATAATTTGTTTATTCTTTTATTACACTGAATCTTTTGCCTGAACTGCCAACAATCGCAGCTATAATCGCGACAAGCATAAAGAATGCTGTGCTTATGCCCGGCGTGACGCTGAAAAGGCCTGTCTTTTTATGAACGACTTTTATGGCTATTTCATCGTATCTGTTTTCATACACATCATCCGGCCCTATAATCAGTTTGTAGCTTCCGGCAACTGCCCCGAAGAAGTCTATGGTCACCACTTTTTCTTCCCCTGGCCCTACAGTAACATTCAGGTCACGTCGGTTCCTGTCAGTGCGATGTCCGGTAAACCATGCCCAATTTTTGGACGGGTCAAAGCTTCCAAGGTATAGTGGAAATACCTCTGTTGTTGCTCCGCCGTTTTTAACTACAATTGTTATTCGCTCTTTATTTCCAATTGTTACATGAATCCCGCCGCCGTCAACTTCAACACCAGTCTCAGGAGGTGAAACAAACGAGGATATGAATGTCCATACTCTTCCGAGGTACAGCGCATAACTATTGCTTTCGGAATAATTTGTGACAGCCTGACCGATTGTCATGTCCAGCTTGTAGCTATTGCTGCTGCTTATGTTTCCCCCGCTTCCAATTACGGCATCTGTGATTATATGGCTAGAAGAACTCATATCAAATGCATGCGCAGAAATCGGTAAAATTAATACTGCAAGAAAAACAATCCAGATTGCGCGATACATGATAGTTGTTGGCACGCATGCCTAATATACTTTATTTATTACATGGCTTTTATTGAGCGAAGCTTTTTTCTGAGGTTTTTTATGGCAATTCCAACGGTTTCTTCAGAGCGCGCGCCAGTGCACACAATTTTTCCTGAATTAAAGAGAAGGAATACAACTTTCGGTTTGTCAAGGCGCAGGACAAGACCTGGAAATTGTTCGGGCTCATATTCACATTCCCCGATATCAAAAACAATCTTGTTTAAATCAAGCTTTACATTCAGGCTTGCGGATGCGACAATGTTTACGACTTCGACATCCACTTTTTTTGGCATTTTGACACCATATTTTGTGAATGTTTTCAGAACAATATTGATTGCTTCTTTGGCCTTTTCCAATGATTTTGAGCCTGAACAGATTATTTTTCCTGTTGTAAAGACAAGAGTTGATGCCTTGGGCTCTTTTATTCTGTAGACAAGCCCCGGGAATGACTCGGGTTCGTATTCAGCATGTTCAAGCTTTGAAGCAAGGTGCTCAAGAGAAAATTTTGTGTGTGTGTCAGCAGACACAACAACGTTTTGTATTTTAATATCACTGCCTTTTGTTACCATAGAATCCACCAAAAACTATCTTTGTTGATAGAGTTTGTCTTCGCCCCTTTATAAAGGAATGCCCTAAGCTGTCTGCAAAAGTTTGGAAAATTCGCCAGGTGCCATCTTAACGTCACGTATTGTTAGTGGGGCTTCACAGTGTTCGCAGATGCCGTTTGCTTTTCCCCATCTCCACTCAAAAATCTCGTTGCACTTAGAACAAATAACACGAACCTTCAAGTTACCGCCTCCCTTGATGCACTGGTTATTTTGTATGTCTTAATATCTCAATACAGTGCGTTATTTATATAGACACGGTAATATATAAAGATTCGTATAATTTTGAAAAATCAGCCCAGATAACAGTGTTTTCATGAAGATTTGAATGTATGGCTATTCCTTTTTTTCATCATCTACTTTGTATTCTGCGTCAACCACTTTTTCATCTGGCTTCTTTTCGTATTTGTTCTCTTTTTCTTTTTCGCCGGAATCTGCGGCAGTTTCTTTAGGAGCCTCAGACTGCTGGTACATTGATGCCCCAACTTCCTGAAGCACTTTGCCAAGGGATTCTGTTTCGGCCTTTGTTTTTGCAGTATCGTTCCCACCCATGATTTCCTTTAGACTCTTCATTGAAGACTCTATTTTTTCCTTTTTGTCAGAAGGTATTTTGTCGCCGAGATCTGATCGTGTTTTTTCAGCAGTATATGCCATG
>CBDUVQ010000021.1:0-12252 GCA_965370715.1 uncultured archaeon
TGCGGAACATTGCATTAAAGTCATGGTGTATGCGCCCCATCATGTGGCGCTCTATTGTTTCCATTAGCGGTGAGAACTGGCCCTCAAGCCAGGAGTGGAGCTTTTTGATTTTTGCAAGCTCTTTTTCAGCATGGCGCTTGTCACCTATTTCAAGTTCAATAGACTCAAGGGATTTTTTTATGTCATCTTCCTGCTGCTCAAGGCGCGCAAGAGCCTGCTTTTTTAGTGAAAGCTCTGCATCAAGGGTATCGAACTCTTTTCTTGCAGCTTCGTGCAATTCACTTGCCTTTGCGTTTTTTTCTGCATCAGCTTTGAGTGCTGCAATTTCTTTTTCAAGGGATTCTTTTTCCTTTCCTGAATCTGCAAGCGCTTTCTCTTTTGCAGCCAGGTCATCAGATATCCTTTTAATCTCCTTTTCAGATGCAATCAGCCCGGTAAGATCGCGCTCACATTCTGCGATTTTTTCAAGGGCTTTTTTTGTTTCGTTGAGCTTTTCCAGAATCGCTTTTTTCTCTTCCTCAAGCTTTGCAAAAATCTTCTGGAAATTTGATATCTTGATTTCCTCTCCGCCAAGTATTGCCCGCTTGTGCGACTCGCCCACATCCTGAAGGCAGGTCGGGCACTGGTTTATGCTTTTGACGCGCTCAAGTATTTCCCTTGACACCTTCTGCCGTGCGCTGTTCTCGGACATCACAGAATCAATGGCCTGAACCTCTTTTTCAAAGTGCTCTGTCTTTGTCTTCAGGTCTTCTTTTAGCAGGATTTCGTTTTTCAGCTTGTCTGCCTTTTCGCTAAAGTCCTTTGTATCTCCTGATATTTCTTTCTGCCTTTCAGTAAGGACAGAAGACTCTTTTTGAAGAACCACGATTTGTTTTTCAAGCATATCTTTTTTTGATAGCGACACATCAATTTTTGCTTTTAGAGATGCAAATTCATGTTCCTGCTTTTCAAGAACCTCAATGCCCTTCTTTTTCTCTGCAAGACATTCTTCAGCAGTTTTTACTTTTGTTTTGAGGCTGTTTTTTTCCTCAAGAATTTCTTTGCTCTTCTGGAGCATTTCATTTTTCAGCTTTTCCTTTTCTTCAAGCCCCTCGGAAAGGCCGCCCAGCCACTCCATCTTGCGGCGAATGTTGCGCGAGACTATTGAGGCATTGCCACGGAGGCGCCTGTATCTGTCTATGCCAAATACATGGCGCATTATTGAGGTTCTTTCATCCGGTGATATAAGAAGTATTGCTTTCATCTCTTCCTGCGGCGTGTAGACGGTGTACCTGAAAAGCAGGGACTTGTTCTTTCGAAGAAGGTTTGTCGGGTATCCGAGCAGCTCGAATACAAAGAAGCGAAGCGCAAAGCCTGTAAGGTCGTGCCTTATCCCGTCAACTATGGCATGCCCTGCGCTCTGCATAATCGCGCTGTTTTTCCTTTCAAGAGTGCGCGATATCTCGACATCGCAGCCCCCGAGGCGTATCTTCAGGGTTACACTTCCCTGTGTTGTTCCGTGGCGAAGAAGCTCTGCCCCAGAAAGCTCTCCCACCCGAAGCCCGAACAGGGCAAAGTCAATTGCAAGAAGTATGCTTGATTTTCCGCAGCCAATGTCTCCCTCAAGAAGGACTGAGCCTGCAGGGAACTTTATTTTCTCATCTGTATAGCTTCGTATGTTTTGAATGTGCAGGGACTCAATAATCATCTAATCATCCTCTTTAGAGATGCCGAGCGCCTTTTCGCCGAGAGAAGATACTTTCTCGTCAAATGCGCTGTTTGTCTCGCCTTCCTGCTTTTCGATGTCAAGGCACGCCATAAGCTCGCGCGCAAGCAACTCTTCATTCACTCCGATGTCGCTTTTTCCAAGGTGCTCGCGAAGCAGCTTGGACTCAAGCTCCTGCAAATTCAGGGAGTCCTCGACCTGCACTTCTTCAAACTCCCTGTCCTCAAGCATAAAGGTGTTTTTCTTGAAAAGCAGTGCACCTCCGCTATCTGCAATCTCCATTGCCTTTGAGAAATCCACATCGCGCACATTTCCTGACGAGAGTTTGCCGAAGACACGAAGAAGCACGATTCGATCAGCAAGAGTAACTTTTTTTAATTCTTCGCACATTTTTTGTTCGCAGGATTCTGCTGATTTTCCATTGGCATCAATTCTTATTGCAGTCACAATGCGCGGCTCAATCGGTATGCGCTTTGTAGTGACGCTATTCTCTTCAACAGACACAACCATGAAATTTCCCTTGCGCCCGTGCTCAAGCTCCCTGAAATTAACCGGATATAGCGCGCCCGGGAACACGAATTTTCCAAAGCCGCTTTCGTTTTTCTCAAAAATTGTGTGTACATGACCCCCTGCATAATAGCTGAAGTTCTTCGGGAAGCATGAAAGCGGGATGCCTTCAATCGCGGCGAGAAACCGTGGCTTATACTCTTCAATTGCTGAGTGGAACATGAATATTTTGAATCCATCCTCTTTTTCAAGGGGGTCAATATCAAGTGCCTCATAATACATTTTCTCAAGCCCGCCTTTTTTGCCGGGCATGCCTGTAATCTTTGCGCCTGTCTTTCCGTCGGTCGTGAATTTCAGGAAAAGGCACCCGTCGCGCTCCTCTGCTTTTGCGGCATTGGTGAACAGCCCTGCTGCCTCAAGAACACGTATTATTGTCTTGTCAGACTGCGAGAAGTCGTGCGAGCCTGCAATGACGTATATAGGTATCTTTGCATCGCGCACTTCTTTCATCTTCTTGGTTGCAGCGCGCAGAATCTCCATGTCCGGTGTGCATGAGTGGAACAGGTCGCCTGATATCAGGACAAAATCCATACTCTCTTTAATGCACCAGTCCATTGCTTCCTGAAATGCCAAGAGGTTGGTTTGCTTAAGAACAGGCTCTCTCCACGAATCAAGGTGGCAGTCAGCAAGATGCGCAAATTTGAATGAACTGGACATATACAGTATAATTGTTGGGAAGAGTTTTATTTTCAACTGTGCCGAAAACTGCGGACGTTAGTCCGTAGATGGAGGCACATTGAAAAGCTTGAAACCGAACCAAGCAAACAACGGCTTTTTCACATGAAGGTTTCATGATTTCTGTTGAATATGCTATTTGTTGTTTCCAAACGCCGTGTAAACAGTATAAAAAGCTACTAGAACGTGGTAACGTAACTATATATAGTTTCACGACCCCAAAAGTAATATTTACTTAGTGGTGTCACTAAGACGTGGGAGTGATAGGAAATATCCAGGATCCAAGGAAGCGCACATGCAAACATTCCATAATCACTCATCAAGGGAGATTGAAGGTGATCAAATGGAGACTGGTGGAATCAATTACGCAGTTATTGAGGAACTACTTAACGAGTTTATGTTCTACTGTCCACAATATAATCCAGATATTACCAAAATAAAAGAAGAAGACACATGTTGTCGTTATGCTGCAAATTGTGTACTGAAATTAATGAACCAAAGCAATCCAACAGGGGACACAAATTTAGTGACAAATGTTGACTCTCTATATGAGCTCTGTAGTGGCAAAACTTGTAGGGTGGGTCAATCCCTTACAAATCTCATTAACTATGTTAATTTAATGAAGGAAGAATCTCCAGAGAAGTTTGAATCAATTGAAGATAACGCATTCAAACCATTTAACACCACCTCAGATCTTCTTGACCCGAAATTTGCAGAAATAATGACTGCACTTACAAGCAATACAGAAGTGCGTATGGATGAAAACCCGATCCCTGAAGCCCCCTCGGATCGAAAACCGTACCCACAAATGGATATGTTTGGATAGTAAGCGCAATATAATAATGCAACAAACGAACAGACAGCTTTAATGCCGCTCTCTAGGCTGTTAATCTTATTAACAGCCTACTTCTTTTTCTTCAAACCAAAATCAATGAAAAACAAAAAGAATACAAGTGTGCGCTTATATGTATGAGTTTATTCTGTTGAATCAGAGGCTTAAGCAGCACACAGGCAGGATTAAGAACAACCTTCTGTTTTGGGAAGAAAACTAACACGCGCATTCTAACAGATATTAAAACATTTTTCCCCAAAACAGTCCATGCAAAACTGGCCCCCGATGCCCGGTGACTACAAGGTTCTTGAAAAACAGAGCAAAGTAGCAGTTGTAACCCTGACAACAAACCCGGATGAATTCAGCATACCGGAAGCGGCAATTGTCGGAAGCCTTAAGACCGAAAATCTCGGGATTGAAAGAATAATAGCCAACATAATATCAAACCCGAAAATACGCGCTTTCATCCTATGCGGCAAAGAGTCACAGGGGCATTTCGCAGGTCAGGCACTTTTATCTGTATGGAAAAACGGCGCTGATGAGAATATGAAGATAATCGGCGCAAAAGGTCCTATCCCCTACCTTGAGAACATCACGCAAGAAGCGATTGCGCGCTTCCAAAGGCAGATTGCGCTCATGGAAGACCTGATTGGAGAGACAAACACAGAGGCTGTGCGCGCTAAAACCCGTGAAATCAATGCAATGAGGCTTCCGGAGTTCAATGAAGAGCCGATGCATGCTGCCAGCAGGAAAGAATCCAAAAAGACAGTGGTTTCAGGTGCTGAAAACATGCTTGTTCTACCGGGCGGGTTTGTGGTTGACCCGGTTAGTTTTGAGATAAAGTGCGCTTAAAGGGCAGATTTCGAGAATAAATGGGCTTTAAATTAAGTTACACATCCCAATTGGAGGCGCGTTGCGAAATTGCTTGTATGGTGTCTGAGAGCACATGTCACATTCTGGTGATAATAATACAAATGTATTTAAATGTCACTAGGAATCGAAAACTGTGAGGTGTAAAATATGATTTACAATAGAGAGACTTTTGGCGGTAGTGGAATACAGACAGAACGTGTGAATTACGAGCCTGAAGGAAAACGTAGATATTGTTTTACTTTGTTTAAAGGCTCTGAAGAAGATGTTATGAGTGGTGTTGCAAAAAGAGATTCAGAAATTGTCCATAAGGCTTTGTTGAACAATGGTTGGTTTAAAAAAAATGATGCAATATGTCGTGAAATATATTGTAGGGGTGATTTGATGAATGCTATGGCGCTTGCAAATACGTTTGGCGATTATTTGTTTAGTGCACGTGTTAAAAGAACAGATTTTTTGACTCTTGCTGGTGTTAAATATAAAGAAGATGAATCTATAGATGTTCAAGAACTTTTTGAGGCTATGGAAAAGGATGCTAAACACGTTGAGGAACGATGTCTTAGAGTATACAATGGAGCCGAAATGCCAACAATTATGGAATCTCAAGGTTTCACGGAATCCGATAAACCATTATTAATTTAGAAATGCAAATGGTGCTATGCCTGAAAAGAGACCTATTTTTGTCGTGCAGGAACACCATGCAACGCACCTGCATTGGGACTTTCGCCTTGAAGTTGAAGGAGTCCTGAAAAGCTGGGCAGTGCCGAAGGAGCCGCCGCTTGAATCCGGTGTCAAGCGCCTTGCTATAGAGGTTGCAGACCATTCTCTTGAGTATGCGGATTTTGAAGGCATAATCCCTGAAGGGCAGTACGGCGCAGGCACTGTAAAACTCTGGGACAAAGGAACGTATGTCCCTGAAAAGAGTTCTAACAAAGAGATTCTGGTTGAGCTTCGCGGAAAGAAAATGAAAGGAAACTATGTTCTTCTAAAGACTCATTTTCAGGGTGCAAAGAATTCGTGGCTGTTGTTTAAGAAAAAATCTGTCTAGTACCTATGATGCGCGACCGCTATCGCAACCGCAATCCATGCAAGGCCCCCAACCATGATTAGAAGTAGCGCTAGCGCTAGCGTGCCATAATATGAGAACGGAGTGACCCCTATAGTCCACTCAAGGTGTCCGGCAAGCCATGCCCCTGCAAGGACTAGAATTGAGCCCGCAATCCAAAAAAGTGCGAGTTTTCCTTCAGGCAACTCTTTTTTTAGAACCATATTACTCTGTTATGTAGTTCGGTGAATTACTTAATATAGTTTGCTTCAAAAAAGTGCCTATGTCCCTTAAAAAAGGTTCTTTTCACGGCGACCCGAATATTGGTCTATTCGCTTTTGCTACAGATAAGTATATTTTTTCTCCTGACGACAACATTGATGCAGAACATCTTAATGTTCCTCTTGTTGCGTCAACGATTTCTGGAACGCAGCTTTCGGGAATGTTTGCTGCCGGAAACTCTCACGGCATAATTCTGCCTGTGATGGCTGATAAGTTAGAGATTAAGCGCATTAGTACACAGATGAAAAAGCTTGGCGTAAATGTCCTTTGCCTTGAGAGCAAAAGCAATACTTTTGGCAACCTAATCTTATGTAATGACAAGGCTGCCCTCGCAAGCCCTGAACTAGAACCATACAAGAAAAAGATTGAAGATTGCCTTAAAGTGCCGGTCACTTTTGGAAAGATTCTTGACATGGACATTGTAGGCTCTGTATGCATCACTACAAACAAGGGGTTTTTGCTGAATATGCATGCTAGCGACGAGGACTTTGAGCTTGTAAAAAAAGTTCTTGGCACAGAAGGCGACATTGGCACCGTAAACTTCGGTGGACCGTTTGTCAGAACCGGCCTTGTCGCAAATTCTGTTGGCGCAATCGCCGGCTCCATGACATCAGGGCCTGAGCTTTCAAGAATAGAGGAAGCGCTAGGGTTTATCTGATTAAGGCACTTTCTTTTTTCTGCGCGCAATCATATAGTCTGCATATTCTTTGAGCACTGTTTCAACAAGAACAAAAACTATCGGGCCTATTATAATGCCGGGCGCGCCCATTACAATAGGGCCTGCAAAGAAGCCGAGGAATATTGTGAGTGGGTTGACGTTTGCTTTTCTTGCGCCAATGGCAGGGCGTATTATCATGTCTGTTGCAAGGTTCAGCACAAGGAACCCGTATAGTATTACAAAGACTGCTGTATTCATGCTGCCAATAGAATATTCATACAGCCCCACCGGAACATATATCATCCATACGCCAAAGATAGGTAAAAAGCTGAATAGGCCTGACAGCAGGGCAAGAAGCGCTGCATAGGGGATGCCAAGAGCGTAATACCCAATCCACGCCAGTGCTCCTGTTATAATTGCCATTGTGACATACGAGATAAAAAGCACATCAAAGCTTTTCTTCAGCCCGCGTATAATGCTTGTAAGAAGCAACTGCTCTTCTTTCTCGAGGCTTTTTATGAATTTTGCCGCATAGTTGACAATCCTGCCGCCGTCTTTTATGAAATGATATGTTGCAAAAATATATATGGCGAGGTTTAAGAGCAGGCGTGGAATGCTTTGGAAAAAGGTCGCTGCACCGGCTATCATGTACTCTGTAAGGTGGTTGAGCATATCCTGTAGCTCAACAGTATATTTTTCAAGGCCGAAAGCCGAAATCTTTGCTTCCAGAAAGTCAATCAGGACATTTACATCCCCGCTTAACAGGCGCATGTCATGAATAAGAGGGGATATGTCTCCTGCCGCAAACCTGAGAAGATAAAATGACGGAATTATTATGGTTAGAAGCGAAATTGCAAGGGCAAGATTATACGAGTGAATGATTTTTCGCAGGCTATTCACGAGCGGATACAAGGCGTATGATGTTACGGCAGCAAGAAGCAGTGCAATAGCAAAAGGAGATATGAAAATTAGCCCAAGAAGAATTATTCCTGCAAGGATAAGATTGTATGCGCTAAGAAAAGCCATGAAAAGAATGGGTTTCAAGAAGTATATATATCTATATTATTATAGGGGTTGTATGGACAAATGGCAATGGATTGCATTTCTTTTGATTGGTATTGCTACAATCATAATTATCGCGTACAGGAAGGACCTGTGGCGCTCTGAAGAGAATCTTGAGTGATTTATTGCTTTGAAGCAATTCCGCGCGCTGCAATCACTCCTGTTGCCGCGGCATTCACAATATCGCGCGAAAGCCCTGCGCCATCGCCTGCAGCAAAGATGTTTTCAACACTTGTTTCCATGCCTTCTTTTACGCTTGCGCGCATTGCATAGAACTTTATCTCCGGCGCATAAAGCAGTGTGCCATCCTCTGCAACTCCGGGGATAACTTTGTCAAGCTTTTCAAGGCCTTGTATGATGTTCATTACAACGCGATGGGGCAGTGCCATTGAAATGTCCCCGGGAGTGACTGTTTTTAATGTCGGAGTCACATAACTCTTGCTGATGCGTTCCCATGTTGAGCGCTTTCCGTTTCTCAGATCACGAAGGCGCTGTATTATGGGATTTCCGCCGCCGATTTTTGTTGCCATCATGGCGATGGACTTGCCGTACTCTGTTGTATTTTCAACAGGCTCTGTCAGCCGGACTGTGGAAAGAAACGCGAAGTTTGTGTTGATGGACTTTTCTTTGAACATTGAGTGCCCGTTGACTCCGACATATGTGCCATAGTCCTCGCGCGTGACAAAGCCCGAAGGGCATGTGCAGAAAGTCCTTATCTGGTCGTCATACTTGTCTGTGTGAATTATGAACTTCGGATCCCAGTTTATCTTTGTGACCCGCTCCATTATGCTGTTTTGCACTTCAACGCGCACCCCGACGTCAATCGGCGCGTGCACAGCGCTTATGCCGAGATCCTTGGTCTGCTTCTGGAACCAGTGCGCTCCGCTTCGCCCGACTGCAAGGACGAGATATTTGCATGAAAGGACACTTTCTTTTCCGTCGGATGTGATTGTTATTTTTTTCTCTTTACCTTTGTCCTCTATTGACAGAACTTTTGTGCTGAGAAGAAATTTTGTGCCCTTTTTCTCAATTCCGGTTTTTATTCGATGAATAATTTCAGGCAGGCGGTCAGAGCCTATATGGCGCTGTGTGACCGGGACGTACCTTATTCCTGCTTTGGCTGCGCGCACAAGAAGCTCGTCAGTGCCATTGTTTCCTGACATTTCACTTGGCCCGCCGCTATCAAGAAACACTTTATCAACATATTCTATGAGTTCTCCTGCTTCTTCTTTTTGAACAAATTCTGTGAGATCTCCGCCGATTTTATAGCTCAGGTTCAGCTTGCCGTCAGAAAGCCCGCCTGCGCCGCCGACACCACTCATTATATTGCATGGTGCGCACTTTTTGCATGTCAGGCTCGGGTTTGTCTTATGGTTCATAGGACATGCCCTGCTTATTGCCTCGCGCCCTTCGTCTATGACCAAAGTTTTCATATCTGGCGCTATGCGTGAGAGTTCAAGAGAACAAAACAGCCCTGCAGGGCCTGCGCCAATAATTATTATATCGTAATCAGGCATGTATACCAACGCAGTATTGATTGGAAGATTATTAAATGTATGGATGTTGTGGCTCTGTAGAAATCATGAAACCTCTGTGCGACCCTGAAGTCGCTATCGCTCCAACATTTTCAAAGTAGATATGGGGTCTGTACTTTGAAAACGCACTAAAGGACGGGGTTTGATTGGTTCGGTTTCAAGCTTTCCAACCGGCAACTCCGCCCTGAAGGACGGAGTTTCAACGGTTGTAAATCATGAAATCTCTGCCCGAAATGCAGAGTTTCACGGTTGTAGATGAAAACTAATTACAATGCATTAAATCTGGCTTACGCACTCCTCGGAGCGTTCGTGATATACTTATTTTACTCTCTTTTTCTCGACCCCGTTCCAGAACTCTGCGCCCTTAATCTTCGCAATATCTTTGCCATGCACTATTTTGAAGTTTCTGCGAATTGGCATAATGAAATTGCCTGGGATGCCCATGTCGTGCATGCTCCTTTTTGTCCCGCGAAGAATCTTTGAGAGCAGCTTGCAAATGTCTGTTTCCGCACGGGTTGAGAGCGCATAATATTTTTCACTACGAAACCACACCATGCTGTGTGTTTTGACAAACCGCTCCTGATGCTTGGGTGGATTGAATACAGACGGCCCTTCAATGACAAACTGTTTGGGTATTATTTCATTCCTTACCTCAAGTGCGATTCCACACTCAGCATCTGCAAATACCCACGAGTCAAAAACTTTGAATCCTGCATGTTTTGCATGCATTGCAAGAGTTCCTGCAAGTCTTCTAAGCTGCGGGTAAAGTATGTCCTCAATCAGGTCTGGCTTTGCAAATGTCAATGCAACTATCATTGTGTCTGTCTTTTTATAGAACTCCATTGCCTGCTTTTTGTTTGCCTCTTTTTGGCGCGGAAAAAAATAAGATTCTTTTGGCGCCTCAAGGAAAGAGCGCGCATTAAATATAAAGCGGGCAAGCTTTTCAGGAGAAAGCACTGCTGCAACATTGCGATTTTTGTCAACAGGGTCAATGAATATGAGTGACTGCCCGGAAAACATTTTTTTAATCTTCTGCGCATCCTTCTTTGAGTGGTGGTTTTCAAGGTCAATGATTTCCTGCCAGTGCAGATTTTGTGATGCTTGAAGGGCTTTTTCAAAGCTTTTGTATTTTATTATGAGAAGTTCGCAAAGATACCCTGAAAACCCCTCTTTCTTTAAGTCAGAGCCATAGCACCCTATACCCTTGAGGAATTTTTTCAGGAGCAAGACATCATGATTTTTTTTCAGGTTTTTCTTTACAAATGCTGTGTGAAAAGGTGTCCGGTCTACTGCGCTTTGAATCCTGCTCGCATCCCCTACAAGATATGCAGGCACTACCTCGACATGAAAGTTTCCGATGAGCCCTTTTGTGTAGGGGTGCTCGGCATACGAAATCTGGAACTTTCCTTTGTTGAATTTTTTGAATACCGCCTTCCCGATTTCAAGGCCTTTTTTCTCAAGCATCTTTCTGGGTGTCGGGGGGGGAAACAGGACAAAAATATCCATGTCTTTGTCCCCGGCAATAAAGGTGCTCTTTGCAATTGAACCCATAAGCTCTGCAGGAAGGCCAAACTCGGCTCTTATGAAGTGCTGTATTTTTGAGAACATTTCCGCTGTTTCTTTTACCTCTTTTTGCGAGGGTGTTATTTTTTGAAGGGCTTTTTTCAGAACGCGCTGCATAATGTACTTTGGTGCAAACATGAATATAAGTATTTTTCATTGCGCATAAGGTATAGATCCACAGCAATCAAACAGCTTGAAATTTACTACATGCATCGAAATTTCGTGATTTTTCAGGCTGGCGATTCAAAATTCTATTTCACGCAGTATGTATGGGGTACGGAATTGGTTTTTTTGTACGTTTGTGTAGCACCGCTGCTGAATTGGACAGACCGTGCAAAAGGATTATTTTGTTCTTCACTTGACCAATAGTTATTGCCAGAAGGCAGGCCAAGCATATCATTGTTATTGTATATGCATCCAAGTTCCGCTATTGTCGGCAGCCACCCGCCTTTTGATTTGCAGTCATTTCGGGCAGGGTACTCTGAAAAGTCTACGCCATTGTCTGTCACAAGGCTGCCTCCAATGCACTGCGGCCCAACACATGCTGTATCTGATGTCTTCCACATCAAAGTGCCGCTGTCTGCACCATACACATAGAGCCCGCAAAGGCCTGTAATCCACGTTGCGTCAGGTGTTGCACTCGCCTCATTGGATAAAGGCCCTTCCCCTGCTGTGTTGACGGCCGCAACTTTGTAATAATATGTGTCTCCATTTCCAAGACCGAGATCTGCGTATAACAAGACATTACCTATGTTTATCAGGAACACTTCTCCATCAGACACAGTTCCACGATATATATTATATCCTGTTATTGGGCCGCCGCCGTCTGAAGCAGGGGCATTCCATGCGAGCGTTATTTGAGTGTCTGTGCCCATAGCCCGCAGGTTGATGGGTTGGGATGGCGTTGAAATTGTGGTCCCACTCGGGCTGTTTGATATTCCCGCCCAGTTAGGAATTTCGTCAGCGGTCTTTATGGCAAAGTAATACGTTGTTGACTGTGAAAGCCCGGTAACAATAAACGTTTCCCCAGAACCTGCCACACTGGGTACAGGCTCTCCTGTAAGCTGCGTTGCCAATGCCCAATTTGCCTCTGTTATCGGAACCGTATAGTTTCTTAGGTCATATGTTGTTGCAGTACCTGAATTGCCATTGTCTCCCGGCGCAGTCCATGTAAGTGTAATCGAAGTCATTGTGGGATTGCTTGCTGCAAGGTCTGTTATGTCTGCAGGAGCTGTTTCATCTATTGTTGTTCCGCTTGGGCTATTGGAGACTCCTGCCCAGTTCGGGACTTCGTCAGCGGTCTTTATTGCGAAATAATATGTTGTGTCTACGTTTAATCCATTGACTACAAACGACTCACTGGTTCCGGGCAAACTAGGGACTGGCTCACCCAATACCTGTGCTGCCAAAGCCCAGTTTGCCTCTGTTATCAGGGCTGTTGAGTATCTTATGTCGTAT
>CBDUVQ010000022.1:0-12165 GCA_965370715.1 uncultured archaeon
AAAAGATTCTTGATTCGGGACAAGCCCTCGCAAAGTTCTATGAAATTGTTAAAGCGCAAAATGGAGTTCCAGGAAAAGATGTAAGAAAGCTTCTTGGAAAATACAGGAAACAGTTTTTTGCCGGAACTTCGGGATGTGTCGTGCGCCTTGACAACCGCGCTGTTGCACGCACTGCAAAATTCGCGGGTGCGCCAAAGGACATAGGCTCTGGAATTATATTTCATGCAAAGAAAGGGGATATGGTTTCTAAGGGAGACCTTCTTTTCGAAATATATGCAAAACAAGACTACAAGCTTCTTGATGCAGAAAAATACGCAAGAAAAAACAGCCTGTTTTTTGTGGGCGCAAAAAATGTAATGGTTGTGGAAACCGTCTAAGGCGCATATTTTTCGCGAACATATATATCCTCTTCAGCCAAAACTACATTATGGCAGAACCTCTTGTTCTCGTCGTTCTTGACGGGTTTGGAATAGGAAAAGCGTACAAAGGAAACGCTGTTCATCTTGCAGAGAAACCAAACTTTGATTCTATCTGGAAAACGTACCCACACACAACACTTCTTGCATCAGGAAAATCTGTCGGGCTTCCCGATCGCCAGATTGGAGGCTCTGAAGTAGGGCACATGCACATCAGCGCCGGACGAATCATTCCGCAGGACATTGTGCGCATCAACGACTCAATAAACGATAGAAGTTTTTACAAAAACAAATCCCTTAAAGGAGAAATTCTTCGCTCAAAAAAGAGGGGTGGTTCGCTTCATCTACTCGGTCTTCTTTCTGACGGCGGCGTGCATTCTCACATAAATCATCTTTTCTCCCTTCTTGAGTTATCAAAAAAGCTCGGGCAAAAAAAGATATTTGTGCATGCCTTTCTTGACGGGCGCGATGTCGCGCCCAAAAGCGCAGCAAAATACATCAATATGCTTTCAAAAAAAATGCAGGAACTTGGAGTCGGCGAAATTGCAACAATAATCGGAAGATATTATGCAATGGACCGGGATAACAGATGGAAGCGCGAACATAAGGCGTATGATGCGATTGTGAACGGCAACGGAACAAGTGCAAAAAGTGCTGAAGACGGGCTTCGTGCAGCGTATGTAAAAGGCGAAACAGATGAGTTCATATCCCCGACAGTAATTGATGGAATGCCGCGCGCCACAGACAAAGACTCAATAATATTCTTCAACTTTCGCTCTGACCGCGCGCGCCAGCTTACGCGCGTATTTGTCGATGGAAATTTCGGCAAATTCCGGCGCAAAAAACTGCTTGATATTGGTTTTACAACAATGGCGCAGTACGACTCAAAAATAAATGTGCCTGTTGCATATCCTCCTGTCAAGACAAAAAACACTCTTGCAGAAATGATAAGCAAAAACGGGATGCGCCAGCTTAGAATTGCGGAAACCGAAAAGTATGCGCACGTTACCTACTTCTTCAATGCAGGGCGCAACGGGCCTTTTCCAAAAGAGGATCGCATCCTGATACCATCCCCGAAAGTGTCAACCTATGACAAGAAGCCGGAAATGAGTGCAAACAAAGTCGCGATGGCTGCATGCACTGAGATAAAAAAAATAAAACATGCATTCTCACTCATAAATTTTGCAAACCCGGACATGGTCGGGCACACAGGAAAAATCGATGCAACGATTGCTGCAATAGAGTATGTTGACAAGTGCCTTGGGAAAGTTATTGATGCCGCCTCGAAAACAGGTGCAACGCTGATTGTGACAGCAGACCACGGAAATGCCGAAAAAATGATTGAAAATGGAAACCCGCATACTGCGCACACTCTAAACCCGGTGCCATTCATACTCTGCAAGGAAAACTTCACTCTTAGAAATGGCGAGACGCTTGCAAACATAGCTCCGACTGTTGCAGAAATTATGCGGCTAAAAAGCCCAACCGAATTCTTGCCATCTCTTTTAAAATAACACCGCCAATAAATGCCATGGTTTTCGAGCACAAAGGAATGAAGATAACTTTTTGCAGTGAGGTCTATGAGCCTGCAGAGGACACTTTCCTCCTTATCGATGCGCTTGAAAACGAAAAATGGATTGGCACAGAATCCGCGCTTGAAGTCGGCTGCGGTACAGGAATTGTTTCAATATTTCTTTGCAAAAAAGTAAAAGAGGTTTTCTCGCTTGACATAAACATGCGCGCTGTTTCGTGCACGAAGCAGAACATGGCAAACAACAATGTTTCAAACAGCCATGTTTTCTCAAGCAATCTTTTTTCAGCTATCGGCGACAGGAAATTTGATGCAATCATCTTCAACACACCGTATCTGCCCGAAGATAAAGACACAGAAGCTTTTAGCGACCCTGCATGGAGTGGTGGAAAAAACGGCAGAGATGTTATCGAAAAGTTTCTTAAGGGCGCCATAAAACACATTGCAGCGCACGGGAAAATCTTTCTTGTTGAGTCAAGCCTGTCTGATTACCAGAAGACCCTTGATTTTTTTAAGGCAAATCATGAAACCTCTATGAGACCCCGCCTTAAAGGACGGGCTTTGAGTGGTTCGGTTTCAAGCTTTCCAACCGGCAACTCCGCCCCGACGGGCGGAGTTCCAACGGTTGTAAATAGGTTTGATGCAGAAGTTGTTGTACGTAAAAAAATCTCTTTTGAAGAAATTGTTGTCATCAAAGCTGTGCCGCCACACAGATATAGAAATTGTTCTGATTTCCTGCCCTGAACGCCGTTATATATTTTGCTTATATGTTTATATAAAAATAAACATAACCATATAATAAGGTGTACTTTGATAAACAACCGGTGAACAATAAATATAGTCTATGTGCATTTGTCATTCATTAACGCGATCCTGCAAAACAGCAGAGCCTGTTCGGACTGATGTGCTGCGCTGTATTGTTGACTAAGAAGCAGGAGTCCCTTACTTTAACTACGCACAGCAAGCACGGTCGGATGGCTGGGGACTGCACTGCAATTATGCGCCGTACGAAATCAAAAGCCTCTAACGAAATAATCTCTTAAATGGAAAGTGAATTTATGAACGTCTTGGACAAAACACCGAAAAATGAATTTATGCTAATGGTACTAAATGAGCAGAAATATATAAATCATCTGGAGAAGATAAAAAAATCTGCGGGAACAGAAAATATCTGTTATATCTGCCTAAGAAAACCGTATAAGGATACTTTGAATGACCTGAAAGAAATGCAGGTGAACACGGATGCATTTGTTTTTATTGATGTCCTAAGCAGCCATTATAAAAAACGCAAAGACACGCATAATTGCGTATTTCTTGAGTCTCCAACAGACCTGAACGCTCTTCTAAACACAATAGAAACAGTTACCAAAAGCAGGAAATGTCCTTCTCTTGTGCTGGACTCTATATCGGCCCTACTGATGTATCGGGAAATTTTTCCAATACTAACTTTTACTAACAGCCTCATTACAGGAGAAATGGGCTGTATGAAAAAGATTTTTCTTGTTATCAAAAATGACGAAATTCCTGATGAGGCTAGCAATGAATTGATAAAAGACCTTGGAATGCTCGCCGACAACACGATTTTCCTAAACGGATGCATAAATAAAACAGATGAATACTCCCTCATATGAGCAAGACATGCAATGTGAATAACCCCCCCGCAGCAAGCTTGGGGGAAGTATATTTTGATCATATCATTCAGATTCATGTAGTTGCTGTTGCTCTGGCAAAATCTCTAAAGAGTTGATTTCCAGCATGGTTTGCAAATAATAGGTCTGTCGCTAAAACAGAGAAAGTTATAAATAATAAAACAACAATATAAAGTGGGAACTATATGCCGAAAAAGATACTGGTTGTGGATGAAGAAGAAAGCCTGCGCGAGCTTATGCGTGCCATACTGGAACCGGAAGGCTTTGATGTTGTGGTCGCATCTGACGGAAAAGAGGCACTTGAGATGCTGAAGACCGTGAAGCCGGATCTTATCCTACTTGACATGATGATGCCCGGGATGTCCGGAAGAGAGACTTGCGAGAAAATAAGGAGTAATCCCGCAACAAAATCGCTTAAAATCGCCTTTCTGACAGTTGCGAAGTTTTCTGAGACCGGAAAGGGTGTGCTAACTAAAATGAATGTTTCGGATTATATAACAAAACCTTTTGAAAATTCAGACATTGTAAAAAGAGTTAAAAAAATTGTTGGCTAGTGATACATTCTTGTGCATTATATTTCCTCTATGCAGCAGTTCTTCTTTCTTTAGATGCAATCCCACGCAACACCTGACTACTGTCCGTTGCATTTACAAACTTCCGTTTTGAAACTATAGTTAAGGTCGTTACTAAATGGATAAACATAACCAAAAACCAATAGACCTTAATCTATATGGAAAAGTCATTAGTCCAAAAAGTTATGACTTTTACCCTACTTTTTGCTTTTGCGCACTGCCTGTTTGAGCTTTAGTGGCAAGGTGAAATGGAATTCGCTTCCCTTTTTCGGCACACTTGCAAACCACATTTTCCCGCTCAAACGTTCCACAAACTCTTTACACAGCGAAAGCCCAAGGCCTACGCCGCCTGCGCTTCGTGTATATGAAGAATCAACTTGATAGAACCTGCCGAATACCTTATCCCGATTGTTCTTCGCGATACCTATTCCGGTATCTTTAACTACAAAGTGTATATTTTTTCCTTCTGTTGAAACCATTACAGTTATTTTGCCTTTTGGTGTATATTTAACTGCATTGTTTATCAGGTTCATTAAAATCTGTGTCAGGCGCTCCCGGTCTGTAATAATTTTCGGCATGCTCTTCTCTAAAATGTATTCAATTTCAAGTCCCTTCGCCAGGGCCTGAATATTCATTTCGGTTCTAATACCCTCAACTATTTCGTTTACATCAACAGCATCCATATCAAAAGTTACTGTATTAAGGTCTATCCTTGAGAGATCAAGCATATCATTCACAAGCCTTGCCAGGCGCAACGTTTCATGATCCATTATCTTAATGTATTTTTCCCTTTTCTTTTGGTCCTTCGCAATATCCCTATTCTGCAGAAGCTGGGAAAATCCGTGTATTGATGTCAAAGGTGTCTTCAGCTCATGCGCTGCAATTGACATAAACTGGTTTTTCTTTACATCGGTTTCCTTCAGCTCTTTTACATTTTGCTCAAGCATCTCTTGCGTCTGAATGAGCTCTTTGTTCAACGTCTCTGTATCTTCCATCATGCTCATTATGGCTCTCTTTCCCTCCTGAATATCCTGCGTTCTTTCTTCTACTTTTTGCTCCAGCTCTTCGTTCTGCTTTCTTATTTTTTCCTGTGACTCCTTCAAATCCGAAGCCATTTTATTAAATGCATTGCCCAGGCTTTCCAGTTCATCGCCTGACCTAATATCCAACTTAACGCCTAAATTCCCGCTGCTGATTTCCTGCATGCCTTTTGATAATTTTTTGACAGGCCTTGCAATAATGTTGCTTGCATAAAAGCCCAGAAAACCTGTGAAAAGCGATACCAAAACAACAACAAATATAAGAACCGTGACAATTTGAGAAACTATGTCCTCTATATAGGTTTTTTTGTATCCCACGTGAATGTGCCCGATAAGGTGCGTCCCTTCTTTCATTGGATAGACAATATCAATCAGGTTCTTGCCATCTATCTTGTGCTCTATAACATCAAACACTTCATCATCTGTATGCACATGCAATTGAAGTATTTCTTTCGGGGCCTCTGCCAAAAAAGTGTGTGCCACAATGTTGTTATTTGAATCATAGACCAGTATGTACTCCAATATATCTTTTTTTATCCCCTTTTCTTCAAACAAAACATCTGTTATGTGCACATAGTCCTTCTCAAACATATAAGGGGTTATTCTTTTTTCAATCACAATAACCCCTATTTTTTCGCGCTCAAACAGGTTTTGCTTCAATGTGTTGTCCAGCATTTTCGAATTGATTATAATGACTGTAAAGCCTGTCAACATAATCAGTGCTACAATAAGAATGGTTAGTTTGTACTGTATCTTCATACATATTCCTCGCATTCAAACACGGCATTGCAACATTGTAAGAACATCTGATACTATAAGGGATAATGTGCGTATATATAGCTTGTAATGGCGGTAAACTGTGTGCATGCATTCGGGCTGTTCTGCCTATCAACGTCGGTATTTAATGCATTCATGCGCTCCCTCATGCAAACCCAATTCAACCCCTAAAGAAAACATATAAACAGCCAAGATAATAGGTTTCTTATGAAAAATCCGCTTTTGATGTTCCTTGTTATTGCGTACTTTTTGGCTTCTGCAGCGCACGCATCACTTTATCCGGGCGTGGCTCCGGCTAACGTGACAGAAGGCGAAGAATTCATCGTATTTGCAAAAATAGTTGATTCTACAAGCAAGATAATAACAGACCCGACATCAACTGTGAGCGCAAAATATTACAGCAGCACAACCCCTCTGATGCCCCTTAACAATATTTATTCTACATTTCCGGACACATCAGACTACTGGGCAACAACTTCTGAATTTTCTGCGGGAACTGCAGACTATGTAAATGTGACTGCCAGCTATGTTGACACCCAGCTCGGAAGTGTTACAGAAAGCGCCATTGCCAATGTCACTGTCGGAGCCTTAAGTATAGTTTTTACAGGCAGCACTGATTTTATTATGACAAAAAATATTGGGGAAAACATATCATTTGTCGCATACCTTAAGGATGCATCTACAGTCCCATACATCCCCCCTATTGCAAAAATAAACTACTTTATTTATGACTATAAAAAAATGGAAGTTTTTGACGGCATGAAAAATTTTGTCCAGTGCACAGCAGATGAAACAAAACTGTGCGCAAGCCACACCATAACTGCAGAGCACCCGGCAGGCATCATAAGCTTTTATGCATCAAACGGCACGGATGTCGGTGGGAAGAACATATTCTTCATTGCAATTCCTTATGAAGCAGTTCCTGCTGTCAATACCACTCACCCGGCTTCTGGTGATACAATTGAATTTTCACTCAACCCAAACAACATTTATGGCGAAATTTCAGATGTTTATGCAAGTGTAACACTTCCGAACGAAACAGTGGTTCCTCTTTATCTTAACAATGGCAACGGGTACAAAGATTCGTTTATCGCACCAAACATGTCCGGAAATTATCTCTTCAATGCAACCGTGAACCACACAATAAAAGGTATCACAAAGCACAATTCAGTCTTTCGAATACATACAGCATATCTTGATGTGCAAACTGGCAAAGAGATATATAAGCAGGGCGAGACCGTTGCTGCCACCCTTGCAATCTATGATTCCAACGGCACTGCGATAACCAGCAATATCAACGCAACAATCACGGTTGGAGGCACAAGCATTGAATACTCAAATTCAGCAATTTCTTCATCAAACAATGTCCGTTCCTTTACCCACGCCCTCGCGCTTGATGCAACTGAAGGAGAATACAGCCTCTCTATTGATGCAGAAGATGATTTTGGGAGAAAATACTTTGGCAAAATATATTTTCAGGTAAATGCCCTTAACAAAACACTTTTCGCTATCCCTGCGCACATAGCAACTTCATTTGAATCACTAGAAAACACAACATACACCATAAACCTCTCAAGCAATTCAACAAGCACTATAAACGACCTCTATGTAAGCGCAAGTTCAGAAATATCAGAATATGTTACAATCAACATGAGTGACATGGCTTCTTCCCTTTCACCGAACACATCAACGTCGTTCAGACTAACAATAATTCCTGCTGAGTCATTAGATTCCATTGTTTCAGGAAAGCTGTTTGTCAATTTCGACGGCAATGTCTTTCTTATTCCAGTCATAATAGAAAACAGCCTTGTAGCGTCATTTGATGTCATACCTGCCTTAAGCATAGAACTTCTTGCAGGAATAAAGCAGGAAATCAAAATCAATGTCAAAAACAACGGAACCGGAACAATGCATGGGCTTGACATAGACTTTGGCTCAGACATCTATCTATATGTCAGCAACAGCAACACACCTGTCAGTATTGCAGCCGGAGAAACGGAAATAGTATCTTTTGATATCAAAATAAATTATGCAGGGACACATTCCGGCACACTAGGGTTCGTGGACAACAAAGAATCTGAGGCCTCTGTCGCGTTATCAATAGAAGTGTTCGATGACTTTTCATCCTCTTTGAATGCACTTAACAGCCTTCGAAAAACACTTAACACACGCATACTTGCTTTAGAGGCAAACGGAAGGGACATGTCCCATCTTTCATCAGACATAACCGGGCTCCAAGGAGATATAAGTGAACTTAACAGCATTTATGAAAACGGCCTGTACTCAGAGGCAAAAACAATGATATTCTCGCTTCAGGCAAATGCAAATACCATACAGTCCGCACTTGATTCTATGGAATCCTCTTCATCCACCACAGAACCAACTGAAAATAATGGTGTCTGCGAAAGTGATGATTTATGCAGCTCCACAGACTGTATTGGAGAAGAACGCTGTATGGTGCCGAATAATGAAAGCGGTGCCGGGACAATCATCATAGCCGTGCTTGCTGTCGTGATTATTTTGATTGTGCTTGCTACATCGATTATTCCTGATAAAAAAGAAAATGAAACAGTGCCTGTCTAGCTGTTTTCAAGAACATCGTTAAACGCGCTCTTGTGAGGGTTTTCACTCGCGCTGGTTGACTTTTTCTTTGCTTTTTGATTGGGCTTTTGTTCCGGCTCATCTATTGCGTCCTGAGTCTCCTGTACCACATCCGAATTTGAAACCGGCTCTTTTTCCGGTGCATCCGAAAGTTCATCAACTTCCGGGGCTGGCTTGGTTTCATTCTTGCCGGTCTCATGCGCGCCCGCATCTTTGGACGGCTTTGGTGCAAGCCCCTCGCGTGCAAAATATGTTTTCAACTCTTCCTGCGAAGATATGTTGAAATATTCAAGAAACTTCTTTGTTATATGAAGTAAATTGGTATGCCCTTCTGGCTCGCTTCTGATAAGCCCTTTTGACAGAAGCTCTTTTACATGGTCATACGCCCTGTTGCCCCGTATCTCAACAATCTCTGACTGTTTTACAGGAGATCGAAACGCAATCAGTGACAGAGTCTGCATTGTCGCGCGCGAGAAATCGCGCCCTGGTGCAAGGTGCTCTACATGCTTTACATAGGCATCCTTTATCTGAAGCTCGTAATGCTCATCGCGCTCTATGAGACGAACCCCGTGGTCATCATAGTGAGGCTTCATTAATTCAAGAATTTTTTTTATATCCGGCTTTGGAATATTTACAATATTGTAAAGTTCTGCAAGGCTCATTGGGCGCGCAGCAATAAAGAGTGCGGCTTCTATTATCTTTCTTTTCTCATCCGCGTCTTTGTTATCAGGCATTTTCAACACCCTGTATCTGAATCTCGCCAAAAAGCTTTGGCTGGCTGCACACTATTCTTCCCTCTGATGCCAGATGCAGCATTGAATTGAATGCCCTTATCTTATTTTCCTTTGTTGATTCAATTCCAAGCAGCCTGGAAAAAGTAATCTGCTCTCCTTTCAGCATAAATGTGCAGACTTTTTCATAAAGCTCTTCAATGCTTTTTGACAGGTCCACGCCAGCAAGATCCATCTGGAAGAACTCGCGTGCCTCGCGCCTTGTCTTTATGTTCATTGCCTTATCAAGTGCATTGACAAGCTCGTCAATTGTTATTTTTCTTCTCGGCGCCCTCTGGAGAGGAAGCTGTATGGGTGGTATCACAATGTTTTTATCAATAGCAGGCATTTCCTCATCCAATGCAAAGTCCTCACTGAATAGGTCTTCTTCAGGCAATACCTCTTCTTCGAACGCGCTTATTGCCTCTGACTTGAGCTTGTATATGATTGCTGCTGCAAGAAGTATTTTTGCAGGTATTCTTAGGTCAATGCGCCTCATGTGCTCTATGTGCTCAGTAAGCCGTTTGTTCAAAACAGCAAGGTCTATATCCCAAGGGTCCATGTCCGTGGTAAGGTTGCGAAGAACCTCACCCCATTCCCCAACCGAGATAAGTGCGACTATGTTTTCGTTCGTTATCGCGATGTTTTCGGTTTCAGGTTCCATATTTTATACCTTATTTGATATACCAAAGTGTTTTCTTTCCAATGCCGACAGCCCTGTGCTCTTCCTGACAGCTTATACGGCCCATTGACTTTAGCTTGTAGCAGTGTGTGTTTGCCGTAGGCCATGAGATTTTGGCTTTTTTTGCAATCTCATATGTAGAAAGAGGTCTGACCGAACTTGCAAGAATGCGCTCGGTAAGTACATCTACGGAAATGTTTCCTTTAGTCATTGTTTCATCCCCCTTTTTAAGAACCTTTCCTCCCCAAGAAAAGCTCTTATGTATTCCCTTAATCACCGTATGTGCTTAAGTGATATATATAGATTATTAATAGCGAGCCCGGAGGGAATTTCATTGGGAAAAATGGTTCAGTAGTCAGTAGACAGGTATAAGGGATGTCCCTCGCTACTTCGTTCATCTTCACCAAATTTTGAACCCCCGACCTACTGGTTTCTCTCAAAACCCCTTTCAGGGTTTGTCCGAAGCCAGTCGCTCTATCCGGACTGAGCCACGGGCCCACCATACAATATATAACAAGAATTATCCTTTTAAAACAAATGGTGGAGGTCTTCCGATAGAATATTTCACTCGTATCTAAGCGCCTCGGCAGGTTCAAGGCGCGCAGCCCTTAAGGCAGGCAGAACACCTGAAACAACCCCTACCAAAAACGCAAATGATATGCTAAAGAGAATAAGTTCTGCATCAAACACTATCTTCAATAAGGAATATCCTGCGTAATTTGCAGCCACGCCCATAATATATGAAAGACTGAATCCTGAAAAAGCGCCTATTATGCCGCCGACCAGCCCGACAAAGCCGGCCTCTATAAGAAACATCACAACAATATCCTGCTTCCTTGCGCCTATTGATTTTATAATCCCGATTTCCCTCGTGCGCTCAAGAACCGAGGTATACATTGCATTCATTATCCCGATACCTCCTACAAGAAGCGAGATTGCCGCGATTCCTGCAAGAACAAGGCGCACTACGCCAAGAATCACTCCAAGCTGCTCCAAAATTTGCTCGGGCGTAAAAACATCGAAATTCTCGTTACCGCGCGACCTTTTCAAGACACGTATTATGTCTTCAGCCACGTCTTCGGATACAGCACCGTCATCAAGGCGCACGAGAATTACATTAACCTCGTCAGGCTTGTCAAAAAGGTCTCTTGCAGTGTCAATCGGCATGTATATATTGTTGTCAAATTCACTGGTTCCGGTCTCTCCAAAAACACCTACGACTTCGAAAGCATCGTCTTTTATCTTTAGTTTTGTGCGGACAGAAAGTTCCTTGTCAAAAGCCTCTTTTGACACTTTGAACCCGATGTTCACTCCTTTTTTGTCGCTCCCTGTAAAAGGCCTGCCACTGTAAAAAGAAATATCAAAGTCACTAAACCGCTCTTCTGCACGATCTGTGGGATATGCAATAATTGGTAAAAACGCTTTTTTCCCTGAATACTCCACCTGCTCATTCAAAAAAAGCATTGGAGTGATATACTTTATCCCGTGTATCCCGTCAATAGCATCCACATCTTTTGTTGTAAGGCCTGTGACCCCCACAGGAGGTCCACGAAGAGAACCCGGCACAACTCGTATGCTGTCCGCACCAAGCTTTCCGAACTGCTCTTCCACTGCATTTTGCAGGCCTGTGCCAAGAGAAATAAGTGCAACAATTGCGGCAATGCCTATTACAATCCCTATTATTGTAAGATATGCGCGCTTCTTTCTGTGCCTCATGTTCCGATAAGCCATATCAAAATAGTCGTATATCATGTATTCTGCCTCTAATTATGTGTATTGCCGAAGTGCATCTGTAGGCTGCATCATGGAAGCTTCTTTTGCAGGAAATGCCCCGCTAATGGCTCCTGTCATTGCCGCAAAACCTATTCCAAACAACACAAGCTGAGGTGTTATAGCAATGCTCAATATATTGTAGCCTGCGGCCTTTGCAGCCACATCAACTCCGATTGCAATCATAGAGCCTATTAGTGTGCCCGCTATCCCCCCTATTGCACCGACAAGGCCGGCCTCAAGTATGAAAAAGAACATTATGTCCTTATTTCTTGCCCCAATGGCTTTCATGAGACCTATTTCCTTTGTCCTCTCAAGCACAGAAGTATACATGGAATTCATAATTCCTATTCCGCC
>CBDUVQ010000023.1:0-12046 GCA_965370715.1 uncultured archaeon
TGCTATTTCTTTAGTCATAAGTGTCATGTTGCTGACGATTACCGCTGAAATTATTTTTTTGCCACAGTCATTTGCAGCAGCATTTACTTTCACCATGAACTTTTTTAGGTCATTGAATTTTGCAAGAGGCTCGCCTCCCTGAAACTCAATGTAAAATCCTTTGGCTGGAGAAGATGCCATGAATTCAATTGTTTTATCCATTATTTCTTCAGTCATTGTTTCTGAATTGTCTGGTGTTGCGTTTGCATGGCAATATTTGCACACAAGATTGCATTCATTTGAAAGGTTTATGAGATATGCTTTTGGAGCAAGAAAATATGCCAGTTGCTTTTCAAATGAAAATATTATTATTTTTAGATTCTCTTTTGAGATGATTATTCCTGTATTGGTTAGTTTCTTAAACAGCGCATCATCCTCTGTAAACATTCCGCGAAAAAGCAGATCATATTCGTCGCGGCTCAGGACAGCGAACCCTCCGTGCCTTGTAGTGACTAAATATTTGGAGCCAAGCTTTTCAGTGAAGTATTCATTGGCGCAAACATCTGTCTTTTCTTTGGTCTTGCTAATCATTGTTTTGCCTTATTGGTTTTATTTCGTCAGTTCCGTAGTGGTCAAAATAAGAGTACCAGGTTCCTGTGCAAGTTTTGTAATAAACGCACCCTTTGCATTTTTCAACAGTCCCGTACATTAGGTTTACTTTTAGCATATCTGAAGTAGGCGTTTTCGTAACCACATTGCTTCTAAGCTTTAGACCAATATACTTTCGATATTTTTCATTCATCAAGCAAGGAGGTATTGAATATACGGTTATATGAATGCCGCTATTCTTGGCAGCGTCTATTGCCGCTTCAATGTAAGGTATGGTCTCGCGTATCCTGACACCAATAACTTTCTCATTTTCAAGTGCCTTCCCTTGCATATCAAGGCCGTTTATCGTTATTCCCGGGCAATTAGGAAACCGCCTGCTTACCAGTTCCATAAGCTGAGGCATTCTTTTATAATTGATTTTGTTGATAACTGTCTTAAGGCCTACCCGAACATGGCAGTCATAAAGATTTTCTATGCCTTGCAAGGTTTCCTCAAAGCTTCCGGGTGACTGGGAAATTCGGTCATGAATCTCTGCAGTATCTGCATGAAGAGGTATCAGCACACTGTAGGGATTAAGTTCAGCAAGCCTTTCAGCAAGCCACTTGTTTGAAAAATTTCTTCCGTTTGTCAGAACAATATAGCGCGTCTTCGGATATTTTTGAACGATTTTTTCAATATAATATAGGAACTCTTTTCTGCATGTCGGCTCTCCGCCGGAAATCTCAAGCTCAAAATCTCCTTCGTTTTTAAGTGAATCAATAAATTTGTCTATGTTCTTGTTTGTTATTATTTTGCTCCTGTTTTTTTCTGAATCAACTGCGCAATGAAGGCAGTTGTTATTGCATTTATAGCCGAATACACAGTATATTTTTTTTAGCATAATTTAGTGTGGAGAATGTATTTATTTAAATCCACACAATGCAACTCCATAGAGAATAGCGACTAGCTAGCACCCCAAGCAGTCCAATCCCCCCAATCCGCCCAACTATGGTCCCACCACGTATGGTCCCACCAGCAGTGGTTGTCCCACGAACCTACTTCAATTCCGTCATCACGTGGCTCAAAGCCTGTATCATCGGTCTCGTGAGTCACAGCATCGCATGTTGGTGTTGCACTTACCTCAGAAGTAACTGCAATTGCACCTGCCAGAGCACCAAGCACAACAAGCCCGTCCAAGATGCCTGTTTTTTCTTTGGCATTCTCAGCAGGTTTTCGCTTTCTCAGATTCTTTATTTTTTCCTTTAGGCTCACTTTCAGCACCCTTTTTATCAGCATACGAATTTAGATTCTCTGCAATAGCCCGGGGGTCAATATTCATAGGCATCAACTGCCTAACAGCAGCTCCTATCAATGCATTCCTTGTGTCCGCATACCTTCTTGCCTGTGTTTCCTCAACGCTTGCGTGGAGAAGCTCATTATGGAATGCCGCTGAAATTGCCTCAAGGTCTTCTTTTTTTGCCTCTTTCTTGTCTTCAGCACACACCTTAAAAACAACACATATCTTATCAAGCGGATCTCCGTCAACTGCAACATCAAAGTCCTCAGTAAACCGATAGGCTGCGCGCATTATAACGCTTTGAGAGTAAAGGCGCGGGTTAAGTGTGATTGTTACTGTTTTTTTAGATTCATCAATTGAAATGTTTTCAGGCTTTTCATTCATAAGGAGATATTAGTTGCCATAAATAAATAGTTTGCTAAAATCAGAACAGCAATAAGTATACCCCAACAACAAGAATAATTATCCCAAACAATATTCCTGTATAGCCCTGCTCCCCCTGATAGTCTGTTGCGCCAGGAAACTTAAACGTCAGCCAGAACCCGACAACAGAGAGGATAAGCCCGATAACCTTGCGCTTGATTATTTCTGTGGGTATTGCATAGAAAAGAAGGTATATTCCTGCAAGAAGAAGCCCTGAGCCTCCAAAGAGTGCCCAGTACATTTTCGGATCCTCAACCTTGCGGTCAAGAAAATACAGTATAAATATCCCGAGCGCAATAAGTATTGCAGCAACAACGAAAAGCATATTCACCAAAATATACTAAAGCAAAACATATATATAAAGGCGAACAATAGTTTTAGGGGAGATACTTATGGTTTGGGCAAGGACAAAGCTGGTTCTTTACGACAATATATTCGAGGAAGGGGAGCGGGACATAGCGATGAGCTATTCCGGAAAGCACCCTGAAAAGCTTTATTACAAGCTAAAGGAAATTTTTCTTGATGTCTTCAATGTTCCGAGAAACAAGATACAGGAGATGCATTATAACTGGGAGAAAAAGGGGGATTCGGAAAGCATTGATGTAAGATGGCGCGTTGTAAAGGACATGGATATGTACAGCTTTCTGCGTTTTGATATATCATTTAAGGTAAAATCCACTGCAGGGGAGGGCACAGCATCAATACGCCTGAAGCCCCGGTTCGTCACAGAATACCCGCAGGACACTTTGATACAGCAGTCAATATTCTATGAAATGGCTAGAAGGTTCTGGCACAATACATTCTACCAGAAGCAGAGATTGAAGTGGTTTCATCTCGGAAAGGAATTGTCTGCAAGATTTGATGATGATGTAAAGCAATATATGGATGGGTTGAGGCAGCATGGTTGAAAAAACGATGAAATACGCTGATGATATACTGGACATACAGGACTTTCAGGTCATTTCCTATAAGGGAAAAGAGCCGTTTCAGATAAGGAACAAGATTGAAGAAATAATGAAAAAAGAGCTTGAGATAAATGCTGCAAAATTTTTCTTGCACACCATAGGGTGGGATACTAATGACGGTGCATTTAAGGCAGAATGGCATGCATATCGGTCATATGACCGCTGGACAAAGGTGTGGTTTTATGTGCGTATCTGGGGTTGGCAGAATCTTACTCCGGATAAGGAAGGTTGGGCAAAGATAAAGACCTGGGCAGAGATACACACAGAATATACTTATAGCAACAGCATACAGAAGAGCCTCTGGTGGACATACAGCTACATGTTCTATGACAAGAACAGGAGACAAATTCTTGAGGATGCAAGGGAAAGGTACTTTCGTATAATCGAGGACATAAGGCAGTTGTACGGCATGAGCCAGAAGCACACTGCAGAGGCAGTACACCTATAGGCGAAAAGCAACGGGCACAAATCAGTGTCTGGAAAGAGGCTCTAACTTGCAGATTCACCGATTTTCATTCTTCTAAGTATTAGTCCGGTCACGACATCAAATCGCGACATTGAGTACTTGAAATGGAATTTGGTTATTCTTTCATAGAATGTTCTTTCATATGGACCTGTGTGGTAACCAAATATGAATTTCAGGCCAAGGTAATCTTCGAGAAAGGTTCCTATGAGCCCGTGTTTTCTAATCACGCCGTCATAATCATATGTTCTGGACATATAATACTCTTTCTCCGGATATTCTTTGAGCATATCTTTTTTGCTTGAATATGTTTTATCACCAACTTTGTAGCGAAATCCGTTTTTTATGTAGTTCTCCACTTTTTTTCACCGAACGCATGGACCAAGCCCGAGAACATCATCAACATACTTATCCATTTCCTGCTTTATGGCAGCAAGCTCAAGCTGCTTTGCAAGAAGTATGTTCGGGCTCATCACATAAAGGTTTGTGTATGTATCCATATCCTCAACTTCTGCCCCGGATGCAAGGCGAATTATTGCTTTTTGGATATCAACAATTACAAAGGTATAGTATGGTTTTCGCTGCCCCGAAATACCTTTTGAAATTGCTCTTGCATTTTCATCGACCCATTCTTTTGTAATCCACGGGTAATCTGCAACAAGGCCGTGGTGCTTGTTGAAAATCACTTCTTCCTGAAGCCACTTATCATAAAAAACAGGTCGTCCGTACTCGCCGTCATCAATTGCCTTTCTGTAAAGCTCGTTTGGTGCCGGGTGCGGCGATGAGTCAGGCATAGCTTTCCACGTCATGAACCTCCAACCATTGACTGAACTTGCGTTCCCTGTTGTTCTTGCGTGGTGCGATTTTAATACATCAGCCGGCAGAGAGCCCCGGTTCCTGTGGCTCAACGCTTCTTCAACAAGTTTATAGCGCAATATAGATGGCTTCAGCCATTCCCTGTACTCATTTAGGGTGAATTCTCTGCTTTTTTTGACAGCATCAATTCTTTCAAGGCGCTTTTTGACCGCGCTCTGAAAGAGCTTCAGCCACTCTTCGTAAAGAGTCCACTTAGTCTCAAGCATACGTTTTTCAACATCAGGAAGCTTTGATAAATACCCTGTGTTTATGTCCTCAAGGGATTTCATGCGCATGAAGTCGTCAACTACTGTCGGCATGATGTTGTTGTTTCTCATGAACGCCATTGAGAGCCTTCCTGCTCCCTGCCCGCCCCCACCAGCATGAAAGTCCACAGTGTCCACAAAGACTGTCTTCAGGGCAAAGGAGGCTTTTTCTTTTGTCAATTCATCATCGCTTTCCAGACACTTGAGGTAATCCATATATTCGTCGTATTTTCGGACGTCATGATCCACAAGCTCAAGGTCGGACACACTCTGTGAGATTGACGCAAGCCCCTGCTTTATGCGCGCCTCAAGATTCTCGCGCTGCTGCATCGTCATCTGGTAATACTGCGGGTGTACCGGGCTTATATCCATCCATTCGTGATAGTTTTCCCTGCCTTCCCAACCGTCTTTTCCAAGCTCAAAAGCCATTCCGTGAAATATTCCTTGGCAAAATCCCGGAGGCCCTGTCGGGTTTATGTAAGTTCCTTCGTCTTTTGTACCGCCTTTCCCTTGATTAAGTGCCTGGGCAAAGATGCACTTTCCGAGCCATACATCGCCCCATGTGGCGCCACCGCTGGCGCTGTTTGCAGTCATGTTCTTGTCAGCAAGAATAAATTTTGGACTCCAACCCGCCATACCTCATATTAGGCAAAAATCGTATATATACATTAAGTGGTTGTATTCATTTAACCCATTAAAAACTAGGGGCTGAGCAGAAACGTTGGCACTAATCGAAAAGCCAGGTTGGAAAACAGGAGAAGAACTGGAAGCCGAAGTCAAAGATGGGAAGCTCGTTATCGAGAAGGACTATCTTTTGATTTTTATATCCAATAGACTTAACAGCCCAACTTTTCGTTAAATTTAAATAGCTTAACTACTTATAATTTCTAGTTCGCATAATATCACCAAAGGATAGTAAATTGATATTAGTATGGTTTCAATCTTTTTGGACTAGAGAAGATGGTAATTACTAATGAATGGACTATGTGAAATATAGAAAAAAGCGAGGAATTATATGACCTACATGGAACTGGTAGACTTACTAAAGTATGTAAATGCAGGAATGTGTAAAGAAGAACTCGTAGCTGCTATGCGATTACATCCGGATAGATTAGATGAATTGATTACTCATGCGACCAGCAGAAACTTATTGGCTATGGAGGACAGCACACCACTACTTTCAGAAAGTGGCAAAAATCTTTTGAGAGAAGAAAAATATGATGTCTTACCTATAGATCAAAAGATAAATTCCAGAATATTTGAAAAAGCTGAAGACGTGTGTGAATTTCGGGTGGAACCCGATATAAGTATAGAGCAACACCCCATAACATATGCGGGGCTTGCAAAGAGAATTGCATTTATGCATCATAATGGCGATATAAGCCACAAATCACTTTTGTGTATTGGTGATAATGACGGTGTCTCTCTTTTAGCAGCAGAGATAGGTAAGCCAGAAGAAATCTGCGTTATCGACATAGATCAGAGAATATTAAATAGAATCAAAAAAATTGCAAGAGAAAGAGATTACCCAATTGAAGTTATTGAATATGATGTAAGAAAAATGATGAAAAAAGAATATCCTGAGTCTTTAGAAAATCGATTTGACGTTTTCGAATGTGACCCGCCAGTTACAATGACTGCAATGCAACTTTATCTAGGACTTGGAAACGTATGTCTCAAAAAAGAACGTGAATCTAGTGCATATGTTTCAATTTCGAGAATGAAGGGTGTTGATTGGATGATGGATAATTATCACGCATTTCAAAGTTTTCTGATTAATAACGGGTTTATTATTACAGATGTATCTAGTGGTTACACATTTGAAGGCACCCCGGCTATATGTGATTTTGTAAAGGCAGAAAGAGCCTTTCCAAGAGATTTTACTTATATAGAATCTTTGGATTTAGAAAACTTTTATCTAAGAGATCCTTTGAAGATACCAGATCTCTTGACAAAGGAGCAAATACCGGCATTTATTGAATATTTTGAAAAACTCGGTACAGAGAAACAAAAATAAATCTATAGGTCGTATTGCTTAACACCTTATTGTTTATCAGTCACATTTTTATACATAGTCATTTCACAAATGAGAAAAACACAATAACAACAAATTTTCCGCGCCAGAATGAATTCTTTCATTTCCTTCTATTTGCTTCGGGATGTTGTACTAAACATCGAGTTGTACCTCGCTACAACACTATCATCATTTGCATGACCTCATTGAATCTCAAAGTTTTAAAGAACTAAGTCACGATTTCAGCCAATTTATTGTTTTGCGCTGCATGCTTTATTTCAACCATGCTTAGGTCAAGAGGCGCACGGATATCTTTTTCGTATATCAACGAGAGCCTGCGCATCTCAGGCGACGTAGGCCCCACACATGGGCAGCCCGGGATTCGAGGGCTGACATCAAACACTATGAATTCAAGCTTTCTGTCTTTTCCTTCGGATATTGCCCCCTGAAGCGAGAACGTTCCTATCATCCCTGGCGCAAATTCTTTTTTCGTCGCAGCAACAAATTTTTCCGCTGCCTCATACACGAGGTGCTTTTTGGACTCGCGCATTGTGATTCCAAAGTGCCCTATCTCTTCGTTTGTTATCGGTATGTCAAGCTTCAACTGCTCTTGTGCAGGAAGGTTGAGTATGCCGCCAAGATTTACCTGGCGCCTGTCTTCAAACCCAAGAAAATCTATTGTCCCAAGTTCCGGCAATGCGTACGCATGAAAGTTTGCATTAAAGCGCGGACCAAGGACAAACTCTTCGATGCGCGCCTCTTTCAGTCCTTCCTCGCTTATCAGCCCCTCAGAAATCAATTCTTTTGATTTTTCCTCAAAGTCCTTTTTGCATGTGCAGTAGAAAAATGCTCTTTCAAGTGGCTTGTTTTTTTGTTGGACTTTCACAATCGCAAGCCGGTCAATCTTATCTGCTGTTGAGAACTGCTTAGGTATTCGAATCCCTGCCTCTTCAAGAAGCCAATACTGTCCGCGCGCATCATTTCGCTCTTCAGTTCGAAGGAGCGCACGGCTTCCGTAAAGGGGCACGCGAAAATCATTTTCAACTCCATCGTATCCTGCGTAGACAGAAAAAGAGCGGTTCGGAAGAAAGATTACGTGGTTTTTGAGAAGCTTTTCCTGAACCTCTGGCTTCAGGATATCCTTGAATTTGTCAAGGACAATAAAATCAGAAAAAAGGTTTTTGTTATATTTTGTATAAAGCGCGTCCCTGCCCTTTTCGCAGATAGCAATACATTTTAGCCCTGCTGCTTTTGCAGCCATACCAACTTCCTCGCCAGAGTGAGATGCAAGAACACCAATAGAAACATCATTTCCGTAAGATTCTGTGATTTTTTGGATTTCGCTTCGGGAAAGCATAGAATTATTTCGGGAAAAAGCTTTTTAATATGCATTCCAGCGATAAGATTAATATAGTCTGACAATATATGAACTTGTATGGCTTTTGACGGTCTTCTTCTGCTTTTCTTTTGTCTGGCTTTTTTGGTTTTTCTTGGGCGCAGTATAGAAAAATCATCTGAAAAGAAAGAAAGTCCATGGAATGTCAATCTTCATGATAGGAAAATACAGGTATTTTTGTTATTTTGTGGTTTCGGGCTCACCATTATATCTTTTACAAGGAATACAGGCAATGTTGAATTCATCAAAGAAAATTATTTGGCAGGCATTCTTATGTCATTTGCACCTTTTTTGGCAGGAGTTATCGCTGGATTATCATTTCTTTCAATAATGAAGCAATTAAAAAATATCGTCCGTTAGAATCCATTATCTATTTGAAAACTTTTCCAGCCCTTCCTTTTTCACACTTTTTCCTTTAACATCAAAAACCTGCATGTCGCGCGCAGCAACAGTTTTTATTCCTGTTTCTTTTTCAATGTGCTCTGCCTGCGTCCAGGGGCCTGCACGAATCATGCCCATGCCAAAGTGCTGTAAAATGCAGAGTTCGGGCTTTATATGCGTCGCAAACTTTATGGCATCATTAACATCCATGTGCTTTGCAAACTCAACATTCTTGCACTTGTTTTCATTCACAAGGTAAAGGCAGTTGAGGATTATAATGTCTGCCCCTTTATGGTCTTCAGAAATCTCTTTTTTAAAAACAGTGTCTGAAGGATACGAAATTGTTTTTTCTGCAAAGAATTTGTATCCAACACCAAACTCATCAGTGTGCAATGCACGCACGCACTCAACTTCGACATTTTTTACTTTAAAATGCATCCCGGACTTTGTTTCAATGGTTTTTTCAGGCGCATTCTGGTGGTATTTTGGAATTTCGGCAGGCATGGATTTATTGCCTAAAACAGAGACAGGCGCTGCCAATATCCCTCTTTTTTCCCGAACCCCTTGTGTCATGCACTCAACAAGTACCGCAGCATCATTCAAATGGTCTATATGGTTGTGCGAGACAAGAACAGCGTCAAGCTTTTCAAGAGGAATTTTTGCACTGCGGGCGCGAACAAGCGCCCCTGGTCCGGGATCAAGATAAATCCTTGTCCCTGAAAGCTCAAGATAAATGCCGCCCGTGCTTCGAAGCTGCGTCATGGTTGAGACCCTGCCGCCGCCTGTGCCGAGAAATACTATTTTTGACATATAATCATCTTTTTTACGTGTTTTCCTATTGGAATTAGTTATTTAAATGTTGAATGTGCACTATCTGAAGCCTAAAGAGACTTTTTCTTATGGCAGTCCCAGGATGTGGGTGGAGCCTTTTTTAATGGCGCTGCAAGGCGCACATTATCAAAGAGCAACGATGAGATTGGCAAATGCCAACTTTCGCTACCTGAACGGACAAGAAACAAAATGAACTAGGGGATGTGATATAATGGGAGCATACAAGTATATTCAGGCGCTCTGGAAAAAGCCCAAGGAGAACTTGGGAGACATACAAAAGCAACGCCTCATAAAATGGCGGCGCGAGCACACAGTTGTGCGCGCTGAGCGACCGACCAGAATTGATCGGGCAAGAACCCTTGGATACAAAGCAAAGCAGGGCGTTGTCGTGGCACGTGTGCGCGTAAGCAAAGGCGGGCATGAGAGGCCAAGACACAAGAAAGGCCGAAAGCCCAAAAATGCAGGATTTTTCTATACACTGGCAAAATCTCACCAATCTATTGCAGAAGAAAAGGCAGGCAGAAAATTTCCGAACACAGAAGTTCTGAACTCCTATTGGGTGGGTGCTGATGGAAGGCACAAGTGGTATGAAGTCATATTGCTTGACAAGACACACCCTGCAATACAAAACGACAAGGACCTTGGATGGATTGCAAGGCCTGTGCATACAAGGCGCGCATTTCGCGGGCTTACATCAAGCGGAAAGAAGCATAGAGGCCTCAGAAAGAAAGGCAAGGGCGCAGAGAAAGTACGACCAAGTGTTCGAAAAAGGATGAAATAATCCTTTTTTACAGGGATTTCCTTCTTAGCCGAAGGCATATACACCAACAAATACCTTTATAAAGATTTAGTTACTATACAGAAGTAACAAGTGGTGTGGTGTATTATGCCTTTTGAAAAAAATCATTTTATGTTTCAGATGGACGTTTTTAACAGGGACAATAAAGTCCTTGAGCGAAAAAAAATGGTCGTCTCACGTCCAGTAGGGGGGAAATTCAGGGTTACAAATGGCGACATGCTATGCGATGTAACTCTGGATAAATTTGGCGTTCTCGTGCGTTGCCAGAGCAAAAAAGGCGACTTCGAATATATTTCTACAAAACGGATTGCACCTAAGCAGGCGCTTTAGGCGCGATTAAATTATTTCTCGAACACACCATTATATCTCTGTTTTATAGTATGACTGTGTGTAGATGTCACGATATTTATATTAAAAGACTATCAGATGACAATATCTCTATATGGCGATATGTTTTATAAAGAGGTTTCTGAAAAAAGAATGCGCCGACCGGGATATCCGAATAAAAAACAGATAAACTGCTTTTTTACTAATCGAACCCGGGCCTCAAGCTTGGGAAGCTCAAATCATACCACTAGACTATCGGCGCAAGCCTTTCTTTAATTCGCCTGCATTTGGCTTGATGGCTCATCAAAGAAAGCATTGATGGAAAGAAAAAGCGCCTCCAAAGGAGGCGCGAATACATGCCATCAATAGTTGGTTATTGGGTCAATAGCAATCTTATGTTTATATGTTGCATGGACCGGTCGGGAATCTCGTTGGAAAAGTCAGTATTCAACTTAACCACATTCGAACCCGAGGCCTCTGCGTTGCGAACGCAGCGATCTACCAGCTGATCTACCGGCCCGTTTTTAATGAGCGAATCCCAAAACAACAAGCTCACAATGTTTTGGAGATGAGCCATTAAAAAGCTTGAAAAGCCTACCCAAAGGCATTGTGGATTTTCATGACCTCAAAAACAGCGCATATTTTATTGTTTTTGAGGCTAAGCCTTTCTTTAATTCGCCGTTCAAATTGTTCGGCTGGCTCAAACAAAAAAGCGTTGACGGAAAAAATCAGTGCTTCCAAAGGAAGCACAAATACATCCTGTCAACAATTGGTTCTTGACTCAATCTGTTTTTATAACATGGGGCCTCTGAGATTTTCATTGGAGAAGTTGATGTTCAATTTCACCAAATTTTGAACTCAGGTTCCCAGCTCCCCGAGCTGGAGGGATGACCAAGCTACCCTAAGGCCCCGAAGGTTTCTTCTTTTGCGCTGAACGTTTTATAGGTTTTTGCGAAGCTTTCTTTTTCTTTTTCGGCTTCATGCCCATAAAAAACGCATATCCAAGCGGGTTCTTTATCTTTGCGCAAATATTATCCGGCTCGCAGATCTTCAAATCATTGTAATACCCCGCAGCTGCGCAATTAGGTGGCGGGAAACTATCTGTTCTTTTCGTGGCATAAGATACTTGCCCGCGAACATATGATTCGTCAACAGGTTCCGGGTTGTTTTTATTGAACTCTGCAATTTTTTCATCTATTTCATTCATTGCCCATCCAGAGCTTTTAAGGAAGTTTATCAATATGAACATAAATCGTTTTCTGCCATCCTCTAGGCCATTCATGCCTTTTTTTATACACGGCGGGAAAAACTCTTCAGGCACTCTTTTTCCGATGCGCGCAGACGAAAAATCCGTCTTTTTGAAGGATGCCACCTCGCACTCAAGTTCCTCTGCACTCAGGCGCGCATAAGATTTATGCATTTCTGCGCTTGTTGCATTTCTTTTAACCATCTGAACGACACC
>CBDUVQ010000024.1:0-11607 GCA_965370715.1 uncultured archaeon
ATGTCTGGCTTTGAAAATGTGCTGGAGGGTCTTGATGTAAAAGAGCAGGCTGTTTTGGATGAAGGCTCTGTTGTAGACCTGAAAAAGAATGTGCCTTATCTTGTTGTATCCTGCGAAACCGTGGATGTGCCTGAAAAATACAATTTCAAGATAGAAGCGCGCTCATCTGTCTTTCGCCTTATACAAGGTGTTCTTGAAACCGCTTTTGGTGAGGCAGGGTATCGCGGAAAGCTCACATTCCTCCTTTTTACACTTCTTGACGCAAAAATAGAGCTTGGTGCGCGCTTTGCGCAGATAGCATTCTCTACGCTCGAGGGCTGTGCGCACTACGAAGATCAAAAAGAGAGCAGCTACCAGGACGGGAAAATACTGTAGTGGTGTCGTGTATTTGGTGTTTCTATGCCTGAAGAAGAGAGTGCGTCTGATGTGTTTGCAAAAAAGATAGCAGGAGATATTGTCCTTGCCAAAACACCCTCGGCTGCAATACAGAAATGGCGGAACATTTTCAAGATATCCCAGCGCGCACTGGCAGAGGAAATGGGTATTATGTCTTCTGTGATTTCTGATTATGAATCAGGCAGGCGAAGCTCGCCAGGCATTGGGATGATAAAAAAAATCGTTAGTGCGCTCATTTTAATTGACCAAAAAACAGGAAGTGTGGTTTATAATGAATTCAACAGCATGTATGCTGATGAGAAACTGAACGATGTCATTATAGATATACGCGAGCTGGACCATCCCACAACCATAAAGAGCATTAAGGTTGCTGTTGGCGGTGTTCTTGTTACAGATAAAAAAGACCTGATGAAAAGTATCTACGGATATACGATTATAGACCCTATAAAAGCTATAGTGGATCTTTCCCCAAAAGAGCTTGTAAAATTATACGGCCTTACAACAAAGAGGGCGTTGGTGTTCACAAATGTTGCCCATGGAAGGTCTCCCCTTATTGCAATAAAAGTCACTAATTTGCGCCCCGGTGTTGTTGTGTTTCATGGTCTTGAAAAAATAGATCCTCTTGCAGAAAGAATAGCACTTGTTGAAAAGATACCTGTTATTGTTTCAAAACTAAAGAGTGTTGATGAGTTGGTTCATAACTTGAAGGCTCTTTAAGAAGCAGGTCTATGTGGGTTTCTTCTATATAACTATTCTGTTTGAACAATATACTCTTTTTCAAACCATTCTCTCGCCGAAGAAGCGCCACGGGAGGTGGTTAACATAGTTATCGTGCGATTATCTGGGTTTGTCTTCATAGTTGAACATCTAAGTGGTATTTTCACGCCATTCCTATATATGGTCAATATGTTTTCAATATGATCTGTTCCTGTTGAAGATAAAATAGAACATGCGTCTTCAATACCCTCTGTTTCACTATTTCTGTGCATATTCACATTTCCTCCAGCCATCATCTCATCAATTATCGGGTCTTTCTCACTTTGCACCTCAAAGGCGTTTATATCACAAAAATATTCTGTATGTTGGGTTCCCTTAGTGCAACCGGCACCGAGAAGTATATTATATATTGAATCAGAAAGAGCCCGTCTTTTTTCAGAACTAGATTTCATTAATTCAATCAGCTCTATGGGTTTGTATTCATATAATGCTTTTTGAGATTTCAACTCTTCGTCAACTACAATAACCACTCTGTTGCCACAAGTGTATACTTTTGGGATTATTGTGCTCTCTAAATCATTGTGTGGTTGTATGAATTCTTGTAAGATCGTGCGTTCTACCCCACGATTATCAACTACAACAGACGTTGATTTATCAAATAATTTTGAAATATACTTTGCCAAATCCCTGTTTTCCTGCCTATACTCTCCCTCACCGTTATGATTAACTGGTATATATGTAAAATACATAGTTGCAAAAAATGCATTCTTTCCAATTAGGTCTGCCATAAAAATTAATTGATAAAAATACTTAAATTGTTATTGTTTGTATGTTTTTGATATGATGTGTAAAGGTATGATTTTTATTTTTTTATTTTATCACACGCCTTGATTTCTTATGGAATTTTGAATTGGTTTTTTGTTAACATATTATATTATAACAGTGTTATCAATATATTATATATAAGACCTTTTTTTCCATGAGAACTTGAGGGGAGGGGTTTACAATTAACCTCGAATTCTTATGGAAACAGATATAAACCTTCACTTCTCATAGAACTAATACATGATTTTTCAATAAAATTATTGACATACGACTATTGATATTTATGGCGCAAACAACAATTCAGGAAATATTCAATGAATATCTTACAAAAAAACCTCTTTTTTTAAACAAATCAGCGCTTGGTGATAATTATTTGCCTGAAAATATAACACATCGCGAGGAGCAGATAAAGCAGTTAAGCATAATTCTTGCGCCTACATTAAATCAGGAAAAACCCTCAAATATTTTTATATATGGCTCTACAGGCACAGGAAAGACTCTGGTCACAAAATACGTTACATCTGAGCTTAACAAGATTGCAGAACAAAATAATGTTGTTGTGTCTGTGTTTTATGTTAACTGCAAAATGAAGCGCGTTGCAGACACAGAGTACCGGCTTCTTGCGCATATTTGTGAACTTCTTGGAAAAAACGTGCCTGCAACAGGGCTACCAACAGACAGCATATACAAGGCCTTTTATTCAGCAATAGAAGAGAAAAAAGGCGTTGTGCTGCTTATAATTGATGAAATAGACGCGCTGATAAAAAAGATAGGTGATGATTTTTTATACAACCTTACACGAATCAACCAGAATTTGGTGAATGTGAAGTGCTCTATAATTGGCATAAGCAATGACCTTTCTTTTACAGATTATCTTGATGCGCGCGTGCGCTCCTCATTATCGGAAGAAGAGCTGATATTTCCGCCATACAATGCAATCCAATTACAGGAAATACTGCGCGAGCGGGCAAAAATAGCATTTAGTGCGGACAAAAATTATGATGGTGTCATAGCAAAATGCGCGGCCCTTGCAGCGCAGGAGCACGGAGATGCAAGAAGGGCAATTGACCTGTTGCGTGTTGCAGGAGAGCTTGCAGAACGAAATGGGGATGCACAAGTTGATGAATCTCACGTATCTCAGGCAGAAGACAAAGTAGATTCTGATCGCATACTTGATGCAATAAAGACACAGCCAAAACAGACAAAGGCCGTGATATATAGCGTGTTTTTAAAGCTTAAAGAGAATGAGCGCCTTGTCCTGACAGGAGAGGTATACGATGAATACAAGAATGCCTGCAAAAAACTGTCATTAAAAATTCTGACGCAAAGGCGCTTCTCAGACATACTTTCTGAAATAGACCTTTTAGGTATTATAAACGCGCGCATAATCTCTAAGGGACGGTATGGGCGCATGAGGGAAATAACGTCTTCTGTTTCTGATGATCTTCGAAAAAAGGTGATTTCCTACCTTAAGGAAGAATTTTATTTTTAGAGTCCTTTGGTGTATTTATGAAAGCGATGCAGAAAAACGTGCTTGAGTTGATAGACAACGGAACCCTTCTTTGCGCAGAGGCGTATGAAAGCGCAATAGACAACCAATTAGCACTTGGCAGCACACTTCCAAAAGGTATTGTGCAGAAAGACGCTTTTCTTAATCATATAAATGGCGTTGTCGAGGTCAAAAAAACCAAAAAAATAATCGCAAAGGATTTTGATGGCGCGGTGGATATCAATACCGCAGATGTAAAAGCATGTGCGAAAACAACAGACTCGTTCATAGAGCTTTTTTCTTCAAAATACGAACAGATAAAGAATATTCTTTTGAATCATCAGGGGCTTAGGAGCGCGGTTTCAATATCCACGGCACTCAAGTCAAGCGGCAGGGAAGAAACCGTAATCGGGATGGTATATGATATTTTTAAGACAAAAACCGGAAAGACTATGGCTGAAATAGAAGACGGCACAGGGAGAATGAAGGTCTTTTTTACAGAGCGCACAGGAGCCGATGCCGAGCGAATACTAGCTGACGATGTTATTGGCCTTAAAGGCAAGATTTCAAGAGAATTTATGTTTGTAGACTCTGTTGTGTGGCCGGATGTGCCTGCAGCAGTCACAAGAACCATTTCAGATCCGCTTAATGCGGTTTTCATATCAGACCTACACTATGGGAGCAAAGAATTCATACAGAAAATCGAGAGCAAGTTCATAAAATGGATTAATTCAACAGACGCTGACGCATCACGGGTAAAATATCTTTTTGTTGCAGGGGATGTTGCGGACGGGATTGGCATCTATCCAGGACAGGAAGATGACCTTCAGATAAAAGACATTTATGGCCAATACAAAAAATTTGAAGAACTGTTTGAAACAATACCAGAACACATTCAGGTGATGGTGTGCGCAGGAAACCACGATGCACTTGGCCTTGCAGAGCCCCAGCCAAAGCTTCCGAGGAAATTTTTGCCAACAATCTATGATTTTAAGAATCTTCATCTTACACAGAACCCTTCAAACATACGGATTCATGGCATGGATACCGGAGGGATCAATGTTTTGATGTATCATGGGTACAGTTTTACAAGCATAATAGATGCTGTGCCAGAGCTAAGGCGTCTCGGAATGTCAGAGCCACAGCATGTGATGAAAGACGTTCTTAGAAGAAGGCACCTTGCGCCGACGTATGGTTCAACTGTAGTGAACCCTCTTGAGACAGACCCCTTGGTAATAAGGGCTGTGCCAGACATATTTCACACAGGGGACTTGCACAGCTATGCTGTTGACAAATACAAAAGCACTACGCTAGTGTCTTCAAGCACGTTTCAGGGGCAGACAAGCTTTCAGGACAGAGTTGGCCACAAGGCAAATCCGGGCAAAATAACGTGTATCGAGCTTGACACGCGCAAAGTGATTGTAAAGGATTTTTTGTAGCGTAAAGCCTTGTTGCACACTGCGAGCGCTGCAGGAAGAATATTAAACAGAATTCGTTGACGCACTGCGTTATGCGCAGTGTTTACTCATTCAACACCACTCTTTTTTGTGCCCATGCCTTCAAAGATTTCTGAAAGAACTCCGGCAACGTATTTTGAGTCAACAGGGTTTGCAAGGCACACAAAAACATCTTTTCTTGAATCTGTCTTGTCTAAATCATCAATTTCATAGCTGTCGACAAGGTCGTTTTTCAGGGCTTTTTCCAGAACAGCCTTTTTTTCATCAATAACGACTCCAATTGCATTTACATCCATATAATCACCCAAATAAGGCACACCCAGAGCATCAGGAAGCAACAAAGTGGCGCGGTCATAAACCTGCTGTTTTTTGCACAATATGCTATTTAAGTTTGATGTAAACAACCATACCGTAGTATCGAAATCTTTATAAATAACAAAAGCCAAATAAACGGCTGTTCTGGAAAAACTTGGGCTCGGATGGGTGGAAGGCATCGCTTCTCATGTGGAGAATTGTGTTCTCCGAACGCTTTCCATCCCCCGCCGAGACTCTTAGAGACTCTTTTTTAGAAACAAAGCCTTAATTAAGCATTTTTACCGGGCTGTGTATCTTTTTTGGTTCTGTCTTGTGGGCAGTCATTTGTTCGGTAAGAACTTCAATTTCTTCCTTGTTTTGAATACACAGTCGCCCCATGATTTTTAAAGACTCCAGAGTTTGCTTGATGTTTTCAAGTTCTTTTGAGTGCGGCTTTTTTTGTGTAGCCTTTTGGTCTTCCTTTATGTCCAGAACATCCCCATCAAGAAGGTTCAACGCAGAACAAATCTCTTTAATCTGTTTTTCGGTATTTTCTTTGAATTCCTGTATCTCTGTGCTTAGGGACTCAATTTTCTCTTGAAGAATTTCGCGCGGCGGTTGTGTGTCTACAACAGGCTCTTTTTTTTTGAATAAAGACATAGCAAATATCTGTGCGCGCCAGTATATATTTTTTTACCGGCAATGTTCTGTATGGAAACAGATAAGGAGACACAGGATTATTTTGACAGCATTTCTGAAGAAGTCAAAAAAGCATATGAAGTTGCAGCGCGCGCCCGTGAAAAAGGGCTTGATCCCGAACAAAAAGTAGATATTCCTGTTGCAGAAGACCTTGCAGCGCGCGTTGAAGGGCTTATTTCAACTATGTTTTCTGACTTGTTTGGGTCTGGCATGAAAGAATCAATAAGAATACTGGAGGAAAAATACGGAAAAAACGATGAACGTGTTGCACTTCTGATTGGGCGGGACGTATCTCAAAACAAATTTGTAAAATTTCATACACTAGAGGCCTCAATAGATGCCGGACTTCGTGTTGCAGTAGCATACCTTACACTAGGGGTTGTGACAGCACCGCTGGAAGGGATTTCTCAGGTGAAAATAAGAAAAAATCCGGACGGCACAGAGTATCTGGCAGTTTACTTTGCAGGACCGATACGTTCTGCAGGAGGCACAGCATCCGCAATGTCTGTTTTGGCAGCAGATTTCATACGAAAGCATGCCGGGCTTGGAGTGTACAAGCCGGAAAAAAACGAGATAAGCAGGTACGTTACAGAGGTTGAGGACTATTACATTCGTGTGACTGCAAAGCAGTATCATCCGTCAAAGAAAGAGATTGAAATGATTATAAAGAACGTTCCTGTGGAGATTACAGGAGATCCGACAGAAAAGCTCGAGGTATCTAACTACAAAGACCTCGCGCGCGTTGAAACAAACAAGATACGTGGCGGTATGTGCCTCGTTCTTCTTGACGGAATTCCGCTCAAGGCAGAAAAGATTCTTGGCAGGTTAAAAAAATACCCTGCAAGCTACCAGCTTCAGAACTGGCTTTGGCTTGAGAAATTCATTGAGTTGAAGCACAAGATACACGCAGCAAAAAAAACAGAATCCGACGACAAATATACGCCAAATAAAAAATACATGTCTAAAGTGATTGCAGGAAGGCCGGTTATGTCTTTTCCCGCAACCCCTGGCGGGTTTCGGTTAAGGTATGGCCGCGCCCGGACAGGAGGTCTTGCCGCTGTTGCAATACACCCAGGCATAATGCATCTTAGCGAGTTTCTTGCTGTAGGAACACAGATTGCAACAGAGCTTCCCGGAAAGGCAAGTGTTTGCTCTGCTTGCAGTACGATAGCACCTCCGGTGGTGCTTCTCAAAAACGGAGATGTTGTTGAAATTCGTACTCTGGAGGAAGCAACCCGGTACAGAACCCGGGTAAAGAAATATCTGAGCATGGGTGATATCCTGGTTCCGTTCGGAGAGTTTGTGAGCAATAATCATGTGCTTCTTCCTTCTTCATATGTGGAGGAATGGTGGGTGCAGGATGTGGCAGAAGCTGCAAAGCCAAAGGGTGCATCTTTCCAAGAAGAAGATTTTATGAAAAAACCATACCCGGCACCGTCTTTTGACAAGGCGCTCGCAATTTCAAAGCAACTTGGTGTGCCTTTGCACCCCAGATATAACTTTTTCTGGCATGATGCAACAATAGACGATGTTTGCGCATTGATTGAGTGGTTCTCAAAGGCAAAGGTATCTGATGACAAAATCATTTTATCGAATGCTCCTGAAAAAGAGCTGCTTGAGAATCTCTGCGTGCCTCATTCTGTCCAGGAAGAACAGGTTGTTCTGGACGACTTTGCAAAACCAGTGTTTTTTACACTAGGAAAGCCAAGACCCGAGAATAAAGAGGCTATTATCAAAACCGTGAAAGGATGTGAAAACACATTGCAGGCAGTTTCAGCACTTTCTGGTGTTATGATACGGGCTCATGGCCTGACACGAGTGGGAGTTAAAATGGGGCGCCCTGAGAAAGCAGAGCGAAGGCTTCTGAAGGGAAGGCCGCAGGTTCTTTTTCCGTGCGGGCCTGAGGGAGGGCGTATGAGAAACCTCATGGAGACATACCAGAAGGGCAGCACAACAGCGGCACTATACACTGCATGGTGTCCTTCATGCAACAAAGAGGTCAACAATATATCGTGCCCGTTTTGCAGGACTAAAACACTTACGCGCAAATACTGCACTATTTGCGGAAAAGAAACAAATGGTGCCACTCACTGTGGCGATCGCCCGACAAGGCATTACAAAAGAGCAAAAGTAGATGTTCGTGCCCTAATGGATATTGCTGCAAAGAGGACAGGAGTCAGCCAGATGCCCAAGATTGTGAAGGGAGTACGCGGTGTCTTTGGTGTAGACCGGCATGCAGAGCCGCTTGAAAAGGGGTTTTTGAGGGCACAGCATGACCTTTATGTCAACAAAGACGGCACAACAAGATATGATATGACTGACATGTCTTTGACACATTTTCGACCAAGGGAAATAGGCACAAGCATTTCCCGATTGCGCGAGATGGGTTATCTTTTTGATATAAACGGTGTTTCGCTTGAAAGTGCAGAACAGGTGCTAGACCTTAAGCCGCAGGACATTATTATCTCTGACAACTCAGACTTTTCAGGTGCTGGATATCTGTTGCGCATAGCCCAGTTTATAGATTCTCTTCTTGAGCGTTATTACGGGCTTCCGCCGTATTACAAGATGAAGAATAAAAAAGATATTATCGGCACACTTGTTATAGGTCTAGCACCCCACACATCTGCAGGTATTATCGGAAGAATCATTGGATTCACGCCTGCAAAGATATGTTATGCGCACCCATTTTGGCATGCAGGAAAGAGGCGAAATTGCGACGGAGATGAGGACTCTATAATGCTTTTGCTTGACGCGCTTCTGAATTTCTCGCGCCAGTTTTTGCCTGACACGCGCGGTGGCAGAAGCATGGATGCTCCGCTTGTCCTTTCTACATGCCTTAATCCTGAGGAGGTTGATGATGAAGCGCGGAATGTTGATATAGATGAAACGTATTCGCGGGAGTTCTACATGAACACAATGCAGTATCCCACACCGAAAGACGTTTTAGGAAAACCGAAAACAGTGGCGTCTGTAATCTTGACCCCTGCTGTGTTTCACATTAACTTCACGCATGACACACACGACATAAATGAAGGGCCGATAAAAACAAAATACGTTGAGCTTGACTCAATGACAGACAAGCTGAATGCGCAGCTTCAGATTGCAAAGAAGATTCGCGCTGTTGATGCGAACAAGGTGGCAGAAGCGGTTTTGTCAAAGCATTTTTTTAGGGACATCAAAGGAAACTTAAGGACCTTTTCAACCCAGAAGTTTCGTTGCGTTTCATGCACTGAAAAATACAGGCGCCCGCCACTTTCAGGAAGGTGCCTGGCATGTGGAAGCAGACTACTTATGACTGTGTCTGAGGGAAGTGTCAAAAAATACATAGAGCCCTCAAGACACGTTATAGAAGAATACAAGGTGTCTACATACATTCGCCAGCAGTTCTCTGTTTTGGAAGACGGTGCAGAGAATGTGTTTGGAAAACGGGCAAAGCAGCTTTCACTGGCAAAGTTCAATGCAGGATGAGTGCATTCAAACAGGGTTTGTTGTGCGTTTGCCAAGGCGCTTTTCATCAGGAGCCATGAACCTTATTGCGTTTTCAAGATATTTCTTTTTTTCAGAAGACGTGAAGTTGATTTTTTTTTGATATGTTTCAAGCCGGTTCTTTCCTTCTATGTCAAGAACATGCAATGTTTTGCAGCGATAAATTATGCATTGTATGCCTTCAAGAATCAGGAGCTTTTTTACTGCAAAAAGGCCGCGCAGGTTCACCGAAGATGCGCGAATGTTCCTGACTTTCTCAAAACGAGTGCCTGATTTTTTGTATCGTATGCGGATGGAGCCCTTATGGTCAAAAAAACCTCTTAGAAAGCCTGTTCGAAACACAGGGGTTGTGTGTGCTTTTTTTGGAGGCATCCACTGATGTGTTCCAAAAGAGCCTCTAAAGGCATCAAGAATCTTTATTGAGGTCTCTTTGCTGTAGCAGTACAGGACTTGAGAGCCAGCAATATTGCGCGCTCTTTTACGGGAAATGGTTTTTGTTTCGGTCCCAAATACATCATGTAAACAGCGTGAAAAAAAACGAAGCACCTCAATATTCTTTGATTCCAAAGACACGCCGTAGTTGCCGTTTTTCTTATCGTGTAAAATATGCCCGTTTCCGCAGAGCACTCCGCATACATACCCAAACTCAAAATCCATCCCTCTGTTTGTTGTAGGACCAATATAAATCCATTGGAAATAAAGGGGGGTCGTATAGTTCACATGGAACACACGCACGTTAATGTGAACAAAATACAAACTACTCATTAAAACCACGATGCTGCGCACTGTTTTTTAGCAAAGGTGCACGAAGTTCTACAAGAAATGAAGGGGTGTGAATATGGCGTGGTTATTTTGCACAAGACAAGAGCCGGACATATAAAGCTTTTGCTGTTTTTGTGAATTTTTGTGAAAATCACACTAGATGCCGAGCGTGACGAGAACTACACGGTCGGTTCCTGTGAAATACAACATAGTTGGCAAAAGGAGACAGGAGATTAAAAGGCTTTTCTTTGTCTTAAGGACGTGTGGGAGGACGCCTATAGCACATCCTGTAAAAAACACAACCACGCCCAAACATCCCGTGAACATTGCACAAAGTAATAGGAGGAACACAAAAATGACCCCAGACACCTTTTTTGTGTCGCGCACTGCAGCACCTCTTGCAAACGCAGCACCTGTTTTTAGCGCGGCAACAGCAGCAAGCCCTGCTGCAAGAAGGCCGACACCAAGAAAAAGATATGTTTCACCCATCGCAAACCCACTATAAAGGCGTTCAACAGCTGCTGCTATTCCGCTTCTTGCCCTGCCGATGAATTGGAGAGCAAGCAAAGACAAAAGCACATCTGCTGCCCCTATTGCACCAAGAACAATGATGAACTTGCGCGCGCCGCGCATTCCTGTGAGGCGCTGCACTATTATTGCGGATTGAGATGTTCCGACACCCGGCAAAAAGCCGGCGAGAATGCCACCGAAAAAGCCCACAACCCCGCCGTGCATTGCTTCTTTTATAGGGATATTTGTTTTTATGGCTTGTTTTGGAATGGAAGGCGCGTTACTGTATGAAAGGATCAGGGTACTTGCCCCGAAAAGCCCGGAAAGTACTGGCAAAAGGACAACACTCTGATTTATGGGTGAGTTCAGCGATAGCAGACCATAAAGCCCTGAAAGAAGAAAGATGCCAAGGGCAATAACCATTCGTTTTTCTATCAGAATCATTATGGCGGAGACTGCAACAAGAATCACTCCAAGATATGATGATGTGAATGAATATGCTGCGCCGGAAAATGCCCGCAGAAACACAAACCCGAGAAGAACCAGAACAATACCGAAAACCCCGCCCACAACAGAGAGTGCGAGCGCTTCAAAGCCCCTGCCAGACATAAGCATCCTGTGCCCGGGAGCAACCGCCAGAGCGGTACCCTCGCTTGGTGCACCAAGAAAGATTGACGGAATGAAATCAACAATAGCATGCGTTGTTCCGGTTGAAACAAGAACGACAGACATCAAAAGAGGGTCTAGCTCCAATACCGCCGCTGCCCAGATGGCAATGAGTGCAACATTATTTGCATGAAAACCCGGAATCATGCCTGTTATATATCCAAACAGAACGCCCAACAAAACAGCCACAAGCAAAGCAAGCATCTTTTTTTATTATTTACCTCGTTAATAAACATCTATGATGGGTAAGATGAGTGCACACCAGATGGAGAAAATGATGCGCACAATGGGCATCAAAAGCGA
>CBDUVQ010000025.1:0-11537 GCA_965370715.1 uncultured archaeon
CACGCGAGGAAAAAGAAATTGTTTCAAAAGTGAAAGAAAAAGAGCTTATTTTTGAAGTAAAAAAAGAAGGGCATAAGCACGAGTTCCCAAATCCTGCAGGGGAAGCGCTTCGAAAAAATATGATATCTATTGTAGAAAAACAAAGGCTGTTCAAAAACAAACAAGATTTTCTCTCGTTCATCCATGCAGTCAACTTTGAGCTCTCAAAAACCTCAATGCAAAAAGAGGCGGTTGATGACAAGCTCATAATTCATGCAATCAATGCGCTCGATGAAATCGAGCGCACGACAAACACGCTTGCAATGCGCCTTCGTGAGTGGTACGGGCAGTACTTTCCTGAAGCGGGCTACAAGCTTAGCGACAACAAAGCATTTTCAGAATATGTTTCAACAACGCTTTACAGAAGCGATGTTCGCGGTGCAGAGCCACATGAGTCTCTTGGCTCAGACATATCAAAAGAAGACCTTGAGGAGATTCGCGCTTTTGCAAAAAAGATTCTGGAAGACTTTAAAGCACGCGAGACACTTGAAAAGTATATTGAGATAAAGGCAAAAAATGTTTGCCCGAACACGCACGCGATTCTTGGCGGCATGATGTCTGCCAGACTCCTTGCGCACGCAGGCTCTCTTGAGCGCCTTGCAAAGTTTCCTGCATCAACCATACAGATACTTGGCGCAGAAAGAGCGTTCTTCCGGTTCAAGCATGGCGCTGGTTCAAGCCCGAAGCATGGCGTCATATTCAACACAAGATATTTACAGTCAGCACCCAGAGACAAAAAAGGAAAGGTTGCAAGAGTTCTGGCAGGAAAGCTTTCCATTGCACTGAAGCTTGACTTTTACGGCGGAGAATTCAGGGGAGACGCCCTTCGAAAAAGTGTTGATGGCGCGCTTCAAAACCAGAAAACATCTATGAGACCCCTCCATAAAGGACAAGGTTCATTTAATTCGGTTTCAAATCATCCCTCTTCGCATTCGCCTCGTTCAAATCATGAAACCTCTATGCGACCCCGCCCTAAAGGACGGGGTTTGATTGGTTCGGTTTCAAGCTTTTCGGAAATGCCTCCCACATTTCCTGCATTTCAGAAATGCAGGAAATCTGCGAAACAGATTTCTGAAATTCCAACCGAAAACTCCGCCCTAAAGGGTGGAGTTTCAACGGTTGTAAATCAGCCTCAAAAGTCACGAACTTTAGAGGGCTCGAAAACTTCTGGTTTTCATAAATCAGGCATAGCTCCTCGTCCAACCGATAATGCTGCTATGAGAGATAATGGCTCAACAATTGTAAACCACAAACAAAGTACAAGACCGCACGCCAAAGGACGCGGAAGGTCTGCATGTAAAAAGAGGCGAAAATAATGATTCCTGAAATACAGCGATTCGGTCGGGACTTTGCAACATTAAGTATTGCTCCCAGAAAAAAAGCGTATGATGAAAGAGTTCTGCGAAAAGGCAGGGATGAGTGGCGCGTTTGGGATCCAAAAAAGTCAAAGCTAGGGGCTGCTATGCAGAAAGGGCTCACTGATGTTCCGCTTCGCCGCGGCATGAAAATACTTTATCTTGGAATCAGTACAGGCACAACCGCAAGCCACCTTTCAGACATTGTCGGGTTTGAAGGCACGATATATGGTGTAGAGTTTTCTGCGCGAATGGTGCGCGACCTGATGCAGGTGTCCTCGCAGAGAAAAAACATTGTCCCAATACTTGCAGACGCGCGCATGCCTGAAACATGGGGGCAAAGGGTTGAAAAAGTGGACCTTGTCTACTGCGACGTTGCCCAGCGCGACCAGTCAGAGATTCTTATGCGAAACGCAAAAGTGTTCCTCAAAAAAGGCGGGCATATAATGATTGCAATAAAGGCGCGAAGTATTGATGTTGCAGCAAATCCAAAGAGCATATTCATACAAGAAAAGCAGAAGCTGTCAAAAATGTTTAACATAACAAGTGATGTCAACCTCAACCCGTTTGAGAAAGACCATGCGTTTTTTGTCGGAAGGCTGAAATAGATATCGCGCGCTACTCATCCAGATATTTTCTGTGCGCTGCCAGATATCTTCTGGCAAGATAATTAAAAAAATCATTCTCGCTTTTTTCCAGTGCCTTGTAATAAGACTTTCTCTTTTTGTATTCAATTATGAGCATCGGGTAGCTGTTGTGCCATAAAATGTAATTGATTACTAAGCGCCCAACTCTTCCATTGCCGTCCCCGAAAGGGTGTATTTTTTCAAACTGGTAATGCATTCTTGCTGCAAGCTCAACAGGCTGCGTGTTCTGGCTTTCATTATAAAATTTTATCATCGCATGAATTAACAAAACTACATCCTGCCAGTCAGGAGCAATATAATCGCCCACGCTAACGCGATACTCCCGGAACTTGCCTGCAATGTCTGGCTTTGTGTCCTGAAACAATTCCTTATGCCATTTTAGGATAAGCCTTGCATTGAAATCCTCTTTTTTTTCAAGCATTTCAAGAAAGACTCTTGCATGAGCCTCTGTCTCTTTTACATCACTGAGAGGCTTGTTCGGGGCGATTTTATGCTCAACCAAGTCCATTGTTTCGCTAAGTGTTATTTTGGAGCCCTCGATTGCGTTTGTGTTGTATGTGAATGCTGTTGCAATTTGTTCTTTTATTTTTTCTTTCATGGATTCCGGATAATCATTCCATTCTTGCTGAAAGCTGTTTCTTATTTTTTCAAATACACCATGCATGCGCGCTTTCTGGCATTCTTCAAGAAAAGTTTTTTTTAACTCATCAATATTTTTTGGTATTGCCTTGCCAAGGTATTTTTCTTTTGTGATAACCTTGCCGTTCTTTCGAAACGAGTGCTGAAGAGAATAATATTCCTTTTTTCGCTTTAAGATGCGCATATCCTTTATTACATTACAAACTATTTAAATTTTTGTTTTTTGTAGTATTTGTAATGGTAAGAAATTTCTTAGATATGCTCTTAAAAAAATCTTTCCGCCAGAAAGCCGGTATGTTTTCAGAACTCTCTTTTCTTAGTCCCTACTTCGGTGTATTTTTCAGAACATTCCCTGCAAAGCCAGCGCCCGCCAACTTCGACAAGGTCTTCGTACATATTGTCGCACTCCTCGCAGCGCCCGTCCGCGCCAGGATGCTCTACGACCTGCGGCGGCTCCTCAAGCTCCCGTCTTGCATGCAGAACATCTGTCAGGCCAGGCAGAACCCTTAGAAGATCTGTTGAAGTCAATATGCCCGCCAGACCTCCTTCGCTGTCAATAACAGGCAGCCTTGTAACATTGTTTGCATACATTATTTTGGCAACAGAAGAAAGAGAATCTTCAAAAGAGGCTGTTATTATTTTCGGGGTCATCACATCCATGACTTTAACATCACGTGCTGATTTATTCTCGGCAACGACTTTTGTAATAATGTCTTTGTCTGTTATAATGCCCTCTGCTTTTTTTGTTTCCTTGTCAACCACAACAAGGCCGCTGATATTATGCTTTCTAAGAAGGAATGATGCTTCCTGCACAGTGCTGTCTTTGTCTATTGTTTGTACGGGGCTCGTCATGACTTCCTGTATGTCTGTTTCGCCATCATCAAAATCCATGTACAATTTTGTGAGGGAAAATATAAAACCTTTAGCATACATTGGCACTTATGCAAACCGTTGGTCAGATACTTGGCGGAGAGTTCTCAAAGATAATTGTACGGCAGAAAAGCGGCAGAAACATCGAGCTTGGCGAGCTTCTTGCAGCAGACACAAAAAATGGCACAATCATCTTTCAGGTGTACGACCTTGAATACGGCTCTCAGATATCGCGCGAGGCCCGTGAAATGATGTCCGGGCTTGAACTTGAAGGATTTTCTGAAAAAACAGAAGTAATAGAAGGCGAAATAAGGAACTATGTAATCGCTCACCTTGAAGCAATGCTTCATATTGAGAAAAACAAGGCAAAGACACCAAAATGCCTTGCAGATTTTTTCAGCTGCGTGCGCGAAGTCTCTGAAAAGGATTTCTCTTTTCTCTCAAAACCAGATGACATAATGCCTCTTGGTATGATACGTTCCGGCTCAAAAGCCCTGCCTATTGAGATACTGCTTTCAGGAAAAGATGTGCTTCGCCACCACATTTTGATACCTGCAACAACAGGAAGGGGCAAAAGCAACCTTGTGAAATACGTTGCCTGGAACCTAATTGAAAAGGACTGGTGCGCGCTCCTTGTTCTAGACCCGCATGATGAATATTACGGCAGGAGTGGAGCCGGGCTTAAGGACCATCCAAGTGCAAAAGAGAAAGTTGTGTACTACACAGCAGATGCCCCGCCCGCAGGGGCAAGGACTCTTAAGATAAACACAGCGTGCATCAAGCCGTGGCACTTTGGCGGCGCGCTCAACCTTTCAGAACCGCAGGAGCAGCTGCTTTATGCATTCTACAATGCTTACAAAGAAGACTGGATTGAAAATATACTTTCCCGAAACGAGGAGCATGCAGAGCTTTTTGACAAAAGGACGCTTGATGTCGTGCTTCGCCAGATGCAGAGGGTCCTTGGCGCAAAAGTGAGGGACGGAATCATAAGTTACTCAGGCGTTTTTGACAATGTATCCGGCAAGACAACTGTAAAAGACATTGTTTCGCTTCTTGAATCATCAAAAACAGTCATTGTTGACACATCAACGCTTTCAGGAAGCGCAGAGATTCTTGTTGGCTCAATAATCTCAAGCGAAGTTTTTGAAAGATACAAATACCTTCGCCAGCAGGGAAAACTTGATAAAAAGCCTGTTGTCTCTGTTGTGCTTGAGGAAGCGCCACGAGTGATAGGGCAGGAAGTGCTCCAGAGAGGCCCGAACATCTTTTCAACAATCGCGCGCGAGGGGCGAAAGTTCAACATCGGCCTGCTTGCAATAACCCAGCTCCCGTCTCTCATTCCAAAACAGATACTGGCAAACATGAACACAAAAATAATACTCGGGCTTGAGCTTGCATCAGAAAGGCGAGCGGTCATTGAGAGTGCGTCACAGGACCTGTCAAAAAGCGAGAAGACCATCGCGAGCCTTGATATGGGTGAAGCAATAATAACATCAAACTTCACGAAGTTTGCAGTGCCTATTAAACTACCTTATTTTGAAGAAATTGTAAAGCATGAAAAGAAAAAAGATGTGTCAAAACAAAGTTTCAGAGGGCTTGTTTCTTAAATAAAAGACATATTCATCGGGCTTGTCTCGTTATTCGCATCCGTAATCGCGTTGATTGCATCCATTCTTCTGCAAAACTCATGGGATGGTATTGCATCACATATCGCTTCTTCAACAGAAGCAGAAGTTATATTTTTAATTTCTTCTTCGCCTGCGTATGTTTCTACAGCAAGCTTCATAGTTGTTCCCATAGGTATTTCAACGAGAAATACATACGGGGCGTATTTATTGACAACATCTTCAACTGCCTTGACTTCTTTCTGGCAAAAGAAACCACAGTCTGTCGGGACAGAAAGCCTTAAAAGCGGAAAGCCCTGCGAAAGTATTCCGTATGTTTGCGCATCTGTCAATGGCTGGCGGATAATGTTCTCATCAGGCATCTTTGCTGTCTGCCGTCCTATGCCAAACTCTATTGCAACCCCCACGATAGAACCAAGAAAGAGCAAAAGCATCACAATGACTACAATCTGGTTTTTTGAAATTCTTCGCTTCATTAGATTCACCGCATATCAAGCAAATTGTCGACTAATTTTAAATACGCATTTATGTCCTCGTCTTTCATCCCTGTTCTTTTAAGGGTTTCTGTGGGCGCATCCTTAAAGTCAATCACATCATAGATTTTTTCATCAATGAGCTTCTGGCGCGCCCATCGGGGTATTGAAATCATGGAAAGCGGGTATGCCTTATGTTCCTCAATCAGGTCATTTAGCCCCGAGCCATGCGGAAAATTCCAGCCAGTCATCTTTATGCCCTTGCAGCGGGCATAAGTTATTGCGTGCTCTGAATATTTCGTATTTGTTATAACCCATGCAGATGTTGCCTGAACAGACCCTGCATCGCCGTTCTTGTCCGCGTTTTGAATGTCATCAAGGCGCGACCACTGGCGCATTGGCACGTCAAGGCCTGTGTATGTGTGGCTGCGGAAGTGGTGCTTGCACTCAACCAACGCAAGGTCTTTGTCCTTTTTTGCAACAACATCAATTTCATGGTCAATGCAGCGCCCTTGTATCTTTGGCTCCGGGCTGTGAGTGGCACCGTAACCGCATCTTGAGAGAAGGCGCGTAATATAGTATTCAAACTCAAAGCACTCTGAATCCATGTTAGACACAGATTCCTTTAAGTTGTATCTTGCAGCCAGATGCACTTCTTCGTTTGCGAGAATATTGTGCACCATTTTGAATAGCTTGCCTGTCGGCATGCCGTCATAAATTTTTTTGGAGACTTCGTCAACTATTTTTTCAGCAGTTTCTACAGAGACGCCTGCGCGAATGCAGCTTCTCTTAACCTTTTCAGGGTCGTACTTGTCTAGTTCCCCGTTCATTTTTATGACGTTTACCATGTGAAAATATTGGGGCGTGTAGTATTATAAGAAGTGTGTGCTTTTTTAGAAATCCGGTTTAGAAGTTCCATTGGCTAACCGATTACGGGTTCGTCTCGCAAACAAAGAGGGCATGCCGTTTGCGGGTTCGTTGTACAGTCTCGCGCGACTTATAGTGGGTGAAAGCGCGAGATCATGAAAATCCACAAGTTCTATTGAATGGGCTTTTCAAGCTTTTTGACGGCTCAACTCTTGCTCAATACGAGCTTGCTTCGCAAGGTCTCGCGCGTCAAAATCATGAAAATTCAATAAAGGTTACGGTTCGAATTTTCAAGCTCTTTTCCAGCTCAACTCAAAAATGATGTGAGCGTGCCATTTTTGGTTTCACTTGAAAAAGATAGCCCCGACAGGATTCGAACCTGGATCACCGGTTCCAAAGACCAGTATGCTTGCCATTACACCACGGGGCTTTATAGGTTCTTTTAGAAGGAGAATTTATATTAGAATAAGGCATGCCCGAAAAAATTGAAAAGAAAAGAAATCCGGCGCAAATCTTCATTGCGCCGGAAAAATTAAATTAACGCTTTTTATTCGTTTTCTTGACATATCCTTTTGAGAGTTCTGCCACAGAGTCTTTAAGCCCAAGACCCATTGCGATTGCAATACCAAGACCTAATGAGGCCATCAGTATCAGCAGAATGTTGTTTATTAGTGCTGTGTCAATTTCTATCAACGGCAAAGCAGTTGCAATACCAACGTACACAATCAGGAAGAAAATAATCTTTCCTATCAGGTTCTGATAGAGCCCTTTTGAGCCGACTATTTCTTCTTTCACGTATATCGCGATTGCATAGCTTGCAATCAAAACGATGACTGCACCGATAACACCAGGTATGAAGTTAACTATCTCATTTATACTCTGGCTTATTGCCGCAACATTGAGCTGCACTGCTGCCTGCTGCAGGAAAATCAGATACAATACCCATTTTGAGACAGTACCCAGAACACTGCTCAACTTGAATGAAAGTTGTTCTTTTTCCTTTAGGTGCGAATCAACTTTGCTCCTTGCAACGATTTTCTCTACAACCGTGCCAACCATTCTTCCAATAACATAACCTACTACAAGAATTACAATGGCGGACATAACATTTGGCATACCCTCAATAACACTTGTTCTCAAAACATCTACGGTGCTTTCAAGCACATTCATATACATCACCTAGTAAAATATAGTCCAAGGGAAGTATATATACGTTTTGAATAAGGGTGTTTCTATAATATTTCGTTTTTTATATTCCTAAATGCCTTTTCAAGGTGTTTTTCGTCCTTTGATTCAGCAACAATGCGTATCATTGGTTGCGTCCCACTTGATCTTATGAGACATGTTGTGGATTTGTCAGAAAACTTAATTCCGTCGAGATCAGAAAGCTGCTTGTATTTTCGATTTTTCTCTATGTTTTGCATAATTTCTTTCATTTTTGCTTCTTTTGCATTGTTGTCTTTAAGAACTATCTTTTCCTTTTTCACAAAATATTTTGGCAGACTCTGCCTGATTCCATCAATGTCTTTTGCTTTTGCTGCAAGAAGAAGTGCGCAAAATGTTGCGCTATTGTACCATGAAAACTCAGGAACTGTGTAGTGGCCGTTTGGCTCTCCACAAAAGTCTGCGCCAATTTCAATTGCCTTCTTTGATACAAAAATATCCCCAACGCGCGCGTACTCAACTGATGCGCCTGTCGCATCCTCAAGCATCTTTGAAGTGTCGATAGATGCCACTATCTTTTTTGCCCTGACAATTTCTGCAAGAATACAAAAAAGTTCATCTCCGGAAATCCATTCGCCTCTCCTGTCAAACGCATACAGCCGGTCAGCATCAGGGTCGTGCCCAACAAGAAGGTCTGCATTATTTTTTGCCATCTCTATGACAAGCCCTTTCCGGTTTTCCTCATCAGGCTCGGGGCTTACATCAAGAACAGGAGTTTTGCTGCAATTTTTTCGAAATACTGTTGCGCCAAGTTTTTCAAGTAGAATCGGTGTCGTATTGTATGCTGCGCCATTGCAGCAGTCAACAACAATCTTTGCATCTATTTTTTGAAAATATTTTCTAAAAACTTCCAGCGCTTTTTGTATGTATGCTTCGTGAAAGTCGTGCTCTTTATCTATCATGGCGCTGCGATTCTCCGGTGACGATGTCCTGAAATTTTTTTCCATAAATATTTTTTTTATCTTCGCCATATCCTCATTTGAAAAACCATTTCCTTTTGTGTAGAAAAACTTGAACCCGTTCCTTGACCATGAATGGTGTGATGCAGTAACCATTATTGAGAAATCAGCACCATAATAGCCACCTGCAAGTGCTACCTTATCGCTTGGGCTAATGCCTATGTTTAAGACATCAACACCTGTGCTTTGAATCCCTGAAGAAATAGCCTCTGCAAGCGGCTTTGAAGATGTGCGCGTGTCATAGCCAACCACGATTTTTTTCTTTGCATACGTTCCTGCTGCCATGCCAAGGCGCAATGCAAAGGGCTCGTCAAGCTCTTCGGGATATTCTCCGCGTATGTCGTAGCGCGTAAATACTACGGGCTCTTTTTCCATTATGCCACCAGTGAATCAAGTATTTTTTCTGCCTCAAAAAGATTTTTTGCGAAAAAGTCCGGAGCACCCTCTTTTTCATCTGCAATAAGCATTGTCTTTAAACCGAGAACTTTTGCGGGCGCAAGGTCGCGCGCCCATGAATCACCTATGAATATAATCTCTTCCGGCTTCATGGCAAAGCGCTCAAGAGCCATTTTAGAATATTTTTCAGACGGCTTAAGCTCCCCTGTATCATCTGCAGATATAAGAAATTCAAAATATTTTTTCCATTCGCCAAAGACGTGGTTTAGCTTTCCCTCAAGATTTTCCCTGTACTCATCACTTGCAACAGCGACCCGGAATTTTTTCCTGATGCGGACAACAACAGATGCATATTCTGTTTCATATTTCAAGTCATCAATAACCTGCTGCCAGAAAAGCTCAAGAGCTTTTTTTGTTATTTCCATTACATTTTTTTTGTCCACAATTCCAAGCTGACCGAGAACTATTTCAATTGAATACTCTCTCTTGCGCTTTTCCGCAGAGAGCGCATCCTCTGATTTTAATATATTGTTTATGTGACCGCGCCAGATATTTTCAACTGTTTTTGCATCAGAATTTGCCTCCTCTGCAATGCAATTGAAAAGCTTTGCATACGCTTTTTCTGCGTGCACTTTGTATAATGTGTTGTCTGCATCAAAAAGTACTGCATTTATTGCCATATCATCCACGCTTTTTTACAACTGACTTGAATTCAGAATAATACTTTGTGTTGTTTTCTATGTTTTCCAACACAAGGGAATTTGGTCCGACAATGCAATCTGAACCAACAATAATCCCCGGCATTACCTGCACGCCGATACCCATGTTTGTGTTATGCCCTATGATGATGCCAAGGGATTTCAAATCAGTGTCAACCTTTTTTCCTTTTACAACAGACTTTACATTTTCCCTGTCAATGCGCACATTTGCTGTTATGAATCCTGCGCCAATCCGGCAGTTGTCCCCTATTATCGAGTCGCCGATGAATCCTGAATGGGTGTGAGTTCCAGCGCCGATTATGCTTCTTGCAACTTCAGCGTTCGCGCCGATAATGCAATCATCTCCTATGCTGCAAAACTCCCTGACAATTGCGTTGTTGCCTATTAGTGTGTTGTTGCCGATATAGCACGGCCCTTTTATGACTGCATTTTCAAGAACGCGCACATTTTCCCCTATCTTTACAGCGCCCTCGATTATCGCGCTCTTTGCCACTTTTGCGGAGGCGGCAATGCATTTTGAGCGAATGTTTTTTTCCATCACGTCTTTTGCTATAGTAAACAAATCCCACGAATATTTCAGGGTGCTGGTTTTCTTCGCAGTCATCACAACGCGCACATCAGCCTCTTTCATGTAAAGGCGAAGCGCATCCTCATATGCGTACATGTGCTCTTTCGCGCGCATATAATATTTGAAAAAATCTTTTGGCAATAGGTATATTCCGACAACACGGACATCAGAAGGTTCGCTTCCTTTCTTTGGCTTTTCAACAAGGTCTCGCGCGCGATCTTCTTCAATTGAAAGCATGCCGTATTTTTCATGAGTTCCTGTCTTTTTCCCGATAAGGACTATTTCGGCTTTTGTAACGCGCTGCTTCTCAATCATGGGCGCTATGTAAAAGTCAGCATCATAGTGGTTCGGGTTCAGGACAAAGAAGTCGCCTTTGATATGCTTTTTTGCCTGCATTATTGCATTTCCCATGCCAATGGGTTTTTTTTGCACAACGAATTGTATGTGCATGCCACTATTGCTTTTCAAATCCAGCCCTTTTTCTGCTGCCTTGTCCGGTCCCTCGACAATTATAATGTCGTTTATCCCTGCTTTTTTAATAGAAAGAATAGTCCATTCAAGTAAAGGCTTCCCTGCCACTTTTGAGAGCGCCTTGTGCCTTCCGTCAGATAGCGGCCAGAATCTTGATGATTCACCAGCCGCAAGAATAACTGCCTGCATAAGTCTATTTTCGGAAGAAAAAATAAATAGGCATGTTTTTCAACCATTAACCCAGATCTTCATCAATTCGGGAACCAATCGCAAGGACTGTTAGGAATACGTATGTGGTTGCATCCCCGAAGATATTGTATTTTGGAGAACCCAGATCATTTTACACAGAAAATCTATTCTAACACGCCCAGCATAACTAGTGTGTTGTTAATGCCCGTCATGCCATAATTCATGCCCTTTGTTGTCGCGACTTCTTTGCCGGAAAGCTCAAATAACATTGTTGCTGGTATTGGCAAAGAGACCTTGTTTTTTGTTGTACATATCAGCATTTGATATTGTTTTATGCCTTCGTCATTCAGCATTTGATTTAGACTAGCCAAAAGTTCGGGATTTCCGCTAATAATTAAGTTGTCTTCAGGGATTGCTTCTGTAAATCTTGGCAATGTTTCCCCACCCAATGTCCCCAATCCGTGCGCACCATAAGACCCGGACACGTTCAAATCAT
>CBDUVQ010000026.1:0-11456 GCA_965370715.1 uncultured archaeon
AAGCAGAATTTAAGAGACCACATGAATGATTTGGAGATTATTTTTTCCATGCTTGGTGAAAGGGTGACCACAGAAATTACGCGAAATGAGAATGCAGAAGGATTCGGTGAATGCAGGGAAACAGCGATAAGGGGCGGCAAGGTAGCTGGCAATGCGAGAAAGGAAACTGAAAAGGAGATTGGAAAACCGATTATTTCAGATGAAAACTTTGTTGAACAGCCTGAAAACGAAAAACGCAAAAAACTAACCAATGGCAGTTAATAGTATATGTACTGCAATGATCAGCAGGCAATCTGAATTCTGCGTCATGCGACAACCCGTTCACATACATTGCAGAGTGCAACCCGTCTGACACAGGCAACTGGTTCATAAACAGCACATGCAGCATAGCAGACAAGAGTTACGCAGTCCCGGCAAATGTGACAATAGAGTCAAACGGGGTGCTTGAATTGAACGAGACACCAAACCTGACATTTGACCAGACAAACCAGCACATCTTTGTTTATCCCGGAGGAGACATCTATATCAGCCCGGGTGCCGGATTTAATATGCCGTAGGGTTTGCACAAAGACGCATGAGTAAGACGAAAATTTGGTTTATCCTACATTTAAGATTTGCGGAAAATAGTTGATGATTCAATAAGCATCGTCATGATGCACAAATCTTAGGAAAACAACAGTTTTTTCACTAGGATTTATTTCAAAGACAAGAACAAAACTTTTGAGTATATGAACTCTTCTTTCTCCGGCAAGCAGATTTCTCAGGGGTTTATAATGGTGGGGATTCAAAATAATTTCTTTTATCTTGTTTTCGAGAACTTTTCTGAGAACAGGGTTCTTTCTACAGGCTTTGTTAATGGTTCTTTTGCAGGTGATCTTAATTTCGCATCCATACATATGCTGCATAGAAGTCACTCAAATATGTCTGCAGAAGATTTAAGCCTAATCGAACGCTCCCTTTTTGCAGCTTTTAATTCTTTGATAAATTCATCTTTCAAAGGAAGTTCATCTACAGGATGCCAGTCAATTTTTTCGCAGAATTCCCAGTCCTCATCGGAAATAGTTCCTGTTTTAACATATATTTCAAATATTTCCCTTTTCATCAATTTTTCTCTTACAACATCCGACCAATTTACCCACGAAAATCTTTCGATTTCTGAGTGCAAGCTATCTTCTATTGGGACTGTTATGCTTACCATTCACAATTCACCTTTGTTTTCAAGTTCTTCGAATTTCTCAAGCTTAGCTACTTTTTCTTTTATACCTTCTTTTGCTACCTCAGGCCAGTTTACATCAGGAATTGCATCTAGTTTTTCCTTAAGTTCTTCTGGTATGGATATTGTAAATCTTTTCATGTTTTCACATTCACACAATTGCGTTAATATATGTAATTGCGTTAATCTATTTAAATCTTTTGATTCCTGAAGATTCATTTCTGCAAATGTGACAATAGAATCTAATGGCATGCTTAAGTTGAACGGAACGACGACTAACTTTTGACCAGACAAACCAGCATGTTTTTATCTATTCTGGGGAGATATATTAATGAGCCCGGGTGCTGGTTTAATATGCCGTAGGGTTTGCACAAAGACGCAATAAAAGAAACAGAAAGGCCTGAATTCTCAACAGAGCAGATAGAGCTCTCTTTTTTGCACTAAATTTTTAAACAAGTATATAAATGTTAATGCTAAATAGAAGATATGGTTTTCAAAGAGGGTCGGGCTAGTGCCAAAGTCACCCTGGTTCTTATTGTTGCCCTCATTGTTTCGATTGCAGGCCCTTTTACATGGGATATGTTTTCTAACTCATCATCTTCTGCCGGTGAAAAAGTCAAGACATTGTATGAGCTTGCAACTCCGGGAACTGCGTTTGAGGTTTTGTCTGTCAATGAAGAGAGCGGAATGTATAAGGTTGCCCTAAAGATTTCAACAGCTTCCGGAACAAGCTTCAATGAAGTCTATGTGACAAAGGACGGAAAGCTTCTTTCAGAAGGCATGGTCATGGTTGAGAAATCAACAGAGGATATAGATGCTGCAAAAAGCTTTGTTGATTGCCTTTATGATAATGGTCTACGGATCTATGGTGTTTTGAACCAGAGTTTCTCAGCAGAGGCAGCATCAATGACATCAATGCAGCTGCAGTCGCTTGGCATGTATTCCGGAAAGCTTTATATCAGCTGTGACGGGCAGTTCTTGCAGGGTTGCGTTGACCTTGGTTTGCAACAGGTGCCTTCAGTTGTGTACAATAATACGGCATATAATGGCGTAAAAGATGTTGCATGGCTTGAGCAGGCGACTGGGTGCAAACTCTAAATTTTTTTCTAACAACAATCAACAAGCCGTTTCCAAGAATACCTGTTGCTAATAATTGGTTTTTGACTATATATAAATTGAAAAGCGATATTTTAGTATGAATAAAATATCTTATCCGACTCCAGAGAGGATGATGGAATACAACATTCTTGTTTTGAGTATGATTCCTGTAAAGAAGGCAGACAAAGCGCATGTTTTAAGCCACAAGAAACTGATTGATATTAGCGAAGGGTGCAAAAATCTCGAAGGAGATATTTATGATGAGGCAGCATTCCTCTTGAAAAAATTAATACAGATGCATCCGTTTGCAAGCGGAAACAGAAGGACGGCATTTATTGTTGCAAAAGACTTTTTGTTGAACAATGGAGAGAAATTCACTATTAAAGACGACCCCCTACATGCAAGAATAATGCTTGGGATACGCGAGGGTTTTTACATGGATTCTGAAATAAAGGAGTGGTTGAAATATGGCAAAATACGCGAATTCAGAAGATAAACTGAAATATGAAGTAGTTTCAGGAGAGTTGGAACGGTTCAATAATCTTGTCAAAGGGCACAGAAAACTGCTTGCTGCAATAGGAGAACTTTAGTTCAAACTTTTCTTTATCTCTCCCAAACTTTTCTTTATCTCGCCGCCTATTGGATTGAGGGTTCGCAAAGAAAAGTTTGATCAAAAGAAAGAGTGCTTCGCACGCTTACAGGCTGGCTAAAGTTGGTTGTTGATTCTGTTTCAACTTTTTCTTTAATTCACCACAAACTTTTCTTTATCTCGCCGCCTATTGGTTTGAACATCTCACTTGCGTTCGAAGTTCTCCTCGCTTCGCTCGAAGATGGCTCGCAAAGAAAAGTTTGATTAAAAGAAAGATTTGTCGAATGTTTTGATTGATTGGTTTGCATTCTCCAAGAATACACGATGTCAGCGATTGGTTTTTGGTTCTTCGGAATATATGTGTTATTTCTTTTTATTTTCCCAGCCATTCGGGTCTTTTTGCCATTCCAGAACAAGTTTCTTTTCTTTCTCAGTAATAGATTTTTTTGCAACAGCAACATCCAAAAGAGAGTTGATGTTTGTCATTGATACAAGTACAATCTTTGCATCAGAGAAAGCTTTTTTTGACTCTTCAAGCCGATAGTCAAATATGGAGAGGCAGAAGTCGACAATTGCCCCCGCGTTTCTGGCAGTATCTGCGGCAGCGATTGAGCTTTTGCCTGTGCTTATAAGATCCTCAACCACCACCACTCTGTCGCCGGGCTTTATTATGCCTTCTATTTTCTTTCTTGTTCCGTAAGGCGTTTCCTCGGATTTGATGTATGCCATTGGCAGGTGAAGGATTGACGCGAGATAGGCGGCATGTGATATTCCTGCAGAGTCAGTTCCTGCGATGACATCCACATTCTGCCTCCCAATTATGTTGATTATTGTATCTGAAAAGGCACCAATAATTTCTTTCCATTCCGGTGGATGGCTCATAAGAAGCCGGTTGTCTGTGTATATTGGGCTAAGTACACCTGAAGTGTAGCGGTATGGCTTTAAAGGGGAAAGCGTGACTGCGCCTATATCAAGCAATATTTCAGAAGCTTTTGTCTTGCGCTCACTCTCGCTTTTTTTTACGGACTCTTTGTATTTGCTAAACCATTTGTGAGGGTTTTTTGAACACGACTCTACAATATCTTTTTCCTTGCCAGAGAACAAGCGCATCTTTTCTGCGCAGCGCAAAACGGCATTAAGATCTGTGAGCGCGTATAAAGGAACATTGTTTTTTTTAAGGAACTCGTTTATGGTTTTCATGCCGTTGTCGTATATTGCGATACACGCGGCAACTTTTATCCCTTCCCTTTTGAGTGCATCCACTGCAACAGGGACGTCCTCTTGTGTGCTTATCATGTCTGTCAGGAGAATGGCTTTTTTGCCTTTTTTGAACGCGCCCTCTATCTGCTTTCCTTTGCCGTATTTTTTTGAGCTTGAGCGGATATATATCATGGGCTTTTTGGTGCGCCTTGAGATGAATGTTGCAAGCGAGATTCCTGAAGATGCAGTTCCTGCAACAATATCAATATTTTCAAGCCCGACATGTGCGTTAATTTCCTGCACAAGCAGGTTCATCAATTCAGCGCGCTCTTCAGGAAATGATGCGATTCTTCTTCCATCGATCCATATTGGGCTGTATATTCCTGAAGAATAAGTGAAAGGGCTTTCAGGGCTTAAGAGGACAGAGTTTGTTTTCAACAGGATTTCAGCTACTTTTTCTTTAGTTGTTTTTGGCGGCATATTGTTCCTCACTAATTTCTTTTCAAAGATTAAATTTCTTCTTATTCTGAAAAGAATAAATCTTTTCCCTCGTTTTCATAAAATTTATTAGTATCATAAACCAATTTCCCATTAACAAACGTCATAACAGGCCAACCTCTCAAAACCATTCCTTCATACGGTGACCAGCCGCATTTTGTGTGCTGCTCCTCGCGCTTTACTTCTTTTTCAAGTTTCATATCAACAACTATGATGTCTGCGAAGTTTCCTTCTTCAATCTCACCGCGCCCATCCAAGCCGAACCTTTTTGCAGGATTTATTGAGCAGACCTTTACTAATGTTTCAATGGAAATTTTGTTTTTGTTTACAGCATCAAGTAGGAGAGGTACGCGCATTTCAACTCCCGGAACTCCGGCAGGAGCATCAAAAAAGTTCTTGCTCTTTTCATCAATTGTATGCGGGGCATGGTCTGTTGAAACAATATCCACTGTCTTGTTTTTGAGTCCACTCCACAGGGCGAGCAAATCACTTTCGGCCCTCACAGGCGGATTCATCTTAGCGCGAGCCCCTTTTTCCTTAAGGTCTTTGGTTGTCATAAACAAGTATGTCGGGCATGTGTCGCATGTTATGTCCTGCCCTGCTTTTTTTGCCTCAAGGACAAGCTCTGCTGCGCGACCTGTTGTCATATGCGTTATGTGCGCTTTTGCGCCAGACTCTTTTTGAAAGCATATCGCAGTCTCGACTGCCTTTATTTCCGCGTCATGGGGACGCGAGTCAGCATGGGCCAGAAAATCTTTTCTCTCTTTTACTTTTTCTGCCGCAGCTTCAAGAAGTTCGTGGTCCTCTGCATGAATGACTATTATTTTTCCTGTTTCCTTTACTTTTTCAAATGCCTTTTTCTGAAGAATAGGGTCTGTGAGAAGCAAGTCGCCTGTTGTCTTGCACATGTGCAGCTTGAAGCCGCACACATGGGGCGCGACCTCTGCAAGAGAATCAAGGTTGTCCGGTCCGAGGCCGAAGTAGAGGCCGTAGTTTACAATGCTTTTTTTCGCAAGCTCTTTTTTCTGAAACAGGCGCTCTTTTGTGGTTATTGGCGGGTCGTTGTTCACCATGTCAAATACGGTTGTTGTCCCCCCAGCTGCTGCCGCGCGCGAGCCGCTTGCCCAGTCTTCTTTGTGGCTTTCAGAGAAATCACGGAAGTGGACATGTATGTCAATTGCTCCCGGAAGAATTATTTTTCCTGTGCAGTCTATTTTTTCGCCTGAAAGGTTTTCGCCAATCTTTGCAATTCTTTTGCCTTCAATAAGTATGTCTTTTTTTTCAAGTTTTCTGTTCAAGAAAACCTGCCCGCCTGAAAGAACAATAGAATTCATGCAAAGTTCTTCCATTCTTTTTTTGCCCCGGTCTTGTCGCGCGCAAAGAACCCGAAGTCTGAAATTTTCTTTAAATCAGCGCTTTCAAAGACAGGCCCGTCTTTACATACGCGCAAACCTGTGGGGTCAAGCACACATTGCCCGCAGACACCGAAGCCGCATTTTATCCAGCGTTCGAGTGATGCCTGCACAGGAACATTGTGTTTCTCACCCATCTGCACAATATAATACATCATGATTTCAGGTCCGCAAGTGTAGATGCAGCCGAATTTTTCTTTAGCAAGAACTTTTTCAAGTGCTTGCGTTGTGAATCCTTTTATGCCGCGCGAGCCATCGTCTGTTGTAACAACAAGCTTTGCGCCAAGCTTTTCTATTTTGTCTGCAAACAGGAGATTTTTTTCTGTGTCTGCGCCTATTATCGCGGTTGTTTCAATTCCTTTTGAAATCGCTTCTTCTGCGAGCAATAAAAGCGCTGCACTTCCATAACCTCCTCCGACAAGAACTATTTTTTTACCAACTAAATCAAAGCCATGTCCGTAAGGGCCGCGCACTCCAAGGATGTCGCCTGCTTTCATATCATGCATTTTTGAGGTTGCGTTGCCTCTTTTTTTGACAGTTATTGAAACTGTTTTTCCTTTTTCTGTTAGAGTGAATGGTTTTTCATCAACTCCCGGAACCCATGCCATTACAAACTGGCCGGGTTTGGCAGAAATTTCTTTATTGAGTATGAATGTCTTGACATCATGCGTTTCGCTAATGACTTTATTTATTCGCACTCCGATAGGATAATCAACTTTATTCATGCGCAGCACCTGTAATCTCCTTTGTGCTTTTGTAGCCGTGCTCTTTCATCAACTCAACTGTCTCGTTCCCGATTTTTTTGAATGCATTCGCGCCTCTATAATATACTGCCGAGCCGATGCCTACCTGCGTTGCCCCGGCAAGCATCATTTCCATTGCATCCCTGCCATTTGTCACTCCGCCGACGCCGATTATCGGTATCTTTACTGCTTCATATATTTCATACACACATCGCACAGCAACCGGGCGAAGCGCAGGGCCGCTTATGCCGCCCATTTTGAAGTCAAGGATGGGTTTTCTTGATGCAATATCGATCAGCATTCCGGGACCAAGAGTGTTCACAGCAGTTATGCCGTCTGCCCCTGCATCCTCTGTAGTCTTTGCAAGAGCACCGATGTTTTCAACATTGGGCGAGAGCTTTACAATGACGGGTATTTTTACAGCGTTTTTTACAGCGCTTGTAAGTTCAAAGAGGAGTTTCGGGTCGCTTGCGTATGGCTTTTTATGGACCACGTTCGGGCAGGAAGGGTTTATTTCTATGATGTCTGCACCTGCGCCCTCTGCCATTGTTGCGACTTTTGCAATATCTTTAGGTGTATCGCCTATTGCGTTTGCAATAAGAGGTATGTTTTTTTCTTTTACCTTTTTTATTTCAGGAATAAAGGCATCTATTCCGGGGTTTGAAAGCCCTACTGCATTCAGAAGCCCTGCCTCAAATGCTATTACAGTCGGGTTGGCATGGCCGCGCCTTGCTTCAAGGCTTATTGATTTTGTTGTCACAGCACCTGCACCGGACTCGTGCGCACGAATCAAGGATGATGCCGACACACCAAGAATTCCTGCAGAAAGAACAAAGGGATTTTCAAAATCAATCCCGAGAGAACGCATCTTCAGCATTGCACATCACAGTACCTGCATTTCTTGCTCGCAGTAAATACATTTGAGGATTGTTGGCTTTTTTGAGATAACATCAAACTCGCTTGCTGTGTTTGGTTCCCTGTTTGAAACACATGAGGGATTTTTGCATTCAACATGCCCCTTTATTTTATTCGGAAGCGCCACTTTTTCTTTTTTCTTAACTCCGAAATCCTTTATAGTGGCAATTGTTGCGTCAGGGCACAGCAGCGCAACTTCTTCGTATTCTTTTGGAGCAAGGTACTTATCATCTATTTTGAGTATGTCCTTTTTGCCCAGGTTTGTGCTGGGCACATTTATTGCGATGATGACTGTCCGTTCCTCAATCCCTTTGAGTGCGCGAAGGACTTCAATTCCTTTTCCTGCATAGATGTGGTCTATAACAGTTCCGTTTTTTATTTTCTCAACATGAAGTTTTTGATTTTCATTCATTTAATCAACCCTAAAACAAGCGCAATCAGCGCCATTCTTGTCGGCACGCCGTATGCTGCCTGCTTAAAATATACCGCCCTTGGGTCTGAATCAACTTCATACGATATCTCGTCAACTCTTGGCAAAGGGTGCATTAAAATCATATCTTTTTTTGCAAGAGACATGACTTTTTTGTCTATAATCGTGCTGCTTTTGACATCCAAATATTCTTTTTCAGAGCCAAAGCGCTCTTTTTGTATTCTTGTGGCATAGACAACGTCAAGGTTTGGTATGGCTTTCTCGATTTTGCTTTCTTCTATGACAGATATGTTTTTTTCGGCAAGGCTTTTGAGAACATATTTTGGCATCCTGAGCTGTTCCGGGGAGATGCAATATATTTTGACGTTATCAAAAAGCGAGAGGGCGTGTGCAAGAGAGTGGACAGTCCTACCGTATTTGAGGTCACCGAAAAGCCCTATTTTGAGGCCGTCTATTTTGCCCTTTTCTTTCATAATCGTGAACAGGTCAAGAATGGTCTGCGTTGGGTGCTGGTGGCCTCCATCACCTGCATTTATCACAGGGACATCAGAGGCATTTGCAGAGACGCGCGCAGCCCCCTCAGACGGGTGGCGTATTGCGATTATGTCTGAATATGCTGCTGCCATGCGTATTGTATCTGTAAGTATCTCTCCTTTCTTGACAGATGTGGCTTTTGCATCCGCAAACCCGACAACATTTCCGCCAAGGCGCAGCATTGCGCTTTCAAAGGACATTCTTGTTCTTGTGCTTGGCTCAAAGAAAAGGGTTGCAAGTATTTTTCCCTTGCAGATGGATGTGCCGTTCTCTATATAAGAGATCATTTTTTCAGAAACAGAGAGGACTTTGCCTAGTTCCTCGCGCGAGAAGTCTTCTATTGAAATAACATCTTTGCCTTTGAGGCTCATGAGTATCGTAATATGTTGGAAGCACAACTTTTTAAATAAACACCCCTCAGAAGGCATATATAGTCTGCTTTGACATAGTATCTAAAATGTGGGCGAATTTATCATTTCTTGCAATCACAGACTTTGCGTTGTTTTTGATTCTTGCATTAGTTTCACTTCAGTGGCGAGGTCGTGAGAAGGCAAGAGTCCGGCTTTATTTTTCTATTATGGCTGTTTCCTTCTTTTTTGCCGGAGCATACGAAACAGGTCTTTTTTTTCATAATGCCTCGGTGCAGCTTCATCATTTTCAGGTTCTTTTTTCGGCAATGGTGTTTTCTTTCTTTGCAGCAGAGATGTCCGGTGTAAAAAAGATAAAGAGTGTTTCAGTTGTTCTTGCACTGATGCTATTGCTTGTTTCAGGCTCTGTGAACGTCGTGCGCATGGCGTATCTTGTGGCTGTTGTCCTTAATTTCGTGTCATTTTTTGTGCTTTTCGAGTTTGCGCACGGGAGGCTGAAGACTACCGGGCTTCTCGGGCTAATTGCAACAGCTTTCGGGGCAGTCCTTGTTTTCGCAGAGGTGCCTAGCCTGACATTTGAGAAGTTTTGGTTTGTGGCAAACATCTTTTTCGGGGTAAGCTTTGCAGCACTGCTGTATGGAGCACACAACAGCCGGTTTCTTTTGCCAAGAAAGGCCGAGATTGTGCTGGACGAGCATAAGATCTCTTTTTCAAGGACTCTGAAACCCCTTTTTTACATTATAGTATACATTTCCCTTATGAATGTGATTCTTGTGTTCGCAAGCCTTGCGCTTCATGAGGCAGGGCACTTTTTTGCGGGCTCTATGTATTCCTGCACAGGAGAGGTTGTCCTTTTTAATTCAGATAGTACAGGACCTTATACTTTGCTTTCCTGCCCGAAAGACGCTCCAATGAATATCATCAATATGGCAGGATTTCTTTTCATTCTCCCATTTGCTGCAATGTTCTTTCTTTTGAAAAGATATCCTGAAAGAAACTTTGGCCTGATAATTACAGGGCTTGCGCTTGTCATGAGTTCTCTTGATTTCTCAGTTGCCTTGCCTGCGAGCATGGTTCGTTTGATTATGCTTGCAGGCGCACTTTTGATGGGCATTGGCGAAGCGCTTTTGATAAGCGCGTACATTTCACCAGACAAAAAGCACAGGCACTAAACTTATTTCTTTGCAGCAGTTCCGGAGCCCTTTATCAGGGGGAGACCTGTTTGTGGGTTTTCAATAACGGTTTTGCCGGAAGGCAGGTCTATTGCGTCTCTCGGGCTTTTCGAGAAAAAATACAGCAGGGTATCATTTTTCCCAACAGTCTTGTGAAGATAATATGTTTTGCCTTTCTTGTTTTTGTAAGTGTAAACCCCAAAGAAGCCCATTTTTTCACAGAGCTATTCTATTGCTCAGAGCATATATATTTTCGGGTGCGCGCATGCGGTTTTGTTTTGCTGTGAGATGCATAAGTTTATATACTTTGGATGCGTTACTTAGTCAATCTGGCGGCCATGGCGGAGGGGTACACCCGATCCCATCTCGAACTCGGAAGTTAAGACCTCCAGCGATTTGAGTTGTACTGCCTTCGGGCGGGAACCTCATGACGCTGCCAGGTACTTATTCAGTGATGTTGAATGGCATTGAGGATGAGTAGCGAGCACCAAGGGCGTTCCTCACACCTCGCTACGGACTACTCATTACTGATCAACTTTACAGTAATGCCCTGGTGGTGTAGTCGGCTAGCATCTGAGACTGTCACGCGGCTGCAAAATATATGTTTCGATAAACAGTGGCTGTGCAGAGCTCTCAGGAGTCGGGTTCAAAAAGTGGTGGCGTAAAAGTTATAAAGCTAAAAACTCATCCTTCTATGAGGACGACATATTACTTTAAATAAAAAACATCAGATATAATATCTGCTTAGAAAGACCGGTAATTGTTTTTTTTTGCGCCCGATTTTGGAAATCCCGACCAGGGCGTGTTGTAAGTAAAACACATGAAATTCATGAAAAACGAGAGCGTATTGACATCATTTTAGATGAGTGCGGCTTGTGTTTTTGGATTTTGTGATTAAAATCGGTTTTAGCATATTGTGCGGGCCCGTAGCTCAGTCTGGCTAGAGCACCGGGCTCTTAATACGAGGGTGAAGCTTTTAACCAGACGGATATTTCCGGATCTGTAGAAGATACCCGGGTGTCGAGGGTTCAAAATTTGGTAAAGTTGGACAACACATTGTGGTTTGCAGAACGCAAACTGCGAATTTTAATCCACAATTATCAAACCGAACTTCGTATAAAATCAATTTCGCCAATGAAAATCCCTCCGGGCTCGCCATTAATATTGCATGGGCATTGCGCAAGCGCATTGTTTTAAAAAGACGCGTACAGAGACTGTACGTCTTGTCTGATTGTAGGTCACATTATGAAGGAAAAAGATATTCTCTTACACGAACTTGTGTCT
>CBDUVQ010000027.1:0-11270 GCA_965370715.1 uncultured archaeon
CTTCAACAGCGTTGGTGCGCCCATTGAAAGCTGAAGCGCACGTGCGCCGATAATCCTTGATCTCTCGAATCTTGTATATGTTTCCATCAAATCACAACCTCTTAGCCAATATATCCTAAATGATCTCCGTCTGCGCCCTGTTTCGGACCGGCAGCCATCTTAGTATGAAGAGCCTCTATCTTCTTTATCACAGCTTCAATCTCCTTCACCCTTTTGTCTATCTTGGTCATGTCTATCTTTATTCCAAGATGTTTTACAATTACTTCAAGAACAGCTTCGGTTGCCTTCGGGTCTGACAAAAGCATTCCTGATGTCTCGCCCATGAGGCAAACACCTTTCATACCTCTCTCGTGTCCCATGCTGATAAGAAGCCCTGATGCGCCTATTATCTGCCCGACATTTGTGTCCTTAAACTTGACGCCGTTTTTTTCAAAACCTTTTGCATATTCCATGTCAACGCCCGCACCGAACACCGTTGGTACACGTTCAACAAGCTCCCCTGTCGCAAAGCCGCCTGTTGTTATTATTTCCTTTATGCCAAGCTCTTTTGCAAAATCAAGCACAGTCTCCACAATCTCATAATGCCCAAGAGAGTCTATGCTCTGCGAATCGCCTACAAGAACAACTATGTCGCGCGATGTTCCGGCTTGCGCCTTTATGTAATAAAATTCGTTTTTCAGGCCAACCATTTTGCCGTCCTTTTTCGCGTCTATCAAGACAACCGGAGGAAAGTGGTGCGAGGAAAGCTCTGCAAACTTTACTGCGCCAAGCTCTTCAATAAGGTACGCAACTGCGTTTCTTCCAACATAACCGATTCCCGGAAGGCCTTCAACAAGTATTGCATTCTTTAATGCGGGCTTTTTTCCTGTAATAATGATTTTCGTGTCACTCATGTTTCATCAACTCCTTCAATGCAATGCGCCTGTATTTTCCGTACTTGTCAGGTGGCGAGTACCGAAGCGGCTTAGGGTCGCGCGTTTTTGAGCCGCAGGAAGGGCATTTGTCCTGCATAGTGTATTGCCAGCATTCAGTGCATCTCATGATATGGTGCGCACCCATTTTATCCACACTATGATTTGTCCCGTACGAACTCTGCTTCCCCGCCAGCTTTTGTTATGGCATCTATAATTTTACCATTCACCGTATTTATTGATTTTTCGCAGTCAATATAGTTTTTTGCAACTGCCTCAATCTTGTATTTAGGCGCGCCAAAATAAGACACCTTTATTCCTTTTGTCAGATTTGATGTAAGTGCCTTCTTTATTACGTTTATGCCATCAGAGGCATAAGAGCGAATTATAAGGTTTCCTGTTATTGAAACTTCTTTCGGCTTTATGTTCTTTTTTGCGAAGTCTTCAATCTTTTTTGCCCATGCAGAATCAATGCCTTCTTTTTCAAGCTCTGATGCACCGAATTCCGCAGCAGCTTCAAATGCAGAATAAAGGGTTCCGAACTTTTTCTGCATCTCGAATCCACATACCTTGTATGCCTCTTCCTTTGTCTTGCCAATGTCTTCTGCAACAAATCCAAGCAGGTTGTCTGCCTTTTTCTCATTTCTGCTCTCAGTTATCTTTGCCCTGCGAACTGACGGCGAGACTCTCTTTATTGAAAGATTTATATATCCCCGCGACGGGTCGATTGCAGTCACCTTGGCAACTGTTTTCTTGCCTACGCTAACAAAGTCCCTTATGCTTCGAACCCAGGTACTTGCTACTTCAGAAATATGTATCATGCCGGAAAGGCCCTGATATTCGTCCAGATCTGCGAACGCACTGTTAGGGTTCACGGATTTTACAGTAATTAGTACGTATTCTCCTTCTTCAGGGCATTTTTTATAACTAGGCATTATTATGACTCCACCAAAGCAGGGTCAGCTACTCAAGAATCTGTATGACTGTTGCTGAAACGCTGCATTCCCCGCCAGTATTTTTTGCAAGAACGTCCTCACAGACAAGGCATTTGACCTCTGTTGCAGGCTTGCTGAAAATATTTTGCTCGTTATTGCACTTCGGGCACTTTACTTTTACAAATTTGCCGCTCATGCTGCTCACTCCTTTGCCTCGATTTCAAACTTTTTTGCGCGAATCGGATTGCTTCCCTGGCTCTTCTTGCCGCAATCCTTGCACTTGTATCTTAAAAGTATTTTCTGGGATGTCTTTGCACCATATTTCACACCGTTCTGGATAAGCGGATACGGGGAGCCACCATAGCCTTTATTGACCTTCTTAAGCCTGTATCGGCTTCCTGCCTTCAGGTTGCTGGTCTTTCTTCTCCCGCTTGTCTTCACGCGATCTACTGTCTGCTCTGTGTGCTTTTTGCATGTTGGACAATAGTGCGAAGTTGTTTTTGGAATCTTGATGTCAATCACCATACGTTTACAAGAAAACGTGTAAATAGTGCCCAAGCAAATTATATAAAGGTTGTGAGGACTTTGCCTTAGTTGAAAGCGCGCTTAATTTTGTTTCTTCTTTGCCTCAATTATGGGCCCTGCCAAAATATAGTAAAGGAACGGGAATACAAGAAACTTGTTTGGGTCAATAAGCATCACTACAACTGCTAAAAGCGCAAAGCCAAATATGAAAAGCGACATGTTCTTGGTTCTTATGCGCTGCTTGAAATTCGGGTATCTTATGTTTGACACCATCAGGTACGACAATACGAGCACCCATATTGCGAGTTGGTTGGATGCAATATTTGTGCCTGAAAGCACAAGCATGGCAAGGAACGCACCGACAGCAGGTATCGGAAGCCCTATAAAATACGGCTCAGGCCCAAGGAGATTGAATCGCGCGAGGCGAAGTATGCCTCCTACAACAAGGCTTGCTGCAATAAGCATTCCAAGATAATTATACTGCTGGAACCACTGCATGTATACGAGAAATGCAGGGGCCGCTCCAAAAGATATTGCATCTGCAAGGGAATCTATCTCAACACCGAAGTCGCTTGTAACCCCCATCTTTCGCGCAACCCTCCCGTCCACAGCATCAAAGAGCATTGCAACAAAAATGAAAATCGCTGCATCAGAAAAAGCACCTCTTGCAGTGTAAATTATTGATAAAAAACCTGAGATTGCATTTGCAACTGTGAAAAATGTCGGAAGGCCTGTGCGTATCCGCGCTGAAGCCGCGCGCCTTTTTCCACCGGTCTTGTATTTGTAGGGCATATTGTCTCAAGAAACTTTCTTCTCACTTACTTATATTATTTTTCGCGAGCGAATCCGCAAGCGACATGCTCGTCTTGCTTGCGCGGTGAGCCGTGAAAAAGCTTGAAAAGCCTAACCGTGTTAACCGTGGGGTTTTCATGATTTTTTCAGGCGAATTAAAGCTGTCTTTCCTGCAGAAACCTGCTCTCCCTTTTTTACAAGAATTTTTTTTACACTTGATTTTGGCACAAAAACATCTGTGCGCGAGCCAAAGCGAATCATCCCTATTTTTTGCCCCTGCAAAACAGTCTCTTTTTCATGTACCCAAGAGACAATGCGCCTTGCAACGAGACCAACTATCTGGACAACGAGCGCGTCCGACTTTTTGCCCTTTATCAGAATGAAGTTTTTGGAATTGTTTTTTGCGCTCTCAAGAAATGCAGGTGCAAAGCCACGACCCATTTTAACTTGCTTCTTCACAACACCTTTAACCGGAGCCCGGTTAATATGCACATCAAATGGCGACAGAAAAACAGAAATCTGCACTGCCTTTACCTTCAGAAATTTGGATTCGTAAGTCTCACAAATATCTATGATTTTTCCGTCGCACGCTGAATAAACCAGCGTGTCATCAGAAACTGTATTTCGCGCAGGGTCTCTAAAAAACCACACACAGAACGCCCCTGCCATTAAAAACAATATAGACACATATCTGTTAAAAAAATAAGAGACTGATGAAAATACCAGAAATACAAAAAAGAAATAATATCCATCGCGAAGAATATGCATGAATTCCACAAGGTCTTGCTTAAATAAGCGCATCAATCTTTTCCTGAAGAGCCTCTTTCGGAAGCGCACCGACCATGCGCTCGACTTCTTTTCCGCCCTTAAAAACAATAAGTGTCGGAATGCTCATAATGCTGTATTTTTGCGCAACCGCCCGAGCCTCGTCAGTGTCAAGCTTTGCAAATTTCATCGTTCCTTCGTATTCTCCTGCAAGCCCTTCAAAGACAGGCGCAAGTATTTTGCACGGAGGACACCATGTTGCCCAAAAATCTACAATCACAGGAATCTCTGACTGCATGACTTCGCTGTCAAAATTTTCCTCTGTCAGATGAACCAAATCCATAACATCACATTATGCAAGCATGCTTAAAACTGTTTCCCCAAAGCGCGAGAAAATGAAATAGTTGAACGTCAGATGGCTCGCGGCAAATAATAAAGTCGTAAAAATCCTTGAGCGAAACACAAAAAGATATACTGCGCACGTTGTCACATCATACACCAGTGTCAAAACCATTCCAAGCGTAAGTATGTTCATTGCCGGCAGGGTGCCTGCAAGAAACCCTGTAAGAATCATTCCTCCAAGCGCAACAGGCATCCACTTTACATCCTCTTCAGTATAGACAACGCTTATCGGGAGTGCTATTAGCCCGATTAAAACAGCAGGCCACGGACCGTAAAGCATTCCGGTAATCGCCATGCCAAATATTATTGTCTCAAATCCTATGCTGATTCCGCGAAGAAATCTCTGGTGAATCCTGCTCGCGATTCCAAGCGCAATGAATGAGACAACCAAAAAGGCCGGGCGGTATAGAAAAAACAGTATAATTGTAGAGGCAACAAGGACAAAAGGATAATATAGCCTGTGCATCTTAAGAAAATTTATTGTCTCTGAAAGAGAGTCTTTTGTTGGAAGCTCTGGTATTGAAACTGAAAGCCCTTTTCTTTTTTCAGAAAAAGGTTTTGGTCCGAAAACATTTTGCGCAAAAGAATCATGCCTTTTCAGATTCGTTTTTTCAGCCGAAGCCGACACGGCCTGAGCAGAAATACTTGGGTCAATCTTTTCTGCAAGACCGCCTGCTAATTTAGAAAACATTTTTAAGACTCTCGTACTGGAGTGAATTTTGTTCCGTAGTGTATGATTCCCTCATCCCCGTCCTCGTACATCTTTCGGAATGTCGCCCTAACACTCTGCCCGATCTTTAGCTCATCAGACTTGTAGTCAACAATCTGGGCTGTAAGCATTGGCCCCTCTTCAAGCTGCACAATTGCCACTGCATAAGGTATTTGCTTCTCATAACCAGAAGGTGCTGCATGAACAATCGTGTATGTCACTATTTTTCCGACGCCCATAAATTTTTTATCTGAGATTTTGCCATGGCGCCTACACGTCGGGCAAAGCTCGCGCGGTGGATAATAATTCGTCTTGCATGTTTCACAGCGAGTACCAACTACCTGATACCTATTCTTGAACCTTCTCCAAACCCCAGGAACTGATGTTTTATGCATATAATTACCGCCTGAAAATATTTACCACACAAGTCGCGCCGCTTCCCCCAACATTGTGCGTCAACCCGATTTCTGCGCCATCAACCTGCCTTTTCCCTGCATCGCCCCTAAGCTGGGTCACGATTTCTACTGCCTGCTTTATGCCGGTTGCGCCAACCGGATGACCGCATGCCTTGAGGCCCCCTGATGTATTAACAGAAATCTTGCTGCCAAGCTTTGTCTGCCCCTCTTCAACAAATTTTCCGCCCTTGCCTTTTTCAACAAAGCCAAGGTCTTCAATTGCCATAAGCTCTGCAATTGAAAAACAATCATGAACTTCTGCAACAGGTATGTCTTTTGCTGTAACCCCTGCCATCTTGTATGCTTTTTCTGATGCAATCTTTGCTGCAAGAACTTCTGTAAGTGATTTTCGGTCATGAAGTGCAAGCGTGTCCGATGCCTGCCCTGTTCCTGTAAGGTAAACCGGAGTATCAGTATATTTTTTCGCAATGTCCTCGCGCGCAAGTATTATTGCCGCAGCACCGTCTGTCAAAGGCGAGCAGTCAAGAAGTGTCAGCGGATCTGAAACCATTGATGACTTCAAAACCTTTTCAACAGAAATTTCAAAGGGGAACTGCGCAATAGGATTCATTGTTGCATTGTGGTGGTTTTTTACAGATATTTCTGCAAGCTGCTCGCGCGTTGTTCCAAAGTCATGCATATGTCTTTTTGCCATCATAGCATAAAGCGCAGGAAATGTTGCGCCATTAAAGCCCTCCCATTCCTCATCAGCCGCGCCTGCAAGGCCTGTTGTTGCAATTTCTGTTGAAATATCAGTCATCTTCTCTGCCCCGCCTGCAAGCACAATACTGTGCTCTCCGGACATGATTGATAATGCTGCCTGCCTTATTGCAATACTGCCTGACGCGCACGCGCCCTCAACGCGCGTTGCCGGGATATTCAGACCAACCTGATCTGCAATGAGCGCACCAAGATGCTCTTGTCCTGTGAATCTGCCTGCGCTCATATTACCAATATACATTGCATCAATTTCATTGCCATGAAGATTTGCATCTGCCGTAGCTTTCAGTCCAGCTTCGAGAGCAAGGTCTCTTAGCCCCTTGTTCCATTGCTCGCCGAATTTCGTCAAGCCCACTCCAATTACTGCAACTCTCACATTTTTCACCAAAAATATTAACAAATCTTTTCCCTATACTTCGCGTATGTTGTGTAAGGCACATACTCCTTGTCTTTTATGTATTCCTCTGTAGTCCGCGCAAGATTTCTTTTCTTCTCTATTGCCTCTGTGACCGTAAGTATGAATGCATCGCTTCCTGCACCGGAACCGTACGAGGTCATAAGTATTTTCTGCCCTGGCTTTGCAATGTCAAGCACCGCTGTCAAGCCAAGTATTGATGAGCCGGAATATGTGTTGCCTATCTTTGAGACAACAAAACCAGCCTCCATCTTTTCCGTAGGTATTCCAAACTTTTTTGCCATGACTGAAGGGAATTTTCCGTTCGGCATGTGAAAAACAACATAATCAAAGTCCTCTATCTTCATGCCGCTCCTTTCAAGAATGCCTTTTGTCGCAGATTCAACGTGCCGAAAATACGCGGGCTTGCCTGTGAACCTTCCGCCATGCGACGGGTACTTGGCAAGCTTTCTCCTCCAGAAATCAGGAGTGTCACTTGAAAACGAATATGTGTAATCAATTGTTGCAAGCATCTCTTCTTTTTTTGCGCCAATTATAAATGCGGCTCCGCCTGCTGCAGCTGAGTATTCAAGAGCGTCGCCGGGTGCGCCCTGTGCCGTGTCCGCACCGATTGCAAGCCCGTATTCCATCATTCCTGCACCCACAAGACCCATACACATCTGCACAGCAGCGCTTCCCGCCTTGCACGCAAACTCAAGGTCTGCGGCAGTGTAATCATTAGACATTCCGATTGCCTCTGCAACAACTGTTGATGAAGGCTTGACAGCATATGGATGGCTCTCTGAACCAACATATACTGCGCCTATTTTCTTAGTGTCAATTCCTGCCCGATTAAGCGCATTATGTGCCGCATGCACAGATATCGTAATAGTATCCTCATCAATGTTCGGGAGCGACTTTTCAACAAGTTTCATCCCTGCCTTTATAGCAGCCCCGTCCTTGCCCCAGACATCTGCTATTGTCTCTACCTTAATCCTAAGGCGCGGGATATACGCGCCATAGCCGACAATTCCTGTTTTGCTTTTCATAATCTCCCTGTTTTTCAAGAATCAGTACGTGTATATTGTGATTAGGGCAGATAAATCTTTAAAAACTTAACAAATATGTGAACTGCCACTTCGACATATGACGGTGTAAGGCCTTATTTATTTTCTAGCCAGCTTCCATGAAAAATACAATATAATTGCAGTTGCAACTACAATAAAAAAAACACGGCTATTGCCTGAATCCTCTTGTGCAGGAGGAACCTCTTCTCTTGCAACAATTCCGGGTCCTGTCTCTTCAAAATCAGTTATTGGCTTTTTCTCGGAATTTTCCTGTGAAATATATGCTGTGTTTTCAACATGAACCATGAAATTGAAAACCCTTGCCTGCGAGACTGACATGACGCCGTCCCCGCCGCCTGCAAGAGCCTGCAGGGCAACTTCATAGTCTCCTTCCCTAGCGCTCTCAGGCACGCTTATCACAACACGAACAACCCTTGCGGCAATGGGTGTACTTTGCCCTGGCAAAAGCAGGTTCTCTTTTTGCGAATATTCGACTCCAGGCCCAATCTCAAACTTTTTAGGCACTGCAACAACATACCAGCTTTCGGGCTGTCTTAGGGTTTCAATCTCAACAGAATATTTTTCATCGCCTGTGTTCCAAAAAAGAATATCTGCGGTTGCATAACTTCCTGCAGATACAGAAACCGTGTCTGACTTAGGGTATGTTCCTAGATTTAACGCATATGCTTCTAAAGAGAAGAAAGCTGGCACTAAAAAAACCAAAATCATCAAATACAAACTAAGGCGCAGGGTCTCCACTTATAACACCTGAAACGTATATTGTGCCGTTGTACGCACCCGCATACACAGGCGGTACATCCAGCCAGTACCACGTAGTCACGTTCGTGTTTTGGGGCACATTTGGCTTTAATGAAATGTATGTCTCCTGCATGGCAAACGAAGACCCGTACACATTTGCCGTGCTGCTCCATGAAAAATTGATTATCGGAATATAGGAACCCAATGTTTCATTTGTAATATTCGTCCCCTTGATGTAAATGTCTATATTACAGCTTCCGGGATTGACTGTTATGTTATAGAGCCCGCCATCATTGCCTGATGCTGCGGTTCCAACAGTGTTTGGCAAAAGCTCCCCGAAATCTATGCCGGACCATGTTGTTGTCATGTCAGTCACACAGCCAAAAATAGAGATTGTTGCGTTGTCTGTGTGGTTTTGCGGCACCCCTGCCGATGTTCCGTTGAAAATAACACCAAGGCGCACGTCCTCTCCAATAGTTCCTGTTACATTAAGCACCCATGATAGGTTGCACTCATCACCTGAACTCATCACCCCGCACGTCTTCTCAGCTAACGGAATCTGCTCATCCACAAAAACAGGGGTCGCACCATACGCTGTGCTTATTGTGGTATCAGGATCTGTACCAGAAACATTGTACCTCACAGTTCCGTTTACAGTGCCGCAGATTCCCTGCATACACATTACGCTGGCATTAAGTGTAAATGTGTAGTTCTGGATAACATGAGTTGCTGATTCAGTTGAAGGAAATGTAAGATTGACTTCAAGATATGGCTGAGAAACAGCCACAATCCAACTCTCACTTGAGCCGGTAAAGTTTTCATCCCCTGCAAAAGTTGCATTGAAATAATATTCTCCTGCAACCGGAAGAGCGGTTGTGTTCTCAAGCGGGTTTGCTCCTGTGTCCCATTGCTTATCTGCACCATCAGAATAATTGGTCCTTATCTCAACATCCGCTGATGATGTGTTCTGCAGGACAGCGGTCACATTTACGTCCTGCCCTCCGCCTGATGAAAAACCGGCTCGGCTGTCATTAATGTAAAGAAACACAATTGAATCCGCCTTTGCAATAGTGAAGTAAAACTCATCTGTCATGTTGATTGACAACGAGCTGTCATTCGCGTACTCGCGCCAGACATAATCACCGCCAGAAAGGATTCCTGTCCAATTGTAATAATACTCTGCACTAACATTATTGTCAACAGTGTAATTCTGAAGTGCGCCTGTCAGGTTGTGCTCTATAAGAACTGTATCAAGTGAGGACGCTGTGTCCCACGTCACATTGAACTCAAGGCTCACGATATCTGGTGTGTATGTCAGGTCAGTGAAATTTGTTTTGTTAAGCGACCAGTCAGGCTCTGCAAATACAATGAGTATTGGCACAAAAACAAAGAATAATAGAAAAACAAAAAAGCCCTTCAAAAAAACATTCTCTGAATCCATCAATACTATTTTGATGTTAGCAGGTATTTAATTTTGCAGAACTACTTTTTCTGCAATTCTTCAAGAACTTCCTTTGCCCTGTCAAGGCGCACTTTCTTTTCAGAAACCATAACCTTTACAACCTTGTCAATCATGTCGCCTGTCGCCCCAGCCATGACAGCAACATTTCTTGCATGAAGCCCCATGTGCCCGCGCTGTATTCCCTCAGTTGCAAGCGCCTTGAGCGCGCCCAGATTCTGCGCCATGCCAACAGATACAATAATTCCTGCAAGCTCTGATGCTGATTTTACGCCAAGAATCTTCACGCACGCCCTTGCAGTCGGATGAACTTTTGTCGCACCCCCGACAAGCCCAACTGCCATCGGCAACTCAATTGAGCCCTCAAGGTCTCCGTCTTCGTTCTCCCACCATTTTGTAAGTGTCGTGTATTTATTGCCATACGAAGCATAAGAGTGCGCGCCTGCCTCGGTTGCGCGAAAATCATTGCCTGTTGCAATCACAACAGCGTCAATGCCGTTCATGATTCCCTTGTTGTATGTTGTCGCCCGGAACTGGTCTGCTGCTGAGAACTCGTATGCCTTGACAACGCCTTTGACCACATCTGCGCCGCCCATAGCATCTTTGTCAAACACTGCGCGAGCCCTTGCAAGGCGATGCACTGCAAGATTTGAAATTATTCTCAGATACACTTTGCCACCGGTTTCCTTTTCAATCACAGGAGCAAGTGCTTCTGCCATTGTATTGACAGCATTTGCACCCATAGCATCGCGGCAGTCAACAAGAAGATGAACTACAAGCATTTTTTCTGACGGAGTCTCAACTTCGCGAATTTCTATATCGCGCGCTCCCCCGCCGAACTTGACAAGCATTGGGTCTTGCGCATTGGCAAGTTCAAGAAGCTCTTTTTTCTTGGCAAGAATCTTTTCCTTTGCATTTGCAACATCACTAAGCCCTGTAAGCTGAATCTGCCCAATCATAACAGGCTCAGTTGTCTCTGCCTTAAAGCCGCCTTTTATGCGCGCAAGCTTTGCAATGTTTGATGCTGCGGCAACAACGCTCGGCTCCTCAAGCGCCATAGGAACTATGTAGTCTTTACCGTTAATCAGAAAGTTTGCTGCAACACCTAGCGGAATCTGCATTGTGCCGATAACATTCTCAATCATGAGGTCTGCCTGCGAAAGTGACAATCCCTGCTTTGAGATTGCGTTCTTTTCCTCTTCTGTCAACTCAGCGAATTCAGAAACGATTTTAAGGCGCTCTTCAAGTGAGAGCTTGTAGAAACCGGATAGTTTTGATGTTTTTTCATGCATAGTTTGAGTTTAAACCAAATCTTTAAAAGACTTATCAACAGAAAGTTCGGCTTTAGACAGCTTATTCTGCGCCACTTCAAAAGCT
>CBDUVQ010000028.1:0-10983 GCA_965370715.1 uncultured archaeon
GCTTTTTTTAAATAATCCATTAAATATGTTTTAAACGCAGGATTCTTGTTATAATTATCAATCGTTGCTTCCTTGGTAATTAATCCCCCTGCATTAACTTCCAAAAGTTCATCAAACCAGCGATATGCTTCTTCTAAGGATTTATCCGTTTTATTTGTTGCTGAAGTACTTAGTAATAAAGCGTTTTCAAGTAGGATTGTTGAAATGGTTTTTGTTTCATTGGAAATTTCATCGTCGTTAAAGTCAAACATATTTTTTTCTGTCCGATTATAAATTAAAATATTGTTTTTTTCCAATTTCTCAGAGATAATTTTAAATCCATATTCTGATGTTTTTTTAGTATTTTTACATAAACTGATGCTATAAGCATAAATATTGTCATTTAAAAGAAATTTAATTTGAAAAGAAAGAGGTTTTTTCTCTCTATACTCTGAATTTAGTTTAAATGGGAAATATTTTATTTTCTGTTTTTTTTCAAATGTTCTTGAGTTTTTGACGAGCCATTGGATAAAGTTAAGTGCCAGTAATAAATTAGATTTCCCTGAAGCATTTGGTCCTAAAATTATCGAACTTTTAAGAATATTTAATTTATTAATTTCAGTAAAGTTATTAATTAATTTGTCTTTATCAACACTACTTCGCTCCATAGAAAAAATTGTTTGTTCTTTAAAGGACATAAAATTTTTAATGTTTAATTCTATTAACATACTATTGTCTATACTACACACATATTTATATACTTTGTGATTTTTTCACAAATTTTGTGTTGTTGTATGACTCTGTGTATTAGATATCTTGTTGCTGTTTTTAATAGTCTGAGCTAAAAATCGTTAAATGTTATCACCAAACCATTTGGTCAAGACTTGTGCAATAGTAATATGAATATTATTTTTTTCGATTAAATATTGTGTAAATATCTGTGGGAGTAAAATCTCCTCGTTTTTAGGAAAACTTAAACGCAATTGCGCATAACAAGAACCAAAGACCCGTTTATCCACCTAATAAGTATCCAAATACTTCTCATGCTCCCACGACGTAACCTGCATCTTGAACTCATCCCATTCCCTTGTTTTTATGGCAATGTATTTTTCAAAAAGGTGCTTTCCGAGAATTTCTTTAATAAGGCTGCTTTTTTTCATTTCATTGAGCGCGTCCGACAAAGAAGTCGGCAAAACATCAATGTGCTTGTCCGCCAGATGCGCGCGGTCAAATTCATAGACATTTTCTTCAGTTGGCTCAGGAGGAGTCATATTATTCTTAATCCCGTCAAGGCCTGCCCCTATAAGGACTGCAAACGCGAGATACGGGTTGCATGTGGGGTCAGGGCATCTTAGCTCCATTCGTGCGCTGTTTGGGCTGCGCCCGAACCATTTAGGCACTCTTATGAGCGAGGAGCGGTTCATCCCCGCCCATGTTATGTACACAGGTGCCTCGAATCCGGAGACAAGGCGCTTGTAGGAGTTCACAGTCGGGCAAAGGATTGCTGTCATGGCTTTTACATGCTTCATCTGCCCTGCAATGAAACTGTATGCCATCTTGGATATCCCGTATTTGTCATCTTTATCATAAAACGCGTTTCTTTCACCCTTGATGTCAAACAGGCTTTGGTGTATGTGCAGCCCAGAGCCTGCCGCGCCCTTTATCGGCTTTGGCATGAACGTCGCGCGCAGCCCCTTCATCTGGGTTATTTTCTTTACAGTATATTTCAATGTCAGAAGCTTGTCTGCAATCTCAATGCTCGGGCCGTAAGTGAAATCAATTTCGTATTGCCCTTCCCCGACCTCGTGGTGCGCAGTCTCAACATTGATCCCGAACTTTTCGAGGGCGCTTACAATCTCGTTTATGAGAGAATAGCCCTCGTGGGAGGACATATCAAAATATCCTTCTTTGTCAACAGGCTTGTTTTTTACAGAATCATGATTCTGGAACATGTAAAATTCAGGCTCAGGTCCGACATTGTAGCAGAACCCCATTTTTTCAGCCTCTTTGAGCGCTTTCTTCAGGACATAACGCGGGTCGCCCTCAAACGGCGTGCCATCAGAATTGTAGATGTCGCAAATCAACCTTGCAGTCCTGCCGTTTTCAGGAATCCACGGAACTATAGAATATGTTTTTGGATCCGGTTTCAGAAAGAGGTCGCTTTCCTGTATGCGCGCAAAGCCTTCAATCGAGGAACCATCGAACCAAACACCGTTTGACAGCGCGCTTTCAAGTTGTTTTGTAGTTATTACGATTTCCTTTACAAGCCCCAGAAGGTCTGTAAATTGCAGGCTTATGAACTTTACTGAGTCTTTTTTTGCCTGTTCGAGAACTCCTACAGAATCCATACTTATTGGTGGAATAAAGGATTTTAAATAGAATTGTAAAATTTGAGTTTTAGATGGTTCAACTGAGGGCGCGTCTGTATCTGTTAAAGCGGTATGAGTTGATCTATAATGGTCTGAGTTAATGAGGATTAATATGACCAAAGAAAAGTCACTAATTGTTTTTCAGAGTAAGGAAATCCGAAGAACTTGGTTTAAAGCCCAGTGTAAACAATCTGGAACTTATATTCACCATACTTGAGGGCCGGTTTGAATAAATGAAAATTTACCTTGCCCCGTGCCCTAATTCTCCCAAAAACGCATTCCTCTTTTCCCGGTTGCACAAGATCTTTTTGTTCGCAAGCTCAATCAGAAAATCAATATGTTTTTCATCAGAAAATATTTTCCCCTCAGAACCAATTGGCGCGCTGAACCCATCCACCCCGATTATCTCAACAATGATCCTTGGCTCAACCTGATAGATGCCGCTTCGCTTCAGGCCTGACACCCTTGCTGATTTGAGAATCTTTGAGGCAGAGTCCATATCCCTGCACACAACATGCACTATTACGGGCTCAACTGAAAGCCAAAGCACACCCTTTTTGTGTCTGCCAACTGCACTAAGAACTTCATCCGCAGAAACTTCCCTGTGCCACTTGCCGAGCCACTCATAGCTTTTTTTCATGTTGTCCGGCGAAGACTCACTTACAACAATCCTGCCTGCGCAACATGAGGTCGTATAATATTCATCAAAAGAATTTATTTGAGAAACAATATCTTCCATCTCTTTGTCAAAGAGGTTTTGCTTTTTTGCATCCGTGAGTTTTGATAGTGCTGTTTTTTTGTCAGGCATAAAACAGGTTCAATTTGAAAGCTTATATTTTATGCAGCAGCCCTTTATTTCACACTTTCACTCGCATAATCCACAAGACTAAACACTTTATACCCTTCAAGAGTTTTCATGCCAGGCAGAAATGAAAGATTGATTATAAACGCAAATCCTGCAACATCTCCGCCAAGGCGCTCTATAAGCTTTGCCGATGCCTTTGCAGTCCCGCCTGTTGCAAGAAGGTCGTCAACGATAAGAACGCGCTGCCCCTGCGTTACAGCATCTTTGTGCAGTTCAAGAATGTCAGGGCCATATTCCTTTTCATAGGTTTCTGAAATCACTTCTGCAGGCAGCTTTCCTTTTTTGCGGATAGGCACAAACCCAACACCAAGCTTGTCTGCAATAAGCCCTCCGAGAATAAAGCCGCGCGACTCAATACCTGCCACAAGGTCAATCTTTTGCCCGTTGCAGTGCTTAACTGTTTCATCCACAACAAAGCGGTTTGCCTCTGCACTCTTGAACAGTGTCGTGACATCATAGAACAGGATACCTTCTTTAGGATAATTCGGTATCTCGCGGATTATTGATTTTAGGTCCATTGAAAATCACAGCCAATATTGGTGGGATAAAGCAGATAAAGGTTGGTTTTTTGACGGTCAAAAACTTTATATACATTACTAAATAGTTATCACTATGATTCCAGACGAAAACGCACTAGTAACTGCATTACAGGTTGCAGCAATTCATAATGGCAGACTATACACTGTATTTCCGAATAACGGTCCATTGATGCAAAATGTGCATATACCAGGATACGTTTTGAAGGAAGCCCCCACATCCGAGGACGTTGTTAAATATTTTGAAGGCATGGTGTCTGATATGGGCTATCCAGCTCCTCCTTCTTTCTCTATAGACGATATTTTTGGTGACAACCCATCCGGTACAAAAATACGTGCCCAAAACAAAACAATAGGGACTCTTTTAGGAACAGAAGTATTCTCTCCACAATTTCTCTATAACGAGGACCCTGAACTTGTTAGAGAAACTGTTGAATCTTTTTACCATGGTCTTGAAATAAGTGAGCCTGCTCTTCAGAACACAGGCATACAAATCATAAGGCTTGATGTAAAGATGGACGTGGAACCTGCATTTGAAGACAGCAGTAGCATGTATCATCGTCCGGAATACAGAACCCCTATTGAACTCAAGAAATTGAATATGAGTCCTGCAGTAGAATACCTAGTGACAAAAAAGAAAGTTCTTTTCGAATAATTCTTCAAAGCCACTTCTTTTTCCTGAAATAAAGAAACAGTGAGAGTGAAACCGCTATCATCACAACCCAGAGCATAGGGTATCCCCAGTACCAGTTTAGCTCAGGCATACTAAACGGTGATGCCTGTGTATTGAAGTTCATGCCATACAGCCCTGTTACGAATGTCAGGGGAATGAATATTGTGGCAATGATTGTCAATACTTTCATTACTTCATTCATCTTGTTGCTGACACTTGAAAGATAAAGGTCAACCATGCCGGAAAGCATGTCCCGGAAGGACTCTATGTTGTCTATAATCTGAATCGTATGGTCATATACGTCGCGAAGATATACCTGCGTGGATTTTAGGATAAGGGGCGACTCCCGTCTCTGCATCCCGCTTATGACTTCGCGCAGGGGCCAGACAGCTTTCCGAAGATATATCATCTCTGTCTTCAGGTCGTGTATATCCTGCAGTGTTTCAGGCTTCGGGTCGGTCACAAGATGTTCTTCCAGTGTGTCTATTCTTTCCTCGATTTTCTCAAGCATGAGAAAATAGCTGTCCACAATGGCATCTGTCAGGGAATATGCAAGATAATCAGTCCCTGTTTTTCTTATCCTGCCCTTTCCGCTTCTTATTCTTTCACGAATTGTATTGAAAACGTCGCCCTCTTTTTCCTGAAAAGATATAACAAAATTCGGGCCAAGAACAATGCTGACCTGCTCTGAGCGTATCTCATTTGTTTTATCATCATAGTGCAGCATTTTCAGGACAATAAAAAGGTGTTTTTCAAAGTCTTCTATCTTCGGGCGCTGGTTGGTGTTCAGAATATCCTCCTGCATCAGGGAGTGCAGGCCAAAGTGTTCCCCTAATTTTTCTATAATTTCCGGCCTGTGAATGCCGTCTACGTTTATCCAGGTCACAGATGGTTTCTCTTTGAATTTGAAACAGTCCTCAACTGTTTTTGCTTCCTTTTCCTGGAATTTGGATGCATCATAATCCATTATCGTGATTTTGACACTTTCCTCTTTTTTGCTTCCAACATATACCAAGCTTCCCGGAGGAAGGCCTGCTTTTTTTGATCTTTTTATGACGCGCGCTGCCAATATGTTCACCACTCTATATTGTTTCATTCATGCATATAAAGAAATTATTCAGGGAAACGCGCGTTTATGCATCTTTTCTGCTCTCTGCCCTACTTCTTTCATTGTCTTTCCAAGAGAGATTATGCCATGGTTCTTCAGGATAAAATAATCGTGCACACACAGTTTTTTTGCCTGCTCCATTAGTTCCTGCGTTCCGTATGCCTCTTCTTTTTCAGTGACCGGTATACCGAGCTTTTCCGCATGCTTCATGATAAGCGTATCATGCCCGTGAAATATTGCGTTAATATCAGACCTTGCAGAATATAGTGCATGGTGCAGGACGGATTCAGACGAGGGCTCAACGAGCCCGATAGCATTGATTTTTGGCGAGACAGATAAAACCTCGACAAACCCTTTTTCACTCATGTTTCCAAGATCAGTGCCTGCACCTGTGATGATAAAGCCTTTTTCGGTTCTTGCGCTCAGGTTGCCATAGCTTCCTGTTTCGTGCAGAGGTGCAATGCCAAGTTCAGAGAATTTTTTGCACCAGAAAATCAATTCGTTAAGGCATTTATTTGTTGGTGCGCGCTGCCCAACAAAAACTGTTTCAAACCTTACTCCTGTATATCCTTCACTCATTCAAACAACCTTTTAATCTCATTAGAATCTGGCTTTACAATACCTTTCTCGGTTATTATTCCTGCAATATATTTTGCAGGAGTAACATCAAAAGCAGGGTTAAGGGCACGCGCACCCTTTGGCGCAATCCGAACGCGGCTTATTTTATATGTGTCTGCAAGCCCTGTTGCATACAGAACTTCATCCTCGTTTCGTTCCTCAATTGGGATGTCTTTTCCTGTTGCGCAGTTCATATCAAATGTCGTTGTAGGCGCAGCGACATAAAAAGGGACACCGAACTCGCGCGCGACAATTGCTTTTTCATAAGTGCCTATTTTATTTGCCACATCCCCGTTTGCGGCAATCCTGTCTGCGCCGACAATCAGTAGGTTAATTCCCTGTGACATATAATGCGCGCCTGCATTGTCAGGAATTATCCGGTGCTCAATTCCTTCGTTCAGAAGTTCCCACGACGTCAGCATCGCGCCCTGACAACGGGGACGTGTTTCGTCAACATAGACAAAGACTTTCTTTCCCTGCTGCTTTGCGCAATATATCGGGGCAAGCGCGCTGCCCCAGTCAACGAACGCGAGCCATCCGGCATTACAGTGTGTCTCAATCTTAAAGCCGTCTTTGATTAATTCACATCCGTATTCTCCGATTTTTTTGCAGTTTTCTGCATCTTCATCAGCTATTTTTTGCGCCTCAATAACTGCGGTTTCTTTCGGGTTACCTGAGTTAATTGCAGAATCATAAACCCTCTTTGTTGCATAAAACAAATTCTGCGCAGTCGGGCGCGTCATCTCTATATGATTTCTTGCGGCATCAACGCATTCTCGAAAATTCTCTTTTTCTGCCTCAAGAAATGCCTGCGCCATGGCAAAGCCCGCAGATGCGCCGATTGCGCCTGCACCGCGCACTACCATCTCCTTGATAGCTTTTGCAGTATGCAGGTGAGTCGGAAGCTCTATAATCTCAAACTTGTGTGGCAGAAGAAGCTGGTTTATCATCTTTACCGTGCTGCCTTCGAGCCAGACTGTTCGGTAGTGCTTGTTGTTGACTTGCATAATGCAGAATATGGTTGCGCATAATTATATTGATAAAATACGATGAATGATAGATTTATAACGATTTTACAACCGTTATTATTTAGTGATTACATTGTTTCTGAAAAAATAACTGTTGGTCTAGCTACAACTAATCCCAATGAACTTCTTAATTTTCTTAGAGGAGAAGGAATACTTTCCAGTCTTTGCAGTGAAGTGGGAGACAAGGGTGTGAGATATATTGTTGCAGGTCCGACGAATGAGTCATATAAAGACGTATTTAAAAATTGTGACTATATAGAGGAATATGAGTTTTTGGGTGCCAATGAAGGCGATTTAGATAGCGTAGAAAACTATCGTAACAAACACAGCGGTGTATCTAGCAATGAAACGCATCAATGATGTAAAAGCATATAATACTTTTTTCTAAAACAGCACTATGCAACAAATCGCGGATATTGCCATAATCGGCGGCACAGGAGTCTATGACTCTGCGCTCTTAAAAGACTCAGTTGAAGTAGATACAGAAACACCCTATGGAAAGCCGAGCGCAAAGATAATCATCGGCACTCTTGGAGATAAAAAAGTCGCATTTCTGAACAGGCACGGTGAGGGGCATAGCATCCCACCGCACATGGTGAACTCGCGCGCGAACATTCACGCGCTCAAAGAGCTTGGGGTAACAAGGATTCTTGCGCCGACAGCAGTGGGCTCACTTCATGAGGATTACAAGCCCGGAGACCTTGTGGTTATTGACCAGTTCATTGACAAGACACATAGTCGCCCTTCCACGTTTTACGAGAACGGCAAAGTTTGCCATATTTCTATTGCAGACCCATTTTGCCCTGATTTGAGAAAACTGCTTATTGAAACCGGAAAGTCTCTCGAATATAACATCCATGAAAAAGGAACTATGGTTTGCATCAACGGACCCCGCTTTTCTACAAGAGCAGAATCCTTTTTATTCAAGTCATGGGGCTGCCACACAATAAACATGACTCTTGTCCCGGAGTGCGTGCTTGCGCGCGAGAAAGAGATGTGCTATGCATCTGTTGCAATGGTTACGGATTATGACTGCTGGAAAGAGCACAACGTAACTCTAGATGACGTGATTTCAACAATGAAGCAGAACGAGGAGAAAGTCAAAAAAATTCTTGTTGAGGCAATACAGAAGATTCCCGCAAAAAGGGAATGCGGGTGCGGGAGCGCGCTGGAAAGCGCGCTGATTTGATGTAACGCTGTTCTTGCAGAAGTATTATTATACACCCGTCTCGGAATTGACACCCTTATTTTCATAACTCTTGCATTCTATGGCACAATGCCTGTTGGCGCATTAATTGTCGGCCAGCTTGCAACAAAGTGGCTTGTCGGTCTTGTCAATATCCCGTTTATGTATGCAGGGAAGAAGATAATGGGTTAGCCATTCAATATTCTTAGTGGTGTTGCCTTGATGTGTTCGTTCGTGTATTTTAGGCGGACTTAAGAGTGTTTTATTATCTTTTTTGAGTAGTAAATTCTTAAACTTTGATGTAAAAATAATCTGATGATTAAAAGCCTGAAGGAACTTGCTGAAAGCGGAGACTTTGACATAGAACGCTACGGCGACAAAACAGTTCGATTAGCTGAATTTCTTGTTGACCGAGAGGAGCAAGACTTCATATGTCGTAAGCCATCCGGTTATGTTGTGGATACCGAGGAAGTAGATGAGAGAATTTTAAGAGAAACATTTGATAGTTTAGTTAGCGAAATTTACACTTCAATTGGTGAGAGAAATGTATGTGCTATATATTGCAGAAGTTCTGCTCCCGGAGAGTATCCCGGATCAAATGAAAGCATACCGGTGCTGTATGATGAAGGCGATCCCGAACAAAGTTGGCTTAACTTTCAGGAAGCCTTTAGGGGCGTTAGAGAACAAGGAGCTCTAAAACCTGTTTTACTGCAAAACCTGATTGGTGAAATAACACCTGAAGAAAGAATAGTTATTAGAAAAGTTCATGAATATGATTGGCCGGGACTTCCTAGTGGAAAGCGCATAGCGGACATTGAAGTAGAAGATATCCCTGAATTTCAGAAATTAACAACAAAAGCAGTTCTTGAGGCAATGAAAAAAGAAGGAATAGAATTGCCAAAATATGGCGGTGAAGCTTCTAGTAGTTCTTTTATGAGTCTGGCATTCTATGTTGAAAACGGACCACACATAGATACGCTTCATGTTCGCAATATGTGGGATATTCAAAGCAATGATTATTGTGCGGAATCTGTGTTAAGTTCAATTAGAAATGGTATTATTGAAGAGAAGGGCTATTCACGTAATAACAATAATGAATTTCTTGATAAATCAGGAAAGGTTGTACTCAAAAAGGGAACGCCAGTTTCAATTGGGATTCAGGAGCATGAAACAGAACATGTTATCGGGCAAACAAATACTGCTTTTGTTGCAAGAAGCAGGGACTATTTAGAGCCTGATATGGCGTCTGTAAAAAGAGCATGGGGCTTGACAAGCTATCTTATGGGGGGTGACAAAGAGTCGGAATTGGATTTTTGGCGCCGGTCAATGATTATTGAATATTTTGATCCTGAAACAGGTGAAGTTAAGGAAACCGTAAATCTCGGACATGATTTCTGGATGTCTTCAAAACCCTATTACATACAAAACACGTGTGAAGCATTTTCCATACGAAAGAAAAAAATTGAATTAAGGAAAACATTTGTTGACGAATATCCTCATAAGATAAGCAAGGAAGTTCTAAGAATTGCAAAGTTTTATCAGGACAAATTAGGTGTTGAAGTAGAAATTGAAGGGTGTATAAAGGATGAACAGTTACATATTTTACAGATTACAGAATCACCATTACCAGAGGACGTAATATCCCATCTAACTGAAGTTTCCCATGATCGGGTATTATATGAAACCGATTTTGGGCGCGGTAGTATCAATCATCAAGGATCTGTAGTTATTAGAGATGATGATGGCTATCGAAGATTGATTGATGCGTTTGATAAACAAGGAACGCCCTGTTTAGTATTAGGTTTCAATAATAGCGTAACTTCTGAGGAGAATTTTTTGTATATAGCAACGAATAAGTCTATTTGCGCGGATGTTTCTGAAATGAACAAACGTCGCGGAGGCGACAGACAGGGGTTTGGTAGCATGAGTCAACATATGGCTGGAATTGCATGTCAGACAACCGTCACTGCTGCACAGAATGGGAGACAAGGCGGAATGTTCTATGCAGACCCAGATACTTTGATGGATGGATTGAGAGATTATATCGAAGAAATTGATGGAGTAAAAGTTATAAGAGATGTTCGTGTAGAAGCATGTAGAGAAGGACTGCAAATCTATAAGCCATCTTAAGTCACCCCTTAAAACTTTGGATGAAACATTAGAGCAACCGTTAGATTTTGTTATTTACAATAAGTGAAACTCTGCCCTATTTGAACCGAGGGCAAAGATCATTTCACTACCATTTTTCTGCAACAAGTATTAAGCACTCACAATCTCAACTAACTTGAGCTTGAAATTCAGAACTTTTCCTGCCATTGGGTGGTTCAGGTCAAGAGTTGCTGACTCATCATCTATTTCCGTTATCTTTGCCGGTATCTGCGCGCCATTCGGAAGAGTCACGCCAAGCACCATTCCGACCTTAACCTCCTGCTCTTTAGGAAGCTGTTCTTTTGGCACCTTCTTGAACATTTGCGGGTCGTGGTCACCGTATGCATCTGCGGGCGGTAGCTTAACATCTTTTTCTTCACCGGCTTCCATTCCTTCTACAGCGTTGTCAAACCCTTTTATGACTTTTCCGGCACCGACTTCAAATTCAAGCGGATTGCCGTGCTTTTCAGAGC
>CBDUVQ010000029.1:0-10866 GCA_965370715.1 uncultured archaeon
ACGCCTTGTATATCATGTCCATTTCTTTCTGGTAGTCAGAATATGTTGTATCAATAAGCTTTCCGCCGACAATAGCCCTTTCACGTGCCATGTCCTGCGGAACTACCCAGTCAAATGTCAGGTTCGTAAATGGGTACTGCGAACCCCAGCGCGAGGGTATGTTTAATGAAAATACAAGCTTTTGCATTGTCTGCTTGACTTCCTTAAAAGTCATGTTGTCTGCACGGACAAACGGAGCAAGAAGCGTGTCAACACTTGAGAATGCCTGCGCACCTGCGAACTCCATCTGTAGGCAGCCCATATAATTCACCATCTGCGATATGACAACATCTGTGTGCTTTGCAGGCTTTGCATCAACCTTATTCTGTATGCCTCCAAAACCCATAAGAAGAAGATTTTTGAGAGACCATCCAGCACAATAACCGATAAAGCCATGCGTCAAATCATGAATATGCAACCGACCGTCCTTGTGTGCAGAGCTGACGTACTCAGGATATATTTCGGTCAGGGTGTATGTGGAAATAACTTTTCCGGCAGTATGCAGCATAAGCCCTGAAAAAGAATATGCCTCATTGCTGTTCTCATTAACGTTCCAGTGCGCCTGATCAAGGTATTCATTGATTATGTTCTGTGCATCCAGTACAGCAGACTTCATTTCCCGCACTTTCTTTTGCTGCTGCCTGTAAAGGATATACGCCTTTGCTGTTTTGACGTGGCCTGCCTTTATGAGTACGCGCTCGACAATATCCTGTATCCCCTCAACTGTGGGGGTGTTTTTTCCATCATGCTGGTAATCTATAACAGCCACAACACGGCCTGCAAGCTCTTCAGCAGAAGCACGGTCTTTTCCGCCAACAGAGTTTGCTGCCTTGAAAATTGCTTCAACAATCTTTTTTTTGTCAAAATTCACGATTCTGCCGTCGCGCTTTTTTACTTTTGTTATAGCTGAATATTCCATTAAAAAACCCCCTGTCTGGATGCTCTTAAAAACTGCTATTCCTGAAGTGCCTTAATCTCGTTTTCAAAAGAGGCAACATCTGTAAACTGCCGGTACACTGAAGCAAAGCGTATGTATGCTACATCATCTAATCTTTTAAGGTGTTTCATCACAAGCTCGCCAATAGCCTTGCTTGTCACTTCGTTTCTTCCGCGGCTCCTTATGCGCGACTCAATTTTCTGGACAACCTTCTCTATATTCCCTGCGCTGATAGAGCGTTTCTCACAAGCATGAGTTATACCGCGCTTTATCTTGTTCCGGTCAAACGCTTGTCTTGTGCCGTCGCACTTTTGCACAAGAATATTTTCGGTCTCAACGCGCTCGTATGTAGTAAACCTTTTTTTGCATTTCTCGCACTCCCTGCGCCTTCTTGTGACTTCAAGTTCCAGAGTTTCGCGCGAGTCAACCACGCGGGTGTCTGAATGAGAACAGTAAGTGCATTTCACGGAAAAACCTATAACATACAATATATTGTGGGTTGTCTTTGACTGAATACAACACTTTGTATACTTTGTCATCTCAGGTATATATGCATTTATATGATTGCAGAAGGTTTTTAGAACCTATGTTTTTAGAAAAATATATTCAAATGTATATATTCTGTTTACGTACTGCATCCACTATACACTAACATCTTTTGCAGCCACAATGCCGCAGGGTGTTTTCTCTTCAAATGCCTGAACAAAAAACTGATGTAGTATTGTGCCTTCCTTGTGCCATGCATCCAAATCAGAAAGCCCTGCCTTGCAGCACAACTGCTCCAAAAATTCTTTTTTTTCAGGCAACTCATCCCAGACCTGCGGAAGAAAAAGCCCGCATGAGTTGCTGCGCTCAAGTATAAGCCCGTCAGCTTTCGGTGTTATGGATTCCAGAATTTCTTTTTCAGTTGATGCCTCTATTTTTTGCGGTAGTGTCAGAACAGAAACTTCTATAATTATTTTGTCAAGTTCAGAATCTTTTAGTGGAGCAAAACGCGGATCCTCCACTGCGGCCGCAACAGCAGCGCGCATAATTGCATCCTTGATTGAAAAGCATGGCTCAGAAAACCCTATGCAACCACGAAGCTCTTTTTCGGGGAATGTGTGAAGTGTTACAAATACGCCGCGCTTTGAAGACAGCCACGCGTCCTCGGGAAATGCTGGTGCTGTTTTTTTGTTTATTTGATGCTCAATAGCCTTTCTTGCCTGCTTTACCAAAAAAATTCCTTGTTCTAAAGACAGCATATATTCACCAGATAAAAATGGTGGGTCGAGGCGGATTTGAACCGCCGATCTTCGCCGTTCTTTCACGCAGTGGAAGAATTCAACAATCCCCGAGTTACGTGATGTAAGGGCGACGTCATTTTTGGCGCGCACTGCGAACGCAGCAAATCATTGATTTGCGCGCGTAGCCAACTAGACTACCGACCCATGCTCTACATTCGAGTGAAAAAAATATAAACCCTTGTTGCCTTGATTATTTTTTCTTTGCCCGCTTCTCTACTGCAGAACTAATGAATATCAGGGCACCGCTGACAACAAGCGCATACATCAGGTATGTATAGCTTGCAGTCTCCCTCAAAAGAAACCTCGTTACCTCATAGGTTATCCATGCAACAGAAAATGACATGCCAAAATATGTCAGGTAACCCGATACATGCTGCTTTTTCATTCTAAGTGTCTTTCCAAGGCCAACCAGCACAGCCACAAAAAAGAAAGGGATTATTGATGCATTCAAAAACGCGCTTGCAGAAATGTAGAGCGGAATAGAACTCAGTCCCACAACTTCTTTGTATCCATTTGCAATCCCCAGTATGAAAAGAACAAATGCGGAAAAATACATGAAAAACGATGGCTTGCGCGTCTTAAATGCTGTGCTTGCTTCAAGATACGCCCCTTCCAGAGACTTTTCAAGCTGAAATCCTTTTATCAAAAGATATGTGCCGATAACCCCGACAATGAGCCGCCCTCCTGCAGTGCCAAGAATTGCATATATTATCAATGCAATTGCAGGGAGCCCTATAAATAGGCGCGATGCCTTTGGCTCTGCAAGCACAGACATAATGAAATCATATGCCACATAATACATGCTTTCAAGCTGCTGGCTTTGGCGTACTATGATTTTTTCAGAATACACAACATTGATTTTTGACTTGATTATTGGCAAAACATACTCGTCTTCTGCACCGTCTGTCACGAGCACTGCTTCGGTCACATCATATTTTAAAAGAATTTTTTCAAGGTCATCTGCTATTTTGCGGTCAGATGTGATCCCGACATCTGAATCTCCGGTTATCGTAACAATTTCAGCAGGACCTTTGCTTTTTATTTTGTCCAGTACCTGCACTGCCTTGAAAATAGAATTAACATCCGAATCTGTCGGATCCTTAAGGGCAAGCTTGTTTGCTGCAAGAATGTTTTTCTCCCTGCCAATCACAGGACCTGAGATTCCCACCTTCACTCCTAAATCATCATCTCTGTCAATGCAAATGACAAGAGTTGTTTTCTTCTTTTTGGCTGTTTTTGGCATGAACTAGTTGTGTTGGCGCAATTATATAATTGTTGTTCTCTCTTATTTTGTGGTTACTATCGGCTCCTCTGCAACAATCACTGTGTGCTCTGCCTGGGATATCAATCCCCGTTCCGTGTCCCGCAAAAATGGGTACTTATGAATTATGCCCCTCATTGCAAGCTGATTGATTGTTGTGCTAATAAGTGCGCCTGAAGGCTTCTCAATCCAGCGCAGCGCAAAGGGCAAACCCATGTATTTCTCCTTTGCAATCCTGATGATTTCTCTTGCGTGCGGCGAGCGCTCTGGCTTCTCGCTCGCAAGGCGGAATATCTCTGCATCATTCGCTTCCATTACATAGCCGCTGCCCTCACTCAAGAATGGCTCTATTGCAATCGCGTCACCTTCTTTCAATGTTTCACCCGACTTTGTTGGAATATTTGGTATGCTTGTGCCGGTATGTATTGTGTATCTTCCAAGCATATGGCCTGAAAGGTTTGATACTGGCTTATATCCTGCAGATTCTATGGTCTCACTAATTGTAGCCCCTATATCTCCTGTTTTTGTTCCGGGTGTTGCCATAGAAATTGCATTTTTCAGTGCGCGCTCAATTGTGGTTACCATGTTTTGTTTTGTTTTGTCAAGAGCTATAGTTATTGCAGTGTCTGCAATGTATCCGTCAACATGAACTCCAAGGTCAACTTTGACAATGTCTTTGTTCTCAAAAACCCTCTCCTCTTTTGCTTTGGGGGTGCAGTGCGCTGCAAACTCGTTGAGTGATATGTTTACGGGAAATGCTATCTTTCCGCCAAGCTCAATTATCCTTGACTCAATTGTGTTTGCAGCAAGAAGTATGCTTTTGCCGGGCACAACAAATTTTCTTGATTCTTCGCGAACCTGAGATGCAATCTTTCCTGCAAGAATGTATTTTTCCAAAACAGTATCGTCCATACAACATGATTGTATAGCAAGGTTTTTTAACTCTTTATGACACTACATCTATCTTATGAAAACTGCATTGACTGCGTTTTTTCTGGTCATGTTTTTTTCTTCTTCTGCTTTTGCACAAAATGCGGATATCATCATCAATGAGATAATGTATGATCCTCTTCCAAGCGATACATACAATGAATGGATTGAAATTTACAACAACGGCACAGACAGCGTATCACTTGAGAGCTGGAAATTATGTGACAAAGAGATTCTTTCAGGTTACATTGATCGCGACCGCGGCGGCGCTCTGTATTTGAACGCGTCGATAATAATTCCGCCAGGTGGGTATGCACTCATTACAGATGGAGGCAGCGGAACAGAAGTGTATGATAATTTTACTGTTAGCGAAACTGCTCTTGCATTACATGTAGATGCGGGCACCATATGCGGACCACTTACAAACGACAATGGCAAACCACTTGAGCTAATGGATTCCTTAGGCATTCTGATTGAAAACATAACGTACAATCCTTCTATTGGTGCTTCAGGCAATGGCAAGTCCCTTGAGCGAAACTCAACAGGATGGTTCGAAAGCATAGTTGAAGGCGGCACTCCCGGATGGGAAAACAACATAAGCATTCCTCTCGTGCCTGAGCAAAACGAAAGCGAACCGGATGAGCCTGCTGTGCAGGAAAACGAAACAGTTGTGGATGACATCACTGAAAATGAAACCATTCCTGAAGAAAGCGCAGAAGAAATAGTGACCGAAACTCCACTCGGCTCTACAGAAATAACAATACTGTCTGCACCCGCTTCCATGCACTTCGGGGACTACACGTCCTTGCACGTCAGCTTTTTTTCAGGAGACTCAGAGTTTTCAGAAGCGCGCATTGTCGCATACGTCTTCAGCCCGCACTGGATCTCAAGGGATCTTTCCCGTGATGAGGAAACAATACGGAGCGCACCGTATTCAACAGGCATTGCAGCTGCAATGCACAACATTGGCATAAACACCACAACAACGGCCATCCTACCAATTTTTCTGAAATGCAATGAGGATGAAAAATATACTGAAGGGGAATATGTTCTCCGTGTCCGGCTTTACAGAAACGAAGGCTCATGGGCTTCTGTAACAGAAACAGACACAACCCTTTCTGTCAGCGGAAAAAATCCTCTCTGCGAAAAAGAAATAGTGTATGTAAACGTACCAACAGAATGTGAAACAGAAGAAGATACTCCTGAAATAAAAGATGAAGAAGAAAGTGGATTTTCATTTGATGTTCCGGAAGTTGTTTATCTTGACGAGAACTTTAGCACAAACATAATAATCAAGAATACCGGAAACGAAACGATATTTATCAAAACCTACTCCTACCTCTATGACGGTGCAAAGCGGCTGTCGTACGGATTTAACGGAGAAGATTGGGGGAAAACATGGGATGCAAATGCAGTACAAATAGAGCTTGCAGAGAATGAAATCAAAAACATCAGCCTCCTCAATTTAGTAAAAAATGCAACAAGCCTTGAAGTGCACACATACAAGATCATTGTAAAAGATGTAGGCACATCAAAGAACCTTGAAGAAGAAATTGTTCTGATTCGTGTCGAAAAGAAACCGGAAACAAACAAAACAGTTGTTGTAGAAACTACCGCAAACTTGATTGATGATACAGAAGAAGAAATTCAGGAAACAATCAGCGGACATGCAATTACAACAGAGCCAAAGCCATCAATAATCAAAAGATTTTTTGGATGGCTGGAAAATATATTTTAGCTGGGTTATATCAAACGCTTTTTCTGGTCTTTTATCTTAGCGTCTTTTGCATCCCAAATCTTGCTGCATCCTGAGCAGACATATCCGCCATACATGTTTAGATGCTGCATAAATTTCATATTGCCTGAACCGCAGTCAGGGCAGCGGACCTTTTTTTCATGCTTGATTTTGTCAAGAAGAGACTCATAAACCATTACATCACCGAATAGAACACTATAATCAAAATATCTTTTTATGATTACGTTGCATTTCCCCATTTTCCAAGCCCTGTCTGCTTGGCATTGCCAAGCAGGTCATCTTTTGTCACTCCAAGCACAGAGAGTGCACGAAGTGCTGCAGGGATAATTTGGTTCTCGAGATAATACTTTTTGTCATAATTTTTCGCATACTGCATCAGCTCTGCACGGTCTGAGATGCTGCCCCGCCCCCGCGTTACCACATAATGTATTGTCGTTCCTGGATGTATTGTCATACCGCGCTTCTCCGCTTTTCTTGCTGCCGAAACATGCGGGCCTATCTGCGCATATTTGTTCAGGTCGCGCTTGACTGTTGTGTAAATGCCAAGCTCTTTTAATTCCACGTTTCCGCTTTTGACTCGTTCAATTACGTTCTTCACATATTCCACGGCATCATCTTTTTTGTCAGACAGCACAAGTTCAATCACTTTTTCCTGCGTATCTTTTGCAAGCTTTGACCAGTCGCGCCTTACTTTCTCAAACCCGCGGATTGTCACATTTCCCTCTTTGTCAATCAGGGCGTATCTCTTCTTCGCCCCGCCCTCGCCTGTCTTTTTCTGCACAAATATCCCGCGAAGGTATGTGCCCTCATAATCAAGCTCCATTATCCCGGGAAGAGTTGCATTTACGTCCTTGAGAAATTTGCGCGCAACTTTTTCTGTGTCTTTTTCTATCAGTAAAAATAAGCTGTCTGTATTGTGAAGCAAAATCTGCCCGCAACTGTCAACAAACGTATGTGTGCCCTCAACACTGAGATCATACACATACCCGCCGCATTTTTCCTCAACTACTTTTGTCGGCGTACAGGAATTATTCTTTGATGTAGTAGTAAGAATGTATGTATTTTTAGCAGGGCGAAATCTTATTGTGTATTTTTGCTTCAGCATATTAAGCAGAAAAGACAAGCCCCCCATCAACTGCAGTGACCGCGTCTCGTACCGAAAGTTGTTCTCTTTATAGTGTTTCGAATAAGGCAGCCTGCGGTTCATAAACTTTCTTGAGCCATCACCAAGTATCATATTTTCAAGAAGGATTCGCTGGTATTTTTCAGGAACGCTGTATATGAAGTCCGGCATCTTTTTTGCATGGGATTTCTGGCCACAAAGCATTTTGAAAAACACGGCGGACAGTTGATTCATCATCTGGAGTTTATGTGTTTTGTCTTCATACTCTATTGTTTTTTCACCGGTGCCGCTCTTATAGCAAAGTGTTCTTTTTTTCTGAGTGGATTTTATTATGCCTGTTTTGGCATTTTTGAAAAGCAGAAGATAATCCTCCTGAAGCTGCTCAAGCCACTTTACATCAGAAGAGGAAATGCTTGCGCCGAATTTAGTTTTAGTGGTTTCGGCAGTAGACGCGCTTCCTTCTGCAATATATGCTCCGAGGAGCCTGCATAATGCCTCAAACTCTTTGGAATCTATGCTGATTATTCTTTTTAGCTTGACAGGACTCTTCCTGTTTGTCCACCCAAAAATCAGCCACTCTCCGGACTCACGGATATTTGAGACTTTTTGCCGATTCTTATAGGTCATTTCAGTTGAATACTCCGAAAGGATTTTGTAAAAATCAACAGAACTTATCTGTTTTATCGGGGGCACATCCCGCACAGGCACCATTTTCTGACCAGCCATGTCCTGCGGCTTTGTCTCAGAGATAATACCGTCTTGCTCTGCCATGATTGAATGGTCTTCTGTAACTATTGTTTCCCCATATTTCTGACCCACGCGAAATATCTTTTTGCTTGTATTGTGCCTGATTATCTCATTTATTTTCCTCCACTCGCTTTTGCCTGTATCTTGATTTAATGTCAATGCCCGGTAATCTTTAGGAATTACGGTCTCTTTTTCTCCGGCAGCCTGTTTTTTATTTATGAATTCCAAAAAAAGCTCTTCAATATTTTTTATCTGTACAATGCCGTCTTTGTTCATCACGGTGACAAAACGCCCTGATGTTATGCTGTCTCCATAAATACACTTTAAACCGCGCCCCTCAGCCATTTCAATGACTTTGTGTATGTAGTGCCTGCCAAATGCTGTAACCGCCTCTGCGCATTCCCTGAGATACCAACGCGAGCCAGCGAATCCAAGATATCCATAGAAGGAGTTTGCAAGCGTCTTTACTGCGAACTGCTTTGCATTAAGTGACTTGTATTCATCGCTTTTTTTATTAACAACTTTCATTCTCTTTTTCATTTTTATGCGCTCGCATATGAGCTCCTCAACAAGGCGCGGTATAAACCCTCTTTGCTTTGTGCAAAAATAACTGTTTGTTTCAGGAACCCTGTTTTCTTTTTTACTCTTGCAGCACTTGCAATTCAAAGTATCTGGCTCAATATTATGGGATGCAATTATGGAGGGGTACAGGCTTCGAAAATCAAAGAGCGCAATATTCTTGTGAAGCCCGGGGCTTGGCTCGACAACAAAAGCTCCCTGAAACTTATCCATTTCCATACGCTCGCGCACGACCTCCTGCGTAGGCTTGTTTGGGACAACAATATTCATCTCAGACGCCCGCCTAAGCGCGTATGCCTCAACAAGCTGCCCATAGGTTGCCCTGCATGTGTCAAAAGGTGTGCTTCCTGTAAGCATTGAAAGTGCAAAGATGTTCGGCAAAAGCGCCTTTGCAAGCCCGACTGTAATCTCAGAATCATTAAGGCAGTATTCTGCAAGCTTGTCAAGATCTTTTTTGTTTTGCCATGACTCAATCATAGTCTCCCAGGTCATGTCTTTTTTTCTTGAGCCTGTAAGCTCTCCTGAAACATTGTCAAGTGACATGACTTCTGAACTGATAGTAGGGCGCATTATTCTTGACACAAACTGAAAAAGGTCTATGTGCACCCGTCCGCGAATTGACGCAGCATTGATTCGCCCTTTTCTCTGGTACTTCACACCCTGCCCGTCGCGCCCGAAATCCACAATAGTGCTGTATTTTTCTGCCCTGTTTTTGAGGACATCAAAATCAAAAGAATCCCCGTTATATGTCAGGATGAGGTCAGGGTCTTTTTCCTTTACGAGCGCGCCCAGCTTTTCAATTACCGCTTTTTCAGAATCAACATGAATAGAATCTGAAAAGGTGTCCTTTTCATACACAATGACTTTTTTGTAGCCTGCGTCTGTGCAGACACTTGCCATGATTATCTTGTTTGCGCCCTCCTCAGGTATTGTTTCAAGATCAAATGCAAAAAGGGAGGGATTGTATTCTCTGCGGTCTGCTGCAGAAACGCTCTTTGCGTTAATTGCTATGTCTACGCTAAGAGACTGTTCTGTCTTATCACCTGTTACATCAGCCCATGAAAGCGGGAGAATTTTTTTGTCTATAAAATATCTTTTGAAAAAAGGTATGTCAAACTCTCGCACGCCCTCTATTTCAGGCAGTGCTGCAACAGCGTCCTTGAGCTTTGGCACATCAAACGGAAATTTTGCAAAAACCCGAAGCAGCTTTTTCTTCTCAAGACCGATTATTTTTTCAATAGATTCAACGCGCTTTACAGAAACAGTTCCCTTTTCATCAGAGAAAGAAACTTTCGAAATTTTTTTCTCGATAGACTTTGCGCCCTTTTTTGCAATTGCATAAAAGTAAGGCTCGAATGTCCGGTCATATACAACAGCAGATTTTCTGCCATCGCTTCTGCAAAAAAGGCGGATGACCGGCTTATTGTCTTCAATGACATAGTCTGCATCCAGAACAAACACGCGCATGCCCTTATTTTGGCATTGATTTTTAAAAGGGGACTCAGACTTCAATTTGCATCCCATCTTTGGATGCAACTGTATTTTTAAAAATTATTTGTGCCTCATCTTCGGCTTTTTTTCGTTCCTCCAGTGTACGGTAAACACTCGCATCAAAGTGAAAAAGCACAAGCTTTCCGGCATTTGCTGCCAACTCTGGAGTCATATGAGGCCATTTCTTGTAATTCGCCAACTTATCCATTCCTGTCTTTAATGAACATTCGCTTATAAACAAAAGGTCGTTACTAAATGGACAAATTAACCAAAAACCAAGAGACCTTAATCTATCCGAGAAAATCAAAGATTTTCTGGATCTTAAAATTGCGTAGCAATTTTGAAGATGCAATCTTCAAAAGCTTCGAACGTTAGTGAGATGATTTTAAGGATATGAAAAAGCCATTAGTCCAAACAGTTATGGCTTTTACTATAACTCAATAACCATGTTCGAAGGGGAACATATTTTATGTCTCTTTCATCTGTTTGTTCAAGTCCTTTTGTTATCATTATTAATTTTGCGTCAGTATATTTTTCTTTAAATTCCATTAATCCCTCAATTTCCCTTTTGTGGGGGGTATCGGTATAAGCAACATTCATTGCAGTTAATCTATTTCCTTCTCTGACTACAAAATCCACTTCTTTTTTGCATTTCCAAAAATACACATCTTGCTCTCTTCTTTTCAATTCTGTTAATACAACATTCTCGGCAAGTTT
>CBDUVQ010000030.1:0-10800 GCA_965370715.1 uncultured archaeon
ATATCTACAGCTCCCCCTGGTGAGAGGCTTTTGTGGCCTATAACCACAAAACCCTGTTTCATCAAATCTGATTCTGTTTTGCTTACATCGGCCATATTTACGGTCTGAATCTGTACTTGTGGTTCAGTTGTCGTATCTTCAGACGATCGCTTCACCACCGTGGTTCCTTGTGAACCAGATGGCTCTTCTGCAACAATCAAGGGTCTGTCCGGAGACACGCCACCATACTTTTCAAGCACAGTGTTTATCTCTTCCTGGCTCAAGTCGCGGCTATAGTTGTAACGCACAACAAGACCACTTTTATCACCGGGTTTTGGAAACCAGGATTGAACCTCCATCTTGTTTAATGCATCCCTGATATTCCAACCTTCTTGGGCAGTAGATACTGGTATGTCTCGCATGTCTGAATGCATTGCCATTATGTCCTTGAATGGTGGGCTTGGATCCCAAAGTCTCTGGGGGTTATTCTCTTCCATCAGTTGGGAAATTGGGTCTTTTACGAGACCTTTATTCCCAAAAAATAACTTTATCAATCTTCTTATCATTTCTCTAGTCCTCCTTCTTATTCTATAGGAGTTGTTCATATTCGATACATGTGCACTATCTTTGCTTTCGCATCAATAGCACCACCCCTGTAATTATGAACAGGGTCGTAACGGCTGAAAGGAAACCAGTGTCTTCAGTACTGCCTTCTTCCCAATCAGACTCTGTTTGTCCGTCGTCTTCTTCATATTCTGGTGCCTCATCAGGAGACAAAGTGTCGAAGCCGACAGACGTTTCTGTGCATTCTCCTTCAGTGTCGCAAGATTTCGCGACAACTTCATAATAGGAGTCTGCTCTTCTGGGAGTCAAGGTAATGTTTCCATCGTTCCCAGCGATTTTCGTGGAGATTATTCTTTCATCATCCTCGTAATCCCCACATATTGTTATGAGGATTTCCTTTACTCGCCCTCGATCATCCCATGCTTTCACATAGAATGTATGTGGGATTTGGGCGTATACCGGTTCCACCCATTCAATGGTGATTACCGGCGGGTCATTTTTTGTGTCTTCCACATAAAATGACTTAGTCGCAGTGTCAAGGACACTCCCGTTGTAGCTCACGCTACCGGTGATCTCCATAGGACCGCTGTCAGAGAAACTTACATAACAATCATTACAATATTCTTGTCGTTCCCCTGTTTCCTGATTTTCAACGACTAATGAATAGTCGCAAATTTCATCAGAACATGGATGTTGGATGATAAATCCAATAGATTCCCCTTCATCTATGCGGTCGGGAAAATCCAACTGAAGGTCTTTTGGGCTTCCGACACTAACTCGGAATTCCAAGGTGTCTGTCTGTCCTGCTTCATCTGTTGCAGTAATCAGGACTTCATAATTTCCTGGTTCTGAAGCAAACAATGAAACAGTAAGTTCATCGTCATCTTCATCCATTTCTGCGACCTCAATACCGCAACAAGGTGTTATTTTGACAGAATACGAAATAACATCGTCAGATTCCTCTGTCCATGCCTCCACGGTAACGGATGCCTGCTGAGGAACAGAAATCTGCTTGTTGGAGTCAATTTCTGACTCCTTATAAGGATCATAATAAATTACCTGACCCTCAATTTCGGGAACATCGTTCTCGTACACGTGGAAACGCTTGTAAACAAGGTCGTTTCCATAGTTGGTCTCAACGTATAAACTTACGTTGTGGTCGCCTTCAGAGAAGGTGTGCACAAAAGTCTGCTCCGTTGAGATCAAAACTCCGTTGTCGTGCCACTCAATTGAGTGCTCGAAATCAAACAACTCTTTTGAGTCAGTGGCACTCAATTCCACCGGAACCCCCGAAAGAATTCCTTTTGATGGATCAAGATCCATCACTGCGTCGGGAGGATTTTGAAACTCTTCTCCCGAAGCAACTATGCTCATAAAGAGTATTGCCACCAAGAAGAAGGCGGCTCCTATTCTTTGAGTCATCCTCAACACCCGTTTTCATCTACATCTGTTTCACAGATGCAATGCTGTACGAGGAGTTTGCATTGCGGACAAATCAAACCATCTGCCCTGCTTTCATATCCAGACATTATTTCCTCCTGCTGTCTAACAGCATTAGAACGCCTAGTTTTACTACCGGGTACAGTAGTGTTCATCAATCAATACTACCTGCTCCATTATCCGATAAGCAGGATTTTATAAGTAAAATCTTCCTAGTCCCTTTCCAGAAGGACTTCAATCCCAACTTAAAAGTAACACTAGGATCGAAGTCTCATTTGTCTAAGCAGTGTCACACCCTTGTAACTCTGCTTGACATGCTTCGGGATGCTGAATAATCCAAAGGATTAATCCAACATAGTGCCCAAAAAGGACGAAGTGTTTTCTGGAAATATAATGCTGTATTTGTTAAAACACAACTCTTGTTACTTCGAAGGGACGTTTTATAAATGTTATGTTTGTTGTTATTTTGTCGTGATGCTTAGCGCTGTTTTAAAAGACATTCGAGTTGCCCAAACAGATTAGAAAATGCGCATCATGCGCCTGCAAAATTCGATTTGTCCTAGAGGGATCCATAATGAAGTTATCATTAAGTAGTGATGATTTACACTATTTTCTAATATTCTCTGAATGCATGAATTTGAAATTACGGAAACAAAAGAAAAAAACAAAATTCTTTTCATGAAACTTCCAGATTCAAAGAAAAAATAAAGTCTCGTCGTTTTTTGACATGGCTTATACGTTCATTTCGTATGAATGTGTGTACATACGTTTAAAGTTATCTGCAATCAACAAAGAAATTCAACCCCCAACCAAAAACGCCACAAGCGCAACCAGCATCGCAATCTTTGTAGTCTTCTGGTTCCTGTGCGCACTCTGAAACATTGATGCTATGAACAGCCCATCAGCCACCACAACAATAGCAAGATACTTCATGCCAAAATACCCATAAGCATAAGGAAGAACACTCAAAACAATCGCAGCAATAATCGCAGCCTGCCCTGCAAGTGTTGCCTTTCTTTCACCAACCAAAATGGGGAGTGTCTTTGCTCCTGCTTTCTTGTCCCCCACAATATCCTCTATATCTCCGTAAATCTCCCTGCCAAGATTAGCGAAAAACGACATTGCAATAAGGAGCCAGACAATTTCAAAGTCAAAGGTTATCAGCGCGCCATAAAGAAAGCTTGATGCTGCAAACCAGCTGTCAACTGTATTGCCTACAAGGGCAATGGGCTTGAATTTCCATGCATACAGGAACTCAAGAACTGTGTTCAGGACAGCAAGGCCAAGCGCATAAATGTTTACAAGGCCTGCGAGCGCAATGCCTGCTGCAAAAAGAACTGCTGCATAAACTAAAGCGCTTCTTTTTGAAATCTGCCCTGAGGGCAAAGGCCTGTTTGGTGCGTTTATTTTATCGTTCTCAAAGTCATAATAGTCGTTCAGGATTATTCCTGCGCCTGATATCAGAAAAACAGAAAGTGCAAGAGATCCTATAAGAATCAGGCTTTCCATTCCCGCGCCCGATACAACAGCTCCTACAACAACTGCAAAAAGCGCAAGAAACCCGTTTGATGCACGAAGTATTCCCCAGTATGCGTTGATGTTCATGTTAATTCATTGACCAGAAAACTATATATCAGGTAAATAGACCCTATTTTTCTTCTTCATGCAACGGGCGCTGGTATGCCCTGTAGTGGCATATTTCACTGCCAGACTCTTCATCAGGTAGCGGCGCTTCCTGCGGCACTATCACAGCTTCTGTCTCAAGAGAGCCAAATGATGTGGGAGAAGAAGACTGTGTGCGTGTTTCGCGCTGCCCAGGTTCACCATCCACTGGAAAAAGCTTACTCATTCCTTTCTCAAAGCTTTCTCTTGAAATAACACCCTGCCGAAAAAGCATCTCAAGCTCTTCAAAAGCATCATCTGCTTTCTTTTCTTTTTTTGTGTTAACCAGCTTTTGTATGAAAGACTTGGACACAGAATTTCTTTTTGTTTTCTTAAGGCGATCAACCTTGCCACTCAAGTCTTCTATTCGGTCAGAATCAGTTTCCTGCACCCTATTGATTGCCTTCTCAAGTGAATCCGTCCTGTACTCCAGCCCGACAATCTTTTCATTATGTGAGTTCCCGCCTGCCTGCGCTGCATCGATCTCTTCTTTCAGTGCAGCAAGGATTTTGGTATCATCTCTATTGAGGTTACTGACTAACTTTTCCAGTGAGTCTATCTTAGAGTCACATGCCTCCAAATCATCTGCGCCTGCCTTGCTTTCAGCCATTTGCGCAATATCTTTGTTCAGTTTTTCAATAAGCGCCTTTTGTTTTTCAATATGTTCTGCAGTTTTTCTTGCAGATTCAAGAAGCTCTTTTCCTTTTTTGATGCCAAATAATTTGCCTAGTACAGAATTCTCTAATCTATCATCTATCTTTTTCTTTGCTTGTGCCATTTCATTGTTTAATTGCCCGCAGGCACTGCTAACTGTGTTAAGCTGTTCTTCAATTCCAATTATTCTTTGAACAGGCACGTTTTTCTTCACCTGCTCAATATTTGAATTTAGCTTGCCCATCTTCGCCTCATCAAGCTCAAGGCGTTCGGCAAGGTTTCCAAAAGACTCTATCTGTGTCTCAAGATGATTGATTTTTTCAATGTGTGCATCCTTTCCTTTCTTCATTTGCTCAAGCGACTCTTTCAGGTCGCTAAGATTTTTCGTGTCATCGGTTTTGAGTTTGCCGATTATGTCTTCGACATATTTTATGCGCGCCTCAACGCCTTTGACATCATTGGCATTGGCCTTATTGTTAACCATCTGCCAAAGATCCTGTTTCAGCTTTTCGACAAGAGTCAATTCACGGCCGAGCTGTTTATGAAGTTGTTCAAATGAGTTTATGCGCGCCTCAAGAGCATTGACTTTTTCAGCATCTTTTGCATTCATGCTTTCAAGCTCTTTTTTCAATGCGCTAATACCGGCCGCGCTATCCACGAAAGAATGGTTCGCACTCTTTTCAAAGGACATTAACTGTTCTTCAATAGTTTTGACTTTTTCGGCTGAAGCGCTTTTCTTGTTCACCTGTTCAAGGTTTGCATTCAGCTTCTCAATTAATGCCTCGTCTCTTTCAAGCCTTTCAGCCATCTTGTCAATAGAGTGCAGTATAACCTTTCCTTTTTTGATGCCAAACAGCTTGGTCAAGGGAGACTCACCAAGGCCTGTCTCCACCCGCGTCTTTACATGCCTTACATCATCCCTTAAATTTACAGCCAAAGTATCAACTACATCTATGCGCCCTTCAAGTGCCCTGACTTTATCAATAGATGCGCCCTGTTTCTCCTGCTGTTTCACATCATCCATCAATTTTTCAATATTGGCTTCATTATGAATAAGCTTCTCAGCCATTCTGTCAATGGTTTTCAGGCGCTTTTCAATAGAATTCATTTTTTCAGCAGGAGCAATTTTTTTCTCCAGCTGTTCTGTCTTTGCATTTATGTTCTCAATCATTATTTCTCCCTGATCAATACGGTCTGCAACAGGCTCCAGGGACTCTATGCGTTCTTCAAGCCCTCGTATTTTCTCAACACTAACTTTTTTTTGCATCAATTCCAGATTCTTTTTCAGTTTGTTGATAAGAATCTCGTCATGCTTGAGCCTTTCAGCCATTTTCATCCGGTCAATGAAGCTTTCGTCATGCTTGAGATGCTCAGCCAGCTCCTTGAAAGACTCCATTCTCTCTTCAGTTGCCCGAAGCTTCTCAACATATTCTCTTGTCTCAGAATTACTGCTTTCAGTGTCCTGCGAGAGCTTTCGGACAGTGTCTGAAAGCCCCCTAACCTCAAAAGAAAAAGAATTTACAATGCGGTCAACTTCTGCCTTTACCTCATTTGGGACAACTTCCTGCAATATCTTTTCACCGGATGTTGCCATTTTTTCAAGGGATTTTACTGCGCGCGGGCTAAGCCTTTGTGCAAGCTCATCAAGTTTTTTCTCAAAGTGGCGAAAGCGCGCATCAGTTGTTTCATCCATTTTTTGAAGAGACCTGTCCACGACCCGCAGGCTTCTTGGAGCAGAGCCCTTCCCGAAAAGCGATCCGGATGCCTCTTCATCGAACGCACCCATGTCCCCGAAAAGCCCGTCCTTATCTTCAGAGCTTTTTTTTGATGCTTCAGTTGTTTCAGTGACCTTTTTTTCAAGATCCGGTATGCGGTCAAGAACCTTAAGGCGGTCTTCAATAGTTGCAAATTTTGAAGAAAGGTCATTTATCTGTTGGGGTGATACAGAAGGCTCCTTTTTCTGGGCAGAAAGCTTTTTTTCAAGAAGCGAGAAATCTTTTTTAAAATCACTTAATTTTGCATCAATTGCCTGCTCAATTGATTTAGGGTCAACTGTTGGTTGGGCGGGGCTTTCTACTTTGCTTGCTGCTGAAATCTCGAGTATTTCTGCAAGGCTCTTGTTCTTTTCCTCGAGGCTCTTTTTTTCGTCCTCAAGTTTCTTTAGTTTTGTACCCATGTCAGAGGATACAGTTTCCTGCGCAGCCATAGTCATTGCCCTTTAGCATTCTTTAAAGAACTGCGCCTTTTGGAGAGTTCCTGCTCAAGGCCGCGCACACTTTCTTTCATGTCCTGCAGCTCAAGGCCTATGTTTCCCCCAAAATTAGCATTCTCCTGATGCTTTCCTGCTCTTAATTTTGTGTTCAGCCTATATATATAAAACAAGGCTGCGAGAAGCGATACAGCAAAAATAATGGCTAGTGCCTGATAAAAGTGCATAGTTTCACCAAAGATTTAAGTTCTGTCACGAGGCCTGTGTTTTTTCTGCATTTTCGGGCGTTGTGTTGTAAAACCTGTTAAATATCTCTTTCAGGCGGACGAACATGCCTTGATTCTTTGGCTCAATACCCAGTAGTGCCTCTGCAACGCGATGAAAATCCTTTGTGCCCTGTGATCTGGGGCTATGGATTGCAAGCGGCTTTCTTGCAGAAAGGCTGTGATGCACCTCTTTGCGGTGCCGTATTGTCGAAATTACAGGCAAACCCACCAGTGCTTCTATCTCCTGCTTGTTGAGCTCATGCCCCTTGCCGTGGCTCATGTTGACCACAACCCCTAGAGGCTTCAGCTTCAGGTGCTCTGCAATCCTTGCGCACTTCATGACATCAATGACTATCGGGGCGTACGGTGTTGTGATGAACAGCACTTCTTTGCTTGCCTGAAGGCTTGCCATTGCCTCGCGACCGAGCCCGGGTGCAGAATCAATAAGCACAATCTCTGTGTCCTTTATCTTTTTGTTTGCCTGCGCAACAACCTTTTTCAGCTTTGATATGTCTATTCCCTTAAGGTCATGAAGCTCTATTGACGCAGGGATGATTCTTGCCCCACTCTCGTGCTCATAAAGAGCCTCGTCAACAAGTGCATTGCCGCGCAAAACATCATTGAGTGTTGTCTGGCAAAAGTCAACACCCATATACTGCCCAAGATGCGGTGTTGTGATGTTTGCATCAATAAGAAGAACTTTTTTATTGAATTTTTTTGAGAGAATTGTGCCAAGATTTCCGACAAGAGTAGTTTTTCCAACACCCCCTTTCCCGGAAACAACTGAGATAATGCGCGGCATAGTGCATATATGGTGTTCAAGACATTATATAATTTTAGCAGCCTCTCGGTCAGTTTTTTAAATTTGAGTTATACTCAAAAATAGCGGTTTCATGATACTGCATCAAAGTATAAATCCTTTTCACATCAAAGCATGCCATGGACAAAAAACACATGGGTGGTAAGGACATTGTTCCTATACACTCGCCGGAAAAACTATCTTTCAATGCACTGATTGACAACTACTCAAAAACATGCTTTGAGGCGAGAAATGTCGCGGACGGAGCGCGCATTTTCGAGGCAATGGTAAAGGATAACGACACAATCTGGCTTGGCATCGCAGGGGCAGGCATAGTCGGAGGCCTTGGTGGATATGTCATAGACCTCATAAAGAAAGGATTCATAGATGTTATCTGCACTACGGGTGCGCAGGCATACCATGACCTGCACTTTGCATATGGGCTGCCAATGAAGCAGGGCTACCCAAAGGTTGATGATAATGTTCTTCGCAAAGACGGAGTAATCAGAATTTATGACATTTTTCTCGACGAATCAAAGACACTTCTTGCTCAGGACAAAAAAATTCGGGAGTTCGCAAACGAGATGAAACTAAAGAACAATTTCTCGAGCGCTGACTTTAACTATGCGCTTGGCAAGTTTGTCCTGAAAAACGCAAAGTTCCCGGAACGCTCGTTTCTTGCAGAGGCTGCAAGGCACGGTGTGCCAATATATTATGATTCAAACTCAAACCACTCAATTGCCTTGAACAATGCTGCATCGTTTCTTGACGGCAAAAACGTAAATCCTTCATCAATACTCGACGTGCTTGAGAGCGCGGCAATCGCGTACTCATCAAAGCAGGAAGGCTTTGTGGAACTTGGCGGTGGAGGCCCTAAGAACTTTATCCAGCAGACAGGCCCGACAATACAGCAGATACTTGGCATAAATTTTGAGGGCGCTGACAGGGGCCTGCAAATAACAACGGCAATTGAGCGCGACGGCGGACTTTCAAGCTGCACATTCAGCGAGGGTGTCTCATGGGGGAAATACAAAGATGCGAGCAAAAATCATGTCCAGATATTCTGCGACTACTCAATTGTTTTTCCGCTCATAGCAGGCTATGTTCTTGAGAATTGCAATGCTCGAAAGCACAAGAATCTCATGGAAAAGAAAGGAAAAATGCTTGAAAAGCTCAAAAATGACAGAAAGCAGTAGACCCGAAAACGGAAATTGGCATTACGCCGTCTTTGAAGAACTTCTGACGCCAAAAATAAAGTTTATAAATGAATATGTGTATAAAATCATACTGCTTACGAGTGGCTTAATGTCGCACTGGAGGTATATTATCGCTGAAAAGAGAAAAGGAAAAATGGCTGAAAACCAAAATACACGAACAGTTCAAATTATCAATTCTTCTTTAAGCAATCTTGTTTACTTTATCGGGGGTAAAAAGATGAACAATACTCTTTCTTCGGAAAATGAATTATCTGTTTCTAGCAGCAATGCTAAGAATCAGCCAATTCTTATTGGAATGCGAATTCCAAAAGACTATTTTGTGGCATCCGGAACCGGAGAAAGCGATATCGCAGTACACGCAGGCTCATACCATCTTGCGCTCAAGGCAGCAGGAATCGAAGTCTGTAATATAATGACATACTCTTCTATTTTGCCTGCAATAGCACGGGAAGTTGAAAAACCGCCTGTTCTGACTCACGGCTCTGTAATGGAGACCATAATGGCTGTTGCAACTTCTGAAAAAGGCACAAGGTGCACTGCAGGCATAATTCACGGCGGGCTTTATGACAAACAGACCGGTGAAAAACATGGCGGCCTTGTATGCGAGCACAACGGAAATTATACTAAAGACGAGATTAAAAACTTGCTTGATGCAAGCATAAAAGAACTTTATCACAACGGCTTTTCTGAAAAATACGAACTAAAGGATATGAAACTTATTGTAGACACACTAGTGCCTGAAAAGAAATTCGGGACCGCGCTTGTTGCGCTCTGTTTTATCAATTATGTTTGCCCGATTCTTGAAAAGGATTATTGAACACAAATTCCTTGTTTGCTGGTTTGATTGTAACTGGCGCAATCCTAAAGAAGACTTCTAACGTAGTTTCTCCCTTCTAAGGCGAGATTATAATAAGAGAGGTCTCCTCCAGCATCTCTTTTTATAAATTTTTCTAGTTCTAGCTTTTTTAGTGCCTCACTTATGTTCACATCCGTATTCATACACTCATTAGGAACCTGAGTTATTATGTAGGACACATCAGCAGCCACAAGAGAATATTCTCCTGTATCTGGATTTATGCCCAGAGCACGCAAAATTGAGCCATATATGGGGTGAGTACTTACATCAAATGACATATATTGTGATTATTCTATAGTTTTATAAGTTTTTAGTAGTAGCAACGTCGCGCCCTCGCGATTGCGCAGGGTGCCCTGTTATGTAAAATGGTACTCGACGAGCCAAAATAGTTTTTATCAATACATCATAGATTACTCTACTCATCAATCACAGAAATGTTTGCTCTCTTTAAGATACTATCATAAGAATAAACAGGGTTCGTAAAAGCAACCACAGAATGAATTATCTTTCCGATATTATATTTCCATTTTGTCAGTTTTGGGTTATTTGTGTGCCCGTCTCTTGGAAAAGGGATGTATCCTCTAAAGTTATCAACAGCAACAAAATATTCTTTTTTAATAAAGGAACCGCCATAAAAAATATTGTATCTCGCCCTGTGTCCTTTTTTATAAGCAAAGTGTTCCAACCAAGGTTCATAATAATCAGCACTCAAATCTATATCTAGTCTCTTTATGGTTAATTTCACATCAGACTTATACGTCAAAACACCTTCCTCATCATCATATTCCCAATCTGAAATTTCTGATTCTTTAATCATCATTATAACTTTGTCATAAGCCATAGAGCTTTTAAGAAAGTGAGGATAATGTTTTTCCATTAATGCACTACTTCCTGTAAGATCAAGTGACAAGTCGTCCCAAAACCAAATTATTATAGAAAACTGTTCTGATTTCTTCCTTAATTGAGATATCTTCATAACTTCTTTTTGTAAAGATACGTTTCTTTTACCAGTACATGCTAATATAAACTCTTTTATGGGTGGCTTGAAGGATTCTGCTTTTTTGATTTCTTTCTTAATTATATCAATATTTAATTCGGTATCAAGATTTTTACATTGTATGCCTGCGAATTCATTTGGGATATGAACTGGTTCG
>CBDUVQ010000031.1:0-10618 GCA_965370715.1 uncultured archaeon
GAAGACCATCGATGGATCGGCCATCTGCTCCAGCCGTTTCATAACCAGGTCGTACACGCTGATCATCCCCAGTAGGGAATCATGGAGGAATATTCCTTTTCGTTCTTGCTCATGCACGGGAGTGCCTGGGTGCTGTAATAAAGCCCTGCTGCAAGAGACTCCTCTGAAATCTCATTTTCAAACAGCATAAGTGCCGCAGTATTGCCGCGCCCTATTATGGCAGCAGCCACCAAAAGAAGTACACAAATTATTATCATGATTGCAGCTTTTACAGTTTCATTAAACATAGTTATCTATCCTGCGAACGCGCACTCACCCGGTAATATATCGCAGCACGAATCGCCTTTTTCGCATATCGTTACATGTGGTATGCATCCGACAAGCTTTTTTGAAATGCATATTGTTCTAACTTCGCCGACAGTGGCAGGGTCTACATTAGTTGCTATATGTGGGTATGTAAACAAATACGATTCCACCTCTCCTTCATAGGACAGCAGAACCTCTTTTTCCTTAAGCGCTATTATAAATGATGGGCTTGTCTCAAAAAACCTCACACCCTGCCCAACAGCAGATATTGCCGAGACTTCGCTTGCAAATGATTTGGCTGTGTGCCGGGCAATGGTCTCTACATCTTTTTGAGTGCTCCATATGAACTCGCCTGCAACCATGGTCAGCATCATCACAGATATCAAAAGACCTACTATGATAACCATAATATTGCCTATTACAAGCCCTTTTTTTGCCATCAGGCACCAATTCCTACCATACATTCCACCGGGTTCGTAAGGCAGCTATGAAGGTCGCCCACAAGGGATGAAAGAGCACCCATTCCACCTGAAACCAGATAGTATGTTGCCAAAAGGAATATAAGTGATATCAAAAGTGCGATAATGGAAAGCGGTATTGGTGAAACGCTTGCTTTTTTCAGGTGACGTGTTGGTGTCATGGAATCACTTTATTGAGCAGGCTGCCTCTGAAGGAGCTACAGAATTCCATTCGCATCGACCTCCGCAGGATTCGCAAGGAGCCTGCGTAGTAAAAGAACAGTCCTTGCAGGCCAGAGAATAAACTGTGTATGAATAACTTCGCGAAGTTTGTGTGTCTGCTGAAAATTTTGCAGGCAGCCCCGATTCAAAAGTTCCTACAACGCTCGATTCTATAATCAATGTGTGTGTACCGATGTCGCCGATGCCCTCGAATAAGCCATCCAGTATAATCTCATATTCGAATATATCTCCTGGATTAAGCTCAGATGCGCCATCTGGTGAGTCCGCTAGTTTGTTTTCGTCTGATATGTAGTGTTTTATAGGAATAGGACTAACTGCAACCACCACAGAATCAAGAAGCGCTGTAACTTCAAGGTTATTTGCCTTTAGTTTCGGCTCGTTATTTCCGCCAATTTCTGTTGCAGTGTTCTTTATTGCAACAAAGACTCTCTTTAGATCGTAACCGGTTGTTACATGAAATAATTCATCTTCTAATTCATACTTACCGGTCTCTGGATTCAGCACTTTTTCAATTCCCACCACACCATCCTTCTTTACTGCCATATATGCAGTAATCAAATCCGGCTTTGGCAGCGAGCACTCTGCTTTGTTGCTTAAGAGCATTGTACAACCAAGGGCACACTGCTCCTGCTTGGTTTCGTATTTGCATGCAGGATTTGCCTCAAAGGCTCCTGCGTCCTTCAAGGATGAAACAATGTATGTTTCCGCACCTTCTGTATAGCATGCAGTGGTGGAACAGGTATAAACATAATCTTCCATTCCAGAGCGGCACATTGGTGAAGGCGCATTGGGGTCTACTGCATAAACAGGATACGAAATCGCAACTTTTTCCCCGGGTTCTGTGTATGGCATGGTGAACCCATAGTTATCATCAACAATAGCAACTGCGGCATTGCATGTTGTTTTTACAGAATTAAGGTCACATGGATCGTAAGGACCTCCTGACCTTTTGCCAATCTCTATTTTTTCGCTTTCATAGCCCACTAAATCAACCCATGAATATGTCCCGTCTGTCGGGAAAGTAAAAACAACATCTTTTTCAGGATAGTATTTTCCCTCAATGATTTGCGGTCGGGGGCAGGACCATGCACGGTTAAAACTGTATACTTCATCCCCATTAGAAGCCTGTAATAAAATCTTGTATGATATGCCCTCCTTGATTTTTTGCTCCATGTGATTTGCATCCCTTTCGTAGGGAAGAGAAATAATTACTTCCTTCGCACCATCCTGAAGATCAAACCCGCAGTCGGGGGGGGTATCACCGTCAGAACAATCCGCAACTTCGTTGCCAGAACCATCGTATATCTTGACATCAACCACCAGATCATACTGCTCTGCCACTTCAGCAGGAAAAGACACTGTAAGAGTACCCCCGGGAATAAATGAGCCTGCAACTATTGCTGAAACAACAGGAGACCCGGGCGCAGTGCCAGTGTATGTAAAGTCCGCAGGTCTGCCTGCAATTATTGTGCACATTTCTTTTTTAGAGTCCGGGACGTCACAATCATTCACAGGGTCAGGGCAATATAGTTTACAGTAGAGGCGCTCTCCCAGAGAGGGGTTCTTTAAAGCACTCAATGTCCCTGTTGTTGGCTCATCTGCATTTTCTGCAGCAGAACCAACGATCATTATAGCTGCTGCTGCAACAAAAAGAAATATTACAAAAACTATCATAGAGTTCACAGGTAACGATCCTTTCATATTATTGCCTCAACTTGAATAAAGCAGGAAAACCCTTCGCAATCGCTGCCTTTGTTATTCCAGCAACTGTCCGGGTCTGATGAAAGCCTGCAGCTGTCACAAATAAGCCTGCATGTTGTTGTCCACAGCGCGCTTCCGCCGCCCGCAATTGTGGGGTCTGTCTGCTCCTCGACATTTCCGACTGTCTTTGAAAAAACAGTAATGAGCACCACTGCAACAACAAGTGCGATGACAAGGGCAATGACTATCCACATTGCCTGCTCTGTTCCCTTTCTTGATGCCATTGTATTATCCCCCCATTCTCAACAATTCAGTAAAAGCATCCGAGCCCTGAGTTGTCCAGCTGTAAATAAGATATATCACAAGTGCTATTATCGCCACGACAATCACAAGAGACATGAGTGCGTGTATGCTCATATTGCCTTTCTTCATCAAAGGTTATTGGATGGCGGGGTATTTATATATTTGAAAATCTCTAAAAGAAACATGCGAAAAGGAGGGATCTCGTACTTTGCGTACATGATTGTCGGAATAGCTGTTGCGGCAATACTATTGTATTTCGCATACGCCACCCTCAAAAACCCGTTCGGTTAGTGATGTTATGGGACTTGAAGGAGGACTCAGCACAGTCCAGCAGATAATTCTTGTCATTATTGCCGCAGTCCTCCTGATAGGGCTTGCCCTGATTTTTACTGACAAAACACAGGAACTTGGTTGCGGGTGGGCAGACCAGGCAGTCAGGGGCTTCTATTCCCTGATATCAAAGGCTCCACCAGCATCAGTGTGCGGAGGATACTAATGCGCAAGGGCTTTGCATTCAGCGTTTTGTCAAAAATTGTGCTTTTCATAGCGACTCTTGCGGTTTTTGCTTCTGCAGCAGTCTTGCTCATGAACTCTAAAAATGTTTTTGATACTATGACGCAGATAGACGAAATAAGTATTGATACAATAATGGATGAGACCTGCTATGTTCTCAACAATGCAGGAGATGACCGCGAGGCAGACGGACAAATAGATGTTTATGAAGACATACCGCTTGAGCGAAACTCTAAGCCGGCAAATATTGGGGATGTGCACTCCTTTGCCCTGTCTTTTGAAATAGTTGGCATCATACATGAATCCAGCTGGAATATTGCATGGTGGGATGTCACCTGCGATGGAGAGGATGCTGACGGAAACTCTAAAATATACAGGCTTGTATGGTGGCCTTATGAAGATATATATCCTGAAGGCTACCTGCACATTGATGCCAAAGACTTCTTTGATGATGCCCTGCTAAAATATCTTATTGACAATACAGAATCCGGATACAATCCTGACTGGAAATGCAATAATGCGGTGACTGTCAACCTTATGACTGCGAGTGCAAGCGGCAGCGGGACAGATGAGATGGTCAAGCTGTGCTATTATATGAATAAGGAATTACTATAATCTGTCAAATTCCGGCTGTTATCCTAATGTCTGCTATTTATAAGGGCATTGTTTTTGTAAAAACAGCCTTATAAGGTGTGTATTTCTGAAAATTCAGCAGCAGTTTCAGCCCCTGCTTAGAGTTCCGCAAAGCATATATATTTTAGTTACACTTGTATATACAGTACAGTTACAGGTGTGACTATGAAAATTGAGAGCCATCTTGAAAAACTAAAGGAAAGCGATGATGTTATAAGGCAATGCATTGAAGAAGGGCTAATTGCAAAACGGCAAAGGACAATTGGATTTCATGCGTCTGCTGCTGCAATAGACCTTCTTGAAATATTTCTTCACAAAAAACACCTCATTGATCCCGGAAAGCAAATAAAGCACGATTGGTTCACATCAAAAAATAAGATACAAGAAAAACTTGACTTTGAGTTTGAGAATAAAAAGCAAATTCTTGAAGCAATATTCCTTATAGAGTCCAGAAGAAACGTATTATGCTATGGCAGCCCTCAAAGCGAAGAGTTTATAGAAGAAATTGTGCGGGCTTTTCTCAAGCTGAAGGAGCTATTCAAAGGACTTGGTGTTGAATATGACTAAGCAAAAAGACCTCATAGCTTATGCTGAAGAATGGGTGTCCTATCTTCTTCTGAAGCTTTCGCCAAAGGATTTCAATGAAATAAAAAGCATCATACTTTTTGGAAGCGTTGCTCGCGGGGATTTCGATGAAAAGTCAGATATAGATATCTTTGTTGATGTTGCCGACACGGCACTTGAATCTAAAATAAACAAGGCAACAGAATCCTTTTTGGCTTCAAAACTAAAAAGGCGTTTTGAGCTTCTTGGCATAAAAAATGAAATACACCCAAATACAGGGATACTGAAAAAGTGGAAGGGCACAAGGCATAGCATACTCATGAATGGCTTGCTTCTTTATGGAAAATATCTTCCTGACATAAAAAAAAGTTCATTGAATGCTGTTTTATATTGGGATAGTGTGCAAGGAAACGCAAGAATTTTTCTCAACAGAAAGCTGTTCGGCTATTGCCATTCAGGGAAGCATTATAATGGGATTGTTGAAAAAACGGGCGGTGAAAAACTCGGGCCGCGTTGTATAATAGTGCCGCTTGGCGGATACCAAAAAGTCAGGGCTGTTTTCAGGCAGATGAAAATTCCGGTTAAAATGCGAAGCATATAAGGGTTTAATTCTTTGTTCGATTTATCGAACATATGTTCGATAAATCGAATATATATTTATTAAAAACCAAAAGAATGTATGCTTGAAGCCATACTGGACACAAAGGTTAAAGTAAAGATAGCCGTACTTTTTTCAGGAGAAAAAACGCCCATGCATGTTTCACATGTGGCCAGAAAACTAGGAATCTCAAAATCAAGAGCTAGTGAATGCCTGAGGGCTTTGGGAAAAAGCGGTTTGCTAACCAGTAGAAAAGTCGGAAAAAGTGTGCTTTACGAAGCCTCCTCAACAAAACTTGCAAATGCAGTATTCGTTACATTAAGACAAGAAGAAAAGCTCCTTATTGATATTGAAAATAAATTGAAAGGAGAAATAATAAAGCTTGGACCCATAAGTATCGCAAGATACGGCTCAAGCCTGACTGGCTTGAAAGCGGGAAGCGATGTTGATTTCATATTATTGTTTAAATGCAAGCCAGATGAGGACAAAATTTACGAAATCTCTGCCCGGCTAAGCGAAGAATACGGCATCAGAATTTCAATCTTCTGGATGAATGTTCGGGAATTTAAGGAAAAGGCAAAAAAAGGAGAGGAATTTGTCCTTAAAGTAGCTGCCACAAACAAGCTTTTACACGGAAAAAATTTGGAGGAAGTAATATGGTAAGAGAAACACGAAAAGAAGATGCCTCAAAGTTTCTGAAAAAGGCAGAGGAGTTTTATTCCTCATCCCTTGAAAATTACCAAAAATCATGAAATTTCTACATAATTGGTGAATTTCAAGCTTTTTAATTGCTGCGTGTCTATACTTCATACGCAATCAAAAACAAATGCTTAATGCATGCGTTTTTGACTCCTCGCAGGCAATAATTCTCGCAAATCATACCGCATTGGTTTTGTTGGTTCAGCGGTAAGCTCTCCAACCAACAACTTCGTTCTGAAGAACGGAGTTTCATGGTTGTAGATGGTGCATTCTGCATTTTTAATCTCGGAAAAAGAGCGAGCAAGGACCATAGAGAGGCAATATCACTGCATGTTCAGGCCGCATTAAGCAGGGAAAATAAAAAGGAAACCATAGCAGAAGCTCTTGAAAAAAGAGGAACATTTGGATACACTGAAAAAGAGACAACTGAAAAGGACGCTAACCTGCTTTTGATACGGTCGCGCAGGTTCCTTGACTGGATAATATCGAAGATTTATTGAATTAATTCAACTACGCGCATTATCCCTTGCTGACCTGATTTTTCCTTAATGATATGTATGCTTCAGCAACCGCATGCATACTATATATACCCCCTCGCACAACTTTTTATAATGGGTGCGTCAGCTGCCAATGAAACCATGGGAAGGCTTGTACTTTTTGTAGTGATTCTTGCTATTTCTGCAACTCTTGCACTCTCCTCAGATGCAAGAAACGCAGTTATGGACATTGCAGAGTATGTTTACGAAAAAATAGCGATCCTGTTCGGTTTTGATGTGTCTGATGACAGCAAGACAGCCATAGACTCTACAAAGACTCTTGCCTGTGCAATTGATGTTACAGCATATTGGTCTAGCCAAAATGATAATGATCTTGGAGCGCGGCTTTCTTATATAGCTGACCCGACTCAACCAGATGCTCCAAAAGACCCAACCCTGTTTAGGGAAGTGGGGGATACACCAGATACACAAGGTCGTTGGTTCGCGTCCTGTGTCGGGAACGTAGAAACAGGGTATGGCATCTTCAGCTCGAATGCAGTAAAGACAAACTCAGGAGGGCTTCTCGGGAAGCTATCAGAATGGTCGGGTGGGGGCGATGATAAAATTACAGGAAACCTTTTCGAGGCTCCTGAAAGCTGCAACATATATGGTATAGCTGACTGCTTAAGCGAAGACGGCCCTGCCAACACGTATGTGTGCAGTGAGGGTGATGCAAATATCATATGCTGCGAAAAAGATCTAATTGATAAAGACATCTACTGCTGTGATAACGGCTACAAAGATGTGTCTGGTCAGTGCATGGAAATGAGCACATCTGAGATAGAAGGTGAGGCAGACCAAATAGTTGCAGACCATCCCGGCACAGCAATGAGGTTTGGGAAGACTGCTGTGGTTTGCGAAATGTATACTCCAGACCCCCCCTCTGGTAAAGAATGCTATAACGTTCCTACTGAGACAGGTTCTAACCTCTTAGGATGGAAAGCACTGGCAGAAATACCTTTAGGACTGGGTTATGTAAGTGATGCATACAGTATAACAAATTTAGGTGCGGCTTCTTGTGGTGCTAACCTGGGATGGTCATGTTATCGAGTTGATGGATCTACTGGAATCGTGGCAAATCCTCTATGGGCTGCTGCTGTAGATATTGTGCCAGGAACTCTTCTCAAAGCAAATGTGGCGCTTGATGATAGTGTTTGTTGGGGTAAAGAATTGAAATGCACAGTAAAGGCGTTTGAGCTGCCGCAGGATGTGGACACAGACATAGGATTGCTTGGAAGTGCTATGGAATTTGTAGTTCACTGGTTCAGCTGGTACGGGGAACCAAAATATTTGGTATATCATGAGACATTCCCTACAGGACTAGAAGGGATATGGACTTATGACACAACGGAAGCAATCCTGACTGTGGCGGCTGTAGGGGGTGCACTTAACGTTGGTCTTAGCCCACTAAAGGTTGGTTATTCTGCATTAAAAGGAACAACAGTCCATATAATTAAAAACAGAGCACTTCGCGGATCACTTACGAAAGGCGAAAGCGCAGCATATCAATCATTTATCAAACACTATGGCACATCTAAAGTTCTTGAAAGATACATTATCTCAAAATCAGTTATGGCTCTGGCTGGAAAGGAAGCTGCTGAGGGTGTTTTTATGCAGACCTTCAGGAAGGGTGTTAAGAAGAAAATATTTGACGCAGTAGACAGCCCTCAATTAAAGAACCTTTTGACAGTTCCTAAAGTAAAACAGACTGCACTGCTTGACGACTACGGAAATCTTATTCGAAGCGAGATTGATATTGATCCCGCTCTTGCCAAACAGCTTGCTAAGGAACGGGGGATTTCAACTGCAGGAATAAATTTTGATGATGTCGCAGATGAGCTTGGGGCTTTGCGCACACTGAAAATAAGCGGCGACCTGCTGACAGAGGCTGATGCAACGTTAATAAAAGTTGCAATTAAGGAAAAAGTAAAACACAGCGGAGTGTTTGACAGGCTAATCAAAAAAGACCTGAAGATTGCTGTTGGAAAAGAAGGAAAGATTGAAAGAATGAGACGGTATGTGGGTTTGGGTGGCAGGTCAGCTAACTTGAAAAAAGATCTTGCAGACCGGAAAGCAGATGAAATCACAAAAGAAGCGTACAAGGACCTGATGCGCTTTGTTTACGATCTTCCGGGAGATGTCGCAGATGATACAACTGCCAGAGGGGCATTCGTAGATATGTACAGCAGGAACTGGAAAGCCCTTTACGACTCACCGGACGGCTCAACAGAAGTCATGGAAGAGCTCGGCGACCGCGGGCTTTTGCTTGCAAAAGGAATAACCGGGCTTCCTCCAGACGAGGCATTTATTAGCATAACTAAAAGAAAAGCTCTTCTTGGCACAACTCTTGGGCTAACATATCTTGGAATGCTAAATGAATTCAGCACAGAGAAGTACGGTACCTGCGGCACAGGAACACTTTGCATGCATAAACCGAGACTACTTGGAGATGATATTGATGACCCCGCAAGCAACAATTTTGCATTCGATCTGGCAAATTCTGTAAAAAGCGCATACAGCGGTCTTGTTATGACTAAAATCAAAGGAATTACGGGCAGTAGCGTCATGCGCCTTAATCTTATCTCGCCATGTAAAACTGATATTGTCGTTGCGCCAAAGGAAGGCGGGTGCAGTTGCGAAAATTATTATGGATCTGATGAAATCGCATACAAGATTGATAAACTAAAGTGCGTGGTGGATATATCCCCTTATACTGAGCCTGACGGTCTTGTAGATACACGACTCATAGATTTGTGGGGTCGTATATATACGGAGCCATATATTCCCGTGATTGCACCAGGCGTATGTCCTAATGAAGTAACCGGAACATTCTGGTTCTTTCATGGACCAAATACCGCAACTGTAGATCCACACGATTTAAGGCACACTTCTGTAACCGGAACCTTTGATGTCATTACTGCTGTAGAAGACTGGAGCCTAAGAGTTGATCCATTGATAGATTCTTACGACCGATTTAGTTGCACTCCAGAGCCTGCTGAAGATATGTATGAGGCTCTTGAAAGGTGCTTTGATGAGGAAATCTATGAAAGTAATGGCGACCTAAAAAAGCAGTTCAAAGAATGTTACGGACCGGACAGGCCAACAATAAAGGACTGCGACAATGTTGAGCTGAGTGAATCTGCTCAAGGAAATGCAAAATATACAGAAGATCAAACACCAGTCCACCTTCTTGATGCCAGACCGGTTCCGCTTAACCTAAAGCCAAATGTGCTTGACAATGACCGGCTCGTACCCGTTGCCGAATGCAGCAACAGCTGGATACCAGATACGTTTATGGACTCAATCAATAAACCATGTATTTTAGCAACTGTTGACAGAAGCAGCATGGAATCATATCACGACAGCGGCTTTGGAAGCAACTTCTGCTTAGAAAGCAAAGACGACGCAAATGATTGGATAGAAGGAACCTGTGAGGTCGGAACAATAATCGGCTCAGGTGCCCTTATGTTTTTCTCATTTGGGGTTGGAACTCCTATAGCGCTTTTTGTTGTCGGCGCGGGCGGAACAGTATGTACTAAACTGGCAAACCAGGCAGGACAATGGCCGAATAATCAGTTCTGAACTTTCAAATTAATGCCGGGAGCGTCCACCCCTCTTACGGGGGTAACTATTGCAATAAAATCATTTGCATCACCTAAAGGAATCTCTACAGCATACAGAGGAAGTTCGCCAATTTGTTCTAAAAAAAATCTTTGTGATTCCTCCTTTTGATCTAGTCTCACATTCAAAATAGCCGCACCCCATTTATCAACAAAATCAGAATCTACTATTGCCGTTAAAATATCGCCATCAATGCCGTAAATCATACCAGCTTCGCCGTTTCCCGGTTTCAAATGTCGGTAGTTTTCATCCTCATTTTCTCCGACTTTTATGAGCGTGTATTTGTCGGTTTCCTGTGGCAAGTTCATTACAGTGTTGCCAAACCAATCTTTGCCAATATATGCAGGAAGACCTGCTGCTGCAAGTAGTTCATTATCGTTAGAACTGTTTCCGGAAGAGGTGTTGTCATCTTCGTCGACAGCCTGCGACGAGTCATCAGCACC
>CBDUVQ010000032.1:0-10598 GCA_965370715.1 uncultured archaeon
TGAAACTGACTTTGATACGACTGCCGTTTCAGATAGCGACGTTGAAAAGCAAGATCCATTAAAACAAGGATTGAAACTACTTGATTGCCCTTTGCTGTTGGAGATTTCAGAAGTTGAAAAGCAAGATCCATTAAAACAAGGATTAAAACCCATCAGTCCACATCTTCTTTGCAAGCTTTCCGGAATACATCATCTTATCAACTGCCTTGCTTGCGCCCTCTTTTCTCTTTCTATGCGCAACTAAAAATTTGTTCAGCTTTTCAATCAGTATTGCTTTTAGCTCTCCTGTCAGAAGCTTTCCACTCTTGTAATCATCACATATTTGTGCAAGTTTTTTGTCATCTTCTTCAAAGAGTATTGAGAGCCACTGGAAAGCAACATCTACATCAGGGTTTCCGCCCTTTTGCCTGTGTTCCTCAATAGTTGGCTGGCCTCCCGAAAAAGCGTATTTATTGATTTTCTTTTTTACGGTCTTTTCATCATCAGTAAGATATATTGCAGTTTCTTTCATGCTTGCGCTCATCTTGCCTTCCATTCCTGTTAGGGGCGGGAGGAATTTGTTATGTATTGCCGCAGTCTTGTAGTATCCAAGGCTCTCTGCAACATCGCGCTGTATTCGCCAGTAGTTGTCCTGGTCTATTGCTGCCGGAATCAAACATCGCTTCTTTTCAAAGAACGTCGGCACAACCTGAAGGGTTGGGTAGAAGTTGAGCCCAATATTTGTCTGGTTGTTAAAGCCGAAAACTGCTTTGACTGTCGAAAATGTCACTTTTTTCCCGACCTTTATTGCCATTGGGTACATGTGCCTTATGTATTCTGTGTCCTTGAAAATGAATGTCCTGTCAAGGTCAAAGCCGACTGCTGCGATGTCAAGTATGTCTGCAACTGCTTGCTTTTGCACATCATCATACGACAACTGCGGCTTTTGCAGGAATTTCTCGTCATCAGTTATTTCAATGTAAAGATTGACGTTGAATTTTTCCTGAAACCATTTTGTGAAAAGAAGCGGCACAAGATGTCCGATATGCATTGCTCCGCTTGGTCCCCTGCCTGTATAAAGAAAAAAGCCTTTGCCTGATTCAAAGTCTTTCAGAATCAAATCCATGTCCCTGTGGGAAAATGCGAAGTTGCGCCTGAGAAATATGTGCGTTTCGCCTGCGAGTTCTTCAATTTTTTTCACGATTTTCTCTGTGAGTGGTTTTGTTCCGAATTCCTTTATGAGCCGGTCGTAGTCTATCTTTCCTTCGACTTCCCAGGGCGTGACTTTTGAGTTTGCCATACATATCTTCCTGTATTTGGTTCTTTAAAAGGATTTATGGATTATTTTTGCCTTTCCAATATAAATCGTTTTTCTGTTGCATCAACCAAAATATCGATGCTGTTTATCTTTGAAATGTTTTCTTTTCCGAGCATAACTGCAAATTCGGTACAGCCCATAATTACGGTTTCTGCCCCGCGCATCATGTATTTTTGGCAAAGCCCCCTCACTTGCCTGATGCAGTCTTGCTTATCAACACCCTTATTGAACTTAAAAACAGCGCGCGCCAACTGCTTCAGTTCATCATCGCTTGGTTCAAAGGAATTGATGCCATCGAATCGATATAATCCCCCATTAACGGTATAAGGCGTGCCCAAAACAAAAACAGATTTTATTCTTCGGTTATGTAATGTTTTTTTAACCTCTTTCCGTAAGTCGATGATTGGCGCACTGATCTCTTTTTGCCAGCGCTCATAAAACAAATGAATGGTATTGCATACCATTACTATGAAGTCCACACCAAAGCGGTCTAGTTCTCTTAGGCCAGAAACATAAGGCGCCAAATCTTCACTTGAAACAGTTTCATGAATCAGTTCCGGAGCAGGAATGCTATTCACAATTATTTGCGGAAAGTCCTTGTTGTTTTTAATGCATCCTGTTTCCTGAAGGCGCATAATTAATTTGCTATAGAATTCTCCTGTTGCCTCAGGCCCGATTCCACCGAGAACGCCGATTTTAACCTTGCCAAAAACAATCCCTTATTTTCATTTTCTTGCCCTCCTTTAATCACATCTCGCATGAATTCAAAAAACTAATAAGATCACCATGCGATTTCCCGAGGTCCGCACAATTCGTTGAGCATAGAGGCATAGGCGTGTATCAATGCCGCATCAAGCATAATGTCTGTGTACTTGGAAGCATCCTCTTCGCCTATTGCTTGAAGTCCGGTAGATATTGCAGATTCTGCTGCGTTATGCATCCTGCCAGACAAATCTACGAGCACATCATCATATACCATTTTCATAAGTGTGCAGCGAGGTAGAGTTGTACCGGCTTTTTTGCTGAGTTCAGCAGCTTCGTCAATTTCGGACTTTGCTTCCTCTCCTTTTCCAGCCATAAGATAAGTGTATGCGTTTTTCATATATCCAGCAATTTCTTCATTTCCAACATATTTTTCATAATTTAATACTACCATAAGATCGCCCTGAAACAACAACATAACTATGTTCGAAGCCATACTTAAAACTAGTGTCACAAACAACATAATTATATAAAATTTGACCAAAAGATACGAATTATGTCACAAATAGAAATGTCAATTGAGCGCTTTTTCAGCAAAAACCCTGATGTGCGCAAGGCAAGAAACAAAGGCTTGGTTAACCGAAGGTCTCTTGCGCGCCATATCGCGGCAGAGGAAAAAATTCCAGCAAACAAGCTTGGCGCGATAATCATGGCGCTTAGAAGATATCCTGTTGAAAAAGACAGGCAAAAGGATTTCAAAAAATTCTTCAAAAACATGAGGACAAGCGCAAAGGACAACATATGCGTTCTCAGCCTGAAAAACACGGATTCTGTTATTGAAAAGACAGCGCGCCTTGTCAAGTCCATGAATCACGGGCCGAACGAAACATTCAAGATTGTGCAGGGCGCTCTCTCAATAAAGCTCTTTTTGGATAACTCGCGCCTGAAACAGGCAAAAGAATACTTTCAGCCGGGCGAAGTCGTCGAAGTTTATGGCAACACAGGCGAAATCAACATCACAATGCCGCACGAGGTCATAAAGACATACGGGCTGATATCGTATATTACAAGCCAACTTGCAGTAAGCAAAATAAACATTCTTGAAATTTTGACATCAACGCCGGAACTTTTGATATATGTGCACCATTCAGACCTTTTGCGGGCGTACGAAGCTATAAAAAATATGTGAATAATGATTTTTTGTGGGTATATGGCAGACGAAAAAACAGAAAAATTATCTATTTCAGACATGGCGTCTTTCTGCAAAAGGACAGGCATGGTTTTTCAGAACTCAGAGATTTACGGGGGCTTTTCAGGATTCTGGGACTACGGGCCTCGCGGTGCAGAGATAAAGAACAACATAAAGCAGAGCTGGTGGAACACTTTTGTGCGCTCACGGGACGATGTATTCGGAATGGACGGCACAACTATTACGCACCCAAAGGTTTGGGTTGCGTCCGGGCATGTTGCATCATTCTCAGACCCCCTCGTTGACTGCAAAAAGTGCCGCTCGCGCCTTCGGGCAGACCACCTGGTTGAAGACACACTTAAGATTTCAGTAAACGGTATGGGGCTTGATGCCTTGGATGAATCAATAAAAGAGAACAAAATAAAGTGCCCCCTCTGTGACGGGGAGCTCACAGACGCTCGGGCATACAACCTAATGTTCAAGACAAATGTCGGGCCAATTGATGACGACAAATCAATAGCGTACATGCGCCCTGAGACTGCGCAGCTTATGTTCGCAAACTTTCGCCTGATAGCCGACGGAATGCGCGCACGGCTTCCCTTTGGCATCGCGCAGATGGGACGCGCATACAGGAATGAAATATCACCGCGCGACTTTCTTTTCAGAAGCCGCGAGTTTGAGCAGATGGAGATTGAATATTTCATACGCCCGGACATGATTGAGGACTGCAAACTGCTTACAGAAGATATGCTTAAGCAGAAGGCGCTCTTCCTCTCTGCGGCAGCGCAGGACGAGAAAGACGAGAAGCACGCTGAGATGACATTCGGCGAGGCCCTGAAAGAAAAGATAATAGTCAACCCACATCTCGCGTACTGGCTGATACTTGAATACAACTGGTTCACAGGGCTTGGCATAAAACCAGAGAACCTTCGTATACGCCAGCACAAAAAGTCAGAGCTTGCCCACTACGCAGTCGGTTGCGTTGATATTGAATACAACTTCCCGTTTGGCTGGAAAGAAATCTACGGGCTTGCTGACAGAAACACATTTGACCTTGACCAGCATATAAAGAACTCGAAAAAAGACCTTTCTCTCTTTGATGAGGAACTGAAAAAAAGGGTTGTGCCAAGGGTCGCTGCAGAGCCGTCGCAGGGTGTTGACAGAGCATTTCTTGCATTCATGTTTGATGCATATGACAAGCCTGAGGCAGACCATACAATACTTCACTTGCATCCAAAGCTCGCGCCGGCAAAGGTTGCTGTTTTCCCTCTAATGAAAAAGGATGGTCTTGGTGAAATGGCGCAAAAAATCCATGAATCTCTAAAAGAAACAACCGTATCCTTCTACGACGCTGCCGGAAGCATTGGCAAAAGATATTATCGGATGGATGAAGTCGGCACTCCGCTTTGTGTGACTGTTGACTATGACAGCCTGAAAAACGATGATGTTACACTTCGCGAGCGCGACACAGGAAATCAGGTCCGCGTAAAGGTTTCGCGGCTTGAGGGCGCAATCAAAAATATTCTTGCAGGAAAAGCAAGCATTTCGGATTTTGGGGAGTTTATTAACTGATTCTTGTGTACGAATGATTTCTACAGATCAAATGCGCCAACTTGAAAAAGAAGCGCAGGATACGGGAATCACGACATTGCAACTGATGGAAAATGCAGGCGCAAATTGCGCAAAGATTCTTGATGAAGAAGTTTCACTGAAAGGCAAGAAGATTCTTGTTTTCTGCGGCACCGGAAACAATGGCGGGGATGGGTTTTGTTTTGCAAGGCACGCTCATATTTTTGGTGCAAAAGTTTCTGTATTTATTATGAAAAAATCTTCTGAAATCAAGACAGATGAGGCACGAAGGAATTTTGAGATTATAACAAATTACGGCTTTGAAATATTTGAGGAAACTATTTCTGAAGGCATCTTTCAAAAAGCAGATATAATTGTTGATGCTCTTCTTGGGACTGGCGTAAAGGGCGCGCCAAAAGAGCCTTACAAGTCTGCGATAGAGAAGATAAACGTATCGGGTGCGTTCAAGGCATCCATTGACGTTCCAAGCGGGATTGATGCGGATACAGGCGAACGTCTTGGTGTTGCGGTTAAGCCAGATATTACAGTATGCTTGCATGATGTAAAAAGCGGGTTGAATGAAAAATCTTGCGGGAAAATAAGGGTTGCTTCTATTGGTATTATAAAATAGACTATCAATATCAGTATATTTCGTAAATATTTTAGATATATAAACTAAAAACCACATTTAGCTAACATGCAACCCACTGTTGACAATAAAAACGAAGAGGGTAAAAAAAGACTAAAATGTATTTTAACAATAATAACAATCATTCCATTAGTTCTTGGTTTGTGGATATATCTTGAAGAATTACGTTCTGGTGGCGCATCTTTTTCTGACATAATATATGTGTTTTCACCTTATTTTCTTCCAGTATATGCATTTATTTTAAATATACCTCATATTTCAGAATTTGGTGATAGAGGTATTTTCGATACATATGTTTTCCTATATATTAGTATTATTGTGTTTGCTCTGTTCACACAAAAGATTTTAAAAAAAGACGGTATTTATCCAACCACGCCATATACTTTGTGGATATCATACATACTATTAGCAACAGTGAATTTCTTCTTGTTCATTCTTACATCTCTTGGAACACATATATGAAAAGTCCTGTTATAACCTGCAGAATGCCCTGCAAAAAGCCTTCTTTTTCCGGAACAAGTACAACATCGCCCATTTTTTCCTCAAAAATTATTTTTTCCTCAAACTCTTTTACCCGCGGCTCGAACTTATCATACGACACGCACGCCCCGCACTGGCAAACAGTCCAACCGGTTTTTAAATATTCAAACTTTTTGTCAACCATTTCCTCAAACAGCTTGTGGCGCTTGAAATAATTCTCATTTTGCACATTATGCCAAAAAACTTTGGTGTCAAAAAAATAATGCGAAGCAATCGCGATATCTTTCCATCTGTCGCAGCCCTGTTTTTCCTTTGCCTACATCAAACAAATCGACTTTTTTTGTTGCCTTAAAATCATTTTTCGTCGGACACGTCCACATGTCGCTTTTCGGACAATTGTTTGAAAAATTATAATCGTGGTGGTTTATCATATCCTTGAAAACCACATCTGGTATGTTCGCCCACTCAGTCATATTTTCAATGCAAGAACAATCAAAATCATTGCACACTTTCTCTGCGAGCACACCATGTGTTGTGTTCCCCCATGCGCTTGCTGGCGACGGCAAAACAAGCAGTAGAAAGCATCAGCGGCAGCCCTCACGAAAAGGCTCGTGAAGAAAGCTATAAAAATGCACAGGATAAACTCTGTTTAGTGCTCAAAAGGGAGATTTTATGAAAAAAATTCTTGTACTCGCAACAGGGGGAACAATAGCCTCTGTAGAAACAAAAGACGGCCTTCGCCCGGCATATGATATAAACGAAATAATTTCATTTTTTCCTGAAATAAAAGAAATCGCAGACATTGACGGGAAAACACTCTTCAACCTTGATAGCACAAATATGCAGCCACATCATTGGAGCGAGATAGCCAGAGAAATTGGCAGGCAATATGAAAAATATGACGGTTTTGTGATTACGCACGGAACAGACACAATGCAGTATACAGCGTCTGCATTGTCTTTCATGCTAAAGAACCTCGGAAAGCCGGTTGTGTTGACGGGAAGTGTGGAGGCGATAGGAGAGGGAAGTGATGCGAAACAGAATTTTATTGACGCGGCAATCGTGGCATCATCAGGCATAGGCGAAGTATGCGTCGTATTTCATGGTAAGATTATTCGGGGCTGCAAGGCAAGAAAAATCACGAATGAGGCAACAAAAATAAACAATGACGGGCTTGATGTTTACTCAAGCATAAATTTTCACCTTATCGGCGAAATGCTTGGAACTCTTGAGGAAAATGGAAAGAGGAAAAGCAAAATAGACAGGAAAAAAACAACAAAAAGTGAGGGATCTCTTGAGATTCTTTCAGAGACAGATGGTGAAAAAATACTTCTTGTAAAAATTTACCCTGGATTCAACCCCAAAATATTCGACAAATTAAAGGATTTCCACGGAATTATTATAGAGGGCTTTGGCCCTGGAAACATTCCATATCTTGAAAACTCGCTTATAGGCAAAATAGAAATGCTTTCAAAGGAAAACGTCCCTGTTTTTATAACAACCCAGAACCCGTTTGGTGAGGCAGACCTCACAATTTACGAGGTCGGTCAAAAAGCAATGAAAGCAGGAGCAATCTCCTGCAAAGACATGACTAGTGAAACCGCGCTTGTTAAGTTCATGTGGATTCTTGGAAACTTCGGCAAGGACGCAAAAACAGTTAGAGAACTGATGCAGAAGAACTTTGTCGGCGAGATTAGAGACTAATTTACGGTCGCACACGCCTAACAACATAATACGTTGCGTCGCCTTCCTCATCCACTACTGCAAGAAGCGCTTTCGCCCTGATGTTTTGCGACAGGCGCACATATCTTGACCATTCCTGATAGCTCATGGTGTGGTTCTCAGGAACTGCGTGCACATTATACTTTGTGTGCTCTTTTGTCTCTTTTGAACCCTCTTTATATGGATTGACTCCGCGATCATACACGCGAAAGTGAGTTCCAAACTTGAAGCCGGACTTGACTATAAAGCCCCGGTTCCTTAAATCATGGTACACTGTGTACTTTTGCGGGAACTCGCTGTCAACTTCAGTACAAAGCTTATAGAAATCGCCAACAGATATACTCTTCTTTTTGACTTTGAGATCTATGAAGCCGCGCTCAAGAAGCATCATTGTGTCCTCAAGGCTGAGTTGAAGGTATTTTGTTTTTTCCTCGGTAATCCATTTTCCAAAGAACTTCTCGCTGAAGACACGGTTTGCTTCAGTTTCATTCCAGATTACAGCCTTGTTTTCAAGAAAATCCGCTGTTGCCATGATATTGTCTGCGCGCGGTTTTTCTGTTTTCTGTATTTCTTTTGAATCTGCTTTCTTTTTCTTCATAAAAACACCTCCACTCCGCTCATTTGCACCCCGGCACAGAGTAGATAACTCTTATTGCAGGCGGTACGGCGGTTGGATATGATAAAACAGTGAATGGTGGGACCGGCGTGATTTGAACACGCGACACCTGGATCTTCAGTCCAGTGCTCTCCCGAGCTGAGCTACGGTCCCTTAGGTTGTATGTATTTCAAAAAGGCAATCAAGTACACCCTTCTATTGAGACAAGACACCAAATAATTATCCCTACAATTTTTAAATAGGTACTTCATTCTCTTTTTTATGGTCTTTGTTGTCTGACTGGCAGAAAATCTTTTCCAGAACCCATGCATAGACCCCTGTAAGCGGTGCAAGCAGAAATACCCTTAAAAACTCAAGTATGGCAAAAAGGCTGATTGCCATAAGAAGAGGGTACCAGTTCAGAAGAATTGACAATAAGGATTCGATATATTCTGTGTCCACAGGACTTTCAAGGACTTGTTCACCCATTCGGATGTCTATTTCGCTTTTTGCTGCGCTGTCAATTTCCTGCAGGCGAGTGTCAATTGCGTTTTGGCATGCGACTTGCTGGTCTGGAGTCATTCCGTCAAGGTTTTGCGATACTGCAATCTGCACAGACGCCTCTATGTTTTCGATCCATGCATAGCTTGCTTGCCTCTGCTGCTCAAGGGCAGCATGTGTGATATTGTCAATATCTGCGACACCCATTCCAGTAATTTCATTTAGCAAAGAGTCAACCTGGCTGTTGCTGTAGGCAGGATTTAAGAAGAGAGTATAAAAGACTGCGAATGCCGCAGCCAGATTTAAAAGAAGCAGTGCATTTCCTGCTACTTTTTTTGCGATTGATGGTGCGTTCACTTTCTTGTATAATTCCAGTTCTCTGAAGGAGAAGTGCATTGCAATAAATATGGACGCCGCTATTGCTGCAGAAAAGACAATTGACTGAATAGAAATTCCTATAAAATAAATCACGAGCGGGGCTACCAGAGCAGAAGCGAGTACAAGTTCCGGAGCACCTTCTTTTTCAGATATTGAATAAAAGGATGTTGCTGCATAGGCTAAGGGAATTAATGCCAGTGCAAGCAGGATAAAATACATGTTTAGTGGAGCAGGTTCTCCAATTTCAATGAAAAGCGAAGGAGATAGAAGGGTCTCTTTTGTAATCCCTGAAGATGCAATAAGAAGGGTGGCAAAACATAATGACAGGAATACAAGTATGATTGCGCTTCGTTTATTGAACAGAGAATCACCTTTTAAATGAACGGGGCTTTGCGTAGCTGTATTTTTTCGCTGACTCACTATTCTTCCGTTTTTTCAGAACATGTTCCTGCATTTTCGAAATCTTTTTTTTCAGCAAGCCAATATGTTTTTTCACAGGGTGTTTTTTATTGTCTTTCATGGCGTATCCCTTGCCTAGTTGATAACCCCCTTCTTGTGGCGTCCACAGATAATAAAAGCCCCCTGCAATTGCTGCAAGAACAACAAAGATGCCCAAAATTATTTTTGTCGTTTTGGATGACCCATCTATGTTGGTTTGATTGTCTGCGAGAATTATGCGAATGTCAGACATGATGTCTGAAATTTCCTTTTGTTTGGCGTATGCCTCAAAATAATCTCCTTCGGACATTGCCTGCTCTGCTTCCTCACACAGTTCGCGTATTTTGTCAAGCTTACGTTCTGTAAGGTTTCTTTGATCTTCGGGCGCATCTTTCATAACGCTGCGTATTTCTTCTTCAAGCTCATTTAGGGTGTCATTCATAGCAGAAAGCGTATTGTTAAGCAACTCCAGTGTTTTATTAGATGGAGAAACCTGCAGGGTAAATATTTTTTCATCTGACGCACTAGCGGAAGCCGCTTTGGCGGTAATGCTGTATTGCGCTATTGTTGTGTTTTCCGGGACAGTAATATTTATCGAGACTATGCTTTGTTTTCCGGTATCAAGTGAAGAAGAAATCGGCGTGATAAACGAATACCAGTTTGTCCATGAAAGCTCTGTTGGAAGGGAAAGCTCGAATGTGAGCTCCGAAATGCTTGTAGAGCCATTGTTTGAAACAGTGAAATTTGCAATTGACGAACCGCCTTGTTCAACAGATACTAAAGAAGGCAGCGCGTTTATACTGATTTTTTTGTTCGGAACGCATACGTGGTTTACTATCGCTCCGTCTGTGCAGGATATTGCAGTACATACGCTGTTCAGGCAGTAGTCTCCGCTTGAGCAGTCTGAGTTCGTAGTGCATGTCTGGGATTGTGTTGAAGATATGGTGCCTGTGCTTGCAGCCGGCGGGGTTGCAGGTACAGTAGTGTTTTCACTGACAGAGAAGGAGTATGTATCATCTGTGTAAATCTGCACTCCGTCATATTTTACTCCAGCGCGCATTATGAGCAAGAAATTCCC
>CBDUVQ010000033.1:0-10442 GCA_965370715.1 uncultured archaeon
AAACAAAAATTAATTGGAAAGATAATAATCTAGGAGAAAAAATAACATTATGTAACCTTAAAGAAAATTCAGAAGATTTGGTCGCACTAAGGTATTGGTTAGGATATGGAAGTGGAGATTGGAGAACAAAATCATATTCTAAACTTATGAACTATTGTATTGAAAAAGGATTATCCCTTAAAGAAGTATTAATCAACGACGACTTATGTAAGGCATTAAAGCTAAATGCTTTAAGAAAAAGATGGGATTTATTACAAAATGAATTGAAAAAAATTCAAGATTTGTCAAATAAAGATCTTATTGAAACACTATTCCCTAAAGAAGGAGACACTTTAGCAATTGCCAATATGCTAGAAAAGGTTATGGAAGATAAAGATATCGAAGAAATATCTTTACAAAAACTCCTAGTAGATTTTGTTTTATCAAATCCTGAAGAAAAAATTACTGATAATCGAATTAAAATTATGACGTATCATGGTGCAAAAGGACTTACAAGTCACACAGTAATTGTTGTTGGATTGGTTAATGGATTATTACCAAAAAAACCAGTACCTGCTTCTGAACATGAACGAAGAGTTCTTGAAGAAGATAGAAGATTAATGTATGTTTCATTAACTAGAGCCAAAAAACGATTAATTCTATCTTCGTTTAGAAAAGTTAGTACTGCTGAAAATTCACAATTAAAACTAGGATTAATTGGATTATCTCAATGGCTCATAACTCAAGCAAGTTCCTTTTTTAATGAACTGGGAGAAAATAAACCCGATACTATTGATGGTGACACCTGGCTGAGAAAATCTAATCTTTAACGTATTTTATTGTGGTGTGCATTATACTTTGCCCTTGATATGCCACATTCGCTCTTTCTTATCGGACTAAAATCCCCCTGTGCTACGTACATATAGACTCCCTTCGGTCGAATTTATCTAAACTTAAACTAAACTCTTCGGTTTCCCTTCGGAACGTTGCACTAAACATCGGTCTTGCAGACGCAACTAACAAGCGTTTAAAGGATTCCTGAATCTTGCAGATTCTTCCACCCAAATTTTTCCAGCTCACTTTCGTGAGGGAAAAACTTCTTTAAACGCGAATGTTATCATCAACAAACTCCAACCCCCATAAAAAATATATAAACCCAGACAATCTCCTTTTAAGTATGAAATATGCAGACCTTGAAGACTCATATGAAGTTGAACTTCTCGAAAAAGTGTTTGGAACTTCTAAACTGCAAGTAAAACTTAATGAGGCTTCTTTTCATAAGGGCAATAGAAAACTGGCCAGAGATTGTACATTTCAGGAATCCATGTACCAGAGTCCTTTGGGTGTTGCTTTTGCTTTGACATTAGCCAAAATTCCGGAAAAAATATCTGACCCAAAAGAACAAGAGATTTTTAAAAAGACTATGGGTAGTATGGTGTTATCAATACATGCACTTATTGAAGAACACGAGAAAAAGCGAGTTTTACGAAGTAAAAAAGTTATTAAAGAAATAAAAATTCATGTTTTAGTTAGTAAAGATTTCTTTGAAAACATTCATGACAAAGGGCTTAAACACTGTTTTGAATCATTTAAATCAGAATTAGAATCTGAAAGCGGATTAAATACCAGCTTTATTTTCGAAGAAAGTAAAGAATAATTTTTCTTATTTACAGCCGTTGAAACTTCGCCCTTTTGGGGTTGGGTCTCATAGAGGTTTCATAATAATAAATCCATGCGCCTATTTAAATCTTATTTACAATATAATACTGTGATCTTATGGCAAAGCCAATCAGGGCAACACCGACATTAAGGGGAAAGGAAGCAGCTGAATTCCTCAGGAAAATGCGGATGAGAGAGCAAGCCCCGATAAGTAAGAAAACAGTTGAGTTAGTAAAGGAACTAAAGGAATTCAAGCTTTATGTGTGATTGGAAGTCCTTATATATTCTGTAATCTCCGCAATCATGTCGTAATACATCGGAATAGTGCCTTTTTCTCGTGCTTTTAGTATCTCAAAGCCCACTCTTTTGTAAAAGTGGATAGCATCCCTTTTTGCATCTGTTGAAATAAATCGGCATCCGAGGTCCTTGTTCAAAATAAGCAGTTTCAGCATGGCGAACTTTATAATGTATGTTCCTATGTCTTTTCTGGTATACTCTTTATGCACGCAGATACGGCCGATTTTCATAGCCGGCAGTGTCTTGTAACGTATGCCTTTGTCATGGAAGTATTCACCAAGTCCGGTGCCATGAATGCCTATTGCATCTGTAAGAATGGAGATGTAAGCGACAAGTTCGTTTTTCGGCTCATAGAACCAAAGATACGTATTTGATATGGCCAATTCCTGATTTCGTAAAGCGTCTTCCACAAGGAACTTTTTGAGTTCAATATTGTCTGTTTTGAAGTTTTTAAGAATGGCTTTGTGTTTTTCAGACAGTTTCTCAACTTTCAACTTGTCTTGCGAAATCTTCTCCTCCATCGTAAAACCAGTTAGATGTTTGTCAGAAGAAGTTTATAAGCTCAAAAACGAACGGACACACCCTTATTGAATTCATGTGCCCTCGGCGATATTATCTTCAATAGAAATAGTTTAGAAAAACAAACATGGAAACTTGGGCTCGGACAGGATGGAAACCATTTAACTAAACTATACGGAAGTGCTCCGCGAACATAGTTTTACCCCATCCGAGACTTATTCCTCGATGACTTTTTTTTCGAAGGGTCAGTATGAAACCTCATCCCCGTTCATGCCAAGTTTCGCCTTTGCATGTAGGTCCTCATCGAACTATACTAGGTATGCATAGAATATATACTTTTCCCTGAATTTACAACAGAAAAATGCATCAAAATAATAAATATATTAAGTTTATTGTATACATTATGCATTAATAGCATGGTTGATAAGAAAAAATTATTCGCAGGAAGGTGGCTTAATGCTTAAGAAGCGCGAAAAAAAGGTTTTAATTGAGCTTTTAGAGAATGGCAGAAAACCGGACAAACATATAGCAAAAGACATAGGAACTACCCAGACAACAGTCACAAGAATACGCCAGAAGCTTGAGCGCGAGGAATATGTTGAAAACTACCGCGCAAGGGCGAATTTGAAGAAGGCAGGACTTTCGATAATAGTCACCACTATTTTTGAGTGGACGGATTTTTCAAAAAAAGATGTTCGTGAGCTTGCAAAAAAGTACATTTTGAAGCATCCGTCTGTGGTTTTCTTTGCACGCGGAAAAGGCATGAGCGGCAAGACAACTATTATTATAACAGCGCATCAAAATTTTCAGGAGTATGATATATTTGTGGATGGGATTCGCGAAAAATGGGACACCTATATACGCAACTTTGACTGTTTCATGACCTCTGTTGACACTATATACAAGCGTTTTTGCACCAAGGATGCAGTGATACACCGTTTGAAAGAAGCCGAGTAGTGTAAACTATCAATATGTGCTATGACACAATACCCTTATATTGAGATATCGAGATATAAGTACAAAAACCGAAAGGTATCGTTTCTGCTAAGAGTAAATCCTAAGAAAAAACAATCCGCGCATCAGCAGCAATCGCGCCCTGCTTGTTCACAATAAGAGGGTTTATATCAAGCTCACTTATGTCCTCTTTTTCAACCATTTTTGATACAGAAAGAAGTGTTTTTACAAGTGCCTTGAAGTTGACAGGATCGCTGCCGCGAAAGCCCTTTAGAAGAGGCAAAGCCTTAAGGTCGCGCACCATTGCAATAGCATCTCCCTCAGCAACAGGGATTATCCGAAAAGTTGTGTCACGAAGAACCTCTGCGAACACACCGCCTGAGCCAAGCATCAAAGTGTGCCCAAAAAGAGAGTCAATGGATGAGCCGACTATCAGTTCCACACCAAATGCCTGCTTCTCTACAAGAACCCCGTCAATTTTGGCATCAGGCTTGTATTTTTTTGCACTTGAAATTATTTCTGCATACTTGTGCTGCAGGTCAGGCAAGGACCATACATGCGTTGCAATAGCCCCTGCATCTGTTTTGTGGAGCAGGTCGCTTGACATGACTTTGAGTACCACAGGATATTCTATCTTCTCTGCAAAATCCACTGCATCAGTCACGCTTTGGACAAGCTTTGACTTTGGAAAACTTATGTTGTATTTTTTTAGAAGGCTATGGGATTCTATTTCAGTCAAACGTTCCATGCAATTTTAATGTTTTCGTTTGCATATATACTTTCAGTGGTCAAATGAAAATAAGAGTGCATTACGAAGGCGAGGAATATACTGTTGAGGCAAAGACCAATAGCAGGATTCTTGACCTGCTAAACAATATGGGCGTGAACCCGGAAACAGTTGTTGTCTCTAAGAATGATTCGTTTGTTCCGGAGACAGAAACCGTAACCACAAGCGATAAGATAGATGTTTTTCGCGTTATTTCCGGCGGATGACGAATGGCAAACCTTTAAAAGCCTTTCTGTTCTAATCACACAATAGTGACAACTATGAGATCAAAATTGCTTTTAGTTTTTGCAGCAGCATTTATTCTTTGCTCTGGCCTTGCCCATGCCACGTTCAATATTGATGTTCAAAGACTTGAGATAAGCCCCTCAAACCCACATGTTGGCGATGAGATTTCAGTTGAGGCGCGCTTCTATATAAGCGGTCCTGTTGACCCAAAGGTTCGGCTTTATCTATACGTTGACGGCGAGCTAAAGGCAAGCCATGTTAACTTTTATGACCTGCGGACAAGCTACCATACTTTCAGGTTTGACACAGACAGCATGTATGCAGGAAAGAAAGAGATTGTTGTAGAGGCAGAGGTATATGACGGAAGCTACCTTGATGATTATTCTTCAAGAAAGGCAGAGATATATTTAGAGGATGATGACGGTGTTTCAACAGCACATGATATTACAATAACACAGATGTCATTCAAGACTCCTGTTCTTGCCGGTGAAAAGTTTGGCGTGACTGCGTTTGTCAAAAACACAGGCTCGCTTGAAGAGCGCGATGTCCGCATAATAGTGCGCATTGATGACGAAGTCGAGAAAAGCGATTACTTTGATATAAAGCGCGACGAAACACGCGCAAAGACAATATATATCGAAGCTCCGGAAACCGCCGGAACATACAAAGTAACAATTGAGGCTGAGAACAGAGCGTCGCACACAGTTGAAAGCAAAGTTGATGTTGTTTCAGCGTCGCTCTCAATGAATGTTATTCCGCAGACTGCATCAGTCGGGCAGTGGATGACTGTTTCAGGCTATGCACTTGTCGGCGCAGACCGCCCTGCAGGCAGTGTGAGTATCTACAAGGACGGCCAGTATGCTACAAAGGCATACCCTGATGGCAGCGGTTATTATTCTACATCTGTGAGATTCTTTAACCCCGGGCGGCACAGCATTGCGGTTCGTCTCGGTGATATTGAAAAATACGCTGTCGTAAGGGTCGGGGAAGAAACTTCAGAACCGGATTACCAGCCTCCGACAGACACTGAAGGAAACACCATTATTATAGTGAACGGTGTTGTCAAAATAATCACTGACGGCACAGAAGTAATTTCAGGCGATTCAGATGGTTCCACAGTGGCCGAAGAGCCGCTTGAGCCTTATGTTTCCGTAACACCCTCTGCAAAGGAGATATATGTAGAGCAGTACCGTGCGAACACGATGTATATTGATGTATCCAATCATCTGGGCAGGACAGCCAACTTTAACATAAAAACTGACTTTGATGACCGGCTGGTGTTTGTGCCAGAGGTCAAGACAATAAATGACAGAGAGACAAAGACCTTTTCTGTTGTATTTAATCCTCTAGACAGCTTTGTAGGATTTATTGCAGGAGCCATTAACGTTTATGAAGAAGACCTGCTTATTGAATCTGTTCCTGTAAGTGTTTTTGTCATCCAGAAAAGGGCAGATTCAGTTGAGGCTGTTGAGTCATCTTTCAACACTCCAAAATCTTTCACAGCATATTATATTCTCATAGGGCTCGTTGCGCTGATTGCAGCAGGCTCATTAGTACTGCATTTTCGAAAGCAGCGTCCGCTTGAGCCAAAGGTGCTTTCAGCAACAGGCGCAAGAATAACCCAGAAAATGCCTACAACAAGGTCTATGCAAAGAAAGTTAAATGTGAAAAATATGAGAAACATATTCCGCGTTCCGTGGAGTAATGTAATATGTTGATTGATGGAGGAGAATTGTATGAATAAATTGTTTGTGTATATAATGGGTTTTCTTTTTATTGCCTCAGTAGTTGGCGCAGGAGTCGGTTATGCAGAGGAAGACAGATACTCTGTTGATATTTTAATTAACCAGCATGAGGTATCAACATGCCCTGCCGGTGGTGGGCAGATGCTATTTGCCACTATGGTGAATACAGGCACAAACACAGATTCCTATCGCCTTACAGCGGACAGGGACTGGGTGGTTATGCCTGAAGTAACACTTGCACCCGGAGAAGAGCAAAGGGTAGGAATACTTGTCGCAATCGGAGACCCGGAAGTTCTTCCGGGAACATACGACCTTGAACTTGAATTTCACTCTGCAAGGTCAAAAAACATCTTTAAAGACAACATTATTGTAAAGACTCTTGATTGCCCTGGCGTTGTTCTTGAGCCATCATCAAAAGCATTTTCAGGATGCATGGGTGAAGAGCTTGCTGTAAAACTAATCATGAAAAACCTCGGCAATGTTGTTGATACATTTGATGTTACATCAACCGGCGGAATACTGAGCAATGACAGCATTGTTCTTGAGAGCGGTGAAGTAAAAGAGATTTATCTTTATGTCACGCCTGCAGAAGGAAGCGAGGAAATAACAGTTGGCATTAAGTCCACAATTTCCTATGCACGCGCAATCACTGCGATAGTTTTTACCGGGCGTGATTGCTATTCATTTGAGCTTTCACTTGAACCGGAGTATGTGCGCGCATGTGTTGAAGACGGCGCTGATTTCGCGGTTAAGATTACGAACACAGGAGAGCGCGACGACATATATTCTATAGGCTCAAACATAGGAAACACTTCTGAGCAGGATGTCGAGATTTTAGCAGGCAATGTCAGAATAGTTGTTTTAAGTGTTGTGCCTGAAGAGACAGGGGTTCATGAAGTTGCTGTCGAAGTGGCATCAAAACACGAAGGAACCACAAGCCTTGCAAATGCAGAAATCAATCTTGAAACATGCTATGGTTTTGATGTAGAAATTGTGCCTGAGATGCTGTTGTCTGAGAACTACAGCGGCATATTATCATCTGTTGTGATAGATAACACCGGCATGAGAGTTGACAATTACTCAATAAGGATTGAAGGGCCTTTTTGGATGGATCTTCTCCCGGAAGAGCTGACAATTGACGCAAACGCGACAAAGAAGTCCTATGTCTATGTGAGCCCTATTTACGGTATTGAGAACATGACATACACTGCTGACGTAATTGTGGCTTCAATCAAGACAGGCACAACAGTTGAAAAGAAGTTCGACTTTGTCTTTGGAATGCCTGAGGAAAACGAAATCGGAGATGCGCCTCCTATCACAGGGGATGCTACGGCAGAGACTGTCTCAAGAAAGGCCATATATGCTTTAATAATAGGGCTTTCCCTTGTGCTTGTAATCTTCTTTGGCAGGGAGTTCCGAAAAATGTCAAAGGAATCTGAAAAAGAAGAAGATGAAAAGCAAGAGAGCGACACAAAAACACCCAAGAAAAGGGGAAGGAAAAAGAAAGCAAAAAAGGCAGACAAAAAAGGCAAAGAAAAAAGCGATGATATCAAAGACATCCTCGACGGGATATAAACACTAAATCAGAAATCCCCGAGGTTTCTTTGCAAACGTTTGGCAGGGGCTGTTTTGGCCTCTGCCATTTCTTCTTCATTAAAGACAGGCACACCATATTCTCCGTCATATCCCGCGCGAACATTTATTTTGTCCTCGCGGTTCTTTATTATTGCATCTGCCATGGCTTTGCTGGTTATTTCTTCTATTTTCTCTTTTGGCGTGTCACGCAGAACAGAGAACTCATTGCCAAAGGCATTGATGAGATTGTAATATTCTGTCCAGACCTTTTTTGATGCCAGCATAGAGACTCCGAAAACACCCTTTATAATTTCTGAAAGCGGTATCAGGGTCTGAAAATCCTTTGCATTATCAGGCTTTGCGCCTTCCGGCCTGTCAGCAAGTTCTTCAACACGGTTTAGCACTCCTATAGTAATGGGCTTGCCGCACTTTGGGCACAGGTTGCCGTGCTTTTTGGATTCATCAGGTGTCATGCAAACCTTGCAGGCAGCGTGCCCGTCAAGGTGGTACCTGCCGTAGTCAGGCTTTACTTCAATAGTCCCTGCAAGACCGTTACCAGTCTTCAGTGCATTGAATATAGAGCCATAAGTGAGCTTGCAGTCAAAAACTGTTGCCTCGCGCCCGATTCTCCACGGCCAGAAGCTGTGCATGTCAGAAAAAGAGACAAGATTGTACTTATCAAGGCCTGATATGCGCCAGTTCATCGCAGGATCCGAGCTTATTCCGGTCTCAATGGCATGTATGTGTTTTGACTTCTCGCCAAAGCACTCCTCAACTGTGTCAAAACCGGTTTTGCTGCCGAACAGCCCGAAATAAGGCGTCCAGACGTGCGCCGGAATTACCATAGTTTCCTTTGAGATTCCCTGCGTTATGTCAATAAGCTCTTTTGAGTCAAAACCGAAAATAGGTCTGCCATCATAGTCAAGGCGCCCTCTTTTTCCAAGCTCATCAGTGAACTGGTCTGCTGTTTCAAGTCCGGGAGTGAGAACAACATAATGGATGCGCCGACCTTTCCCTGCCGTAGTATATATCAGGGAAATCTCTGTCTGCATGAGAAAGGGAAAGCCTGTTTTCGTGCGCAGAATTCCGCTTTCGTCCTCAGTCAGCTTTGACTTTAGCTCTTTAATCCATTCAGGATGTGTGAAATCCCCTGTACCAAGAAGATTAAGCCCTTTAATGCGCGCGTATTTCTCAAGATTGTCAATACTTATCTGCTTGCTGCACGCCCTGCTGTAGCGGGAGTGGATGTGGAGGTCGGATAAGATGTTCATAGGAATACACTTTCTAAGGGTTAGGCAGAGTTTATTAAATGTTCGGTTGGCGGTTGTTAAAAGATATCTCAATATCTCGATATAATTATATATTGAAAAAGCCATGACAGGAAAAACCACTTAATTTTGTCTATGCCTCTCACAGCGCGTCATAGCTCTGTCATGGCTGATTATAATATATTGAAATAAGGGGTTTGAAAGTATGAAAACCCGATATTTTCTTTTTTTTTGATATGTTGATGTGGTGATATGTTAAAAATAGGCATTTAAATTCCAGAAATTTATATGTTATTGTGATTCTATAAGTGAAGCAGAATATTCCGGCGAGCACAAGGCGCAGTGGGTAACTATATCCAGTGACGAGTACGAGAGCATGAAGGCAACGCTTGAGATTCTTTCAGATCCTAAACTAATGGATGAGGCGCTGAAAGGAAAAGAACAGGCAAGACAGGGAAATGTCAAGAAATTAGAGGATGTAAAGAAATCACTTGGGTTCTAAAAGTCATCCTTATGCAATATTGATTCTATAGTGAAGGCATAAAATGAATGAGCAAACTTCACCAAAAACCAATATGGCTTCATCTATATGGTAAGGCACAACACTCAATTTAATAGTGCCTTGACTATAGTTTCACTAGTTTCTGGTTTGTTATTCAAAATTAGTATATCACTATCTCAAATAACCAAAATTCCGCCTTTTTCTTAGTAAAAACCACACATCCTGCCCCAAAAGAAAGGTTTAAATAGATTATGCCACTAATAAGTGGTACTTATGTCAAATAAAACTTTCAGGCAAGAATATATTTTGAATATAACTCCATTAGCCGGAGCCTTTTACTAGAATTCATATTTCACATCAATAAACTACTGTTCATAAGTGCATTTCTTTTTTTGCACAATATGAGCAGACAGAGTTAAAAGTCCGCCGTGGTTAAAGCGCGCTTAATTTAAGCGGCTTTAAACTAGCCATGACGGCGTAGACAGAACACTTAGTTCTGACTACGTAGCTTGTCATAGACCCTATGATGAGCAAATTGGTGTGGAAAGGAAAAGAATATGTTGAAATTGAATATTAGACCTCTAAATGAAGAAGCCCTCGCTGCTGGAGAAGAAAATGTATCTCTGGTTCTTTCGATAACCGTCGGAGGAAATGTTGTTGACGCAGACATAACTGTAGAAGGAGACTCTGAAGGGGTTGTTGGATATAGTCCCGAAGGTACTCCCACAGTGACCTTTGAAAAGGTCAATCCAGGTGAAATCATCATCAAAGCCACCAAAGATGACTATGAGGCTGGATTGCTGGAGATTACAGTCCCTGACCCAGAGGAACCCGAACCTGCACCGGTGATTAATCTAGGTGAATTGCCAGAGACTGCTCCTGAACCAGAGCCAACACCTGGAATACCAGGATTTGAATTTATGGCAATGATT
>CBDUVQ010000034.1:0-10381 GCA_965370715.1 uncultured archaeon
AAGAAAAAATTATTTTTTTTGCATTGCTTTTTCCAATTATTTTTTCGAGCTTTTTTTCAGAAAGCCTGTGTACGGTATCTATGTTTGCATTGAATGCGACAAATATGCGCTCTTTTTCAGGCCTCCATTTTCGCGCAACCATTTCCTGAACCACGCGGTAGTTTGCGCGCCAGCGGGCTTCAAGGTTTTTCATGATTCTGTCTCCGGATATACTCTTCAATAAAAATCCTCGTGCTTTTGTTGAGGTCAAGCTTTAGCGCATCCTTTGGCGTCACCCAGACATAGCTGTCTGCCTCGCGCTCTTCAAGTATGACATCTTCGTTTTTCGTTTTTGCAATGAAGTCAAGAAATATGAAGTGCCTCTCTTCATGAAACTCTGAGTTTTTCATGTTAGTGCCTTCCTGCACCATAAGAAACTCAATATCCTCAATGTCGAGATTCGTCTCTTCCTTGAGCTCTCTTTTGAGAGCCTCCTCCATGCTTTCCCATATCTCTATATGCCCGCCGGGAACAACATATTTCCCGTTGAACTTCCAGGATGTTATCAGGATAACTTCGCCCTTTTTGTTGAAAACAAGCGCCCCGACAACCGGCTCAGGGTATAATTTTTCAGAACTATTAAAAGAATCCATAGTCAATATTGTCCTTCATGGATATAATAAGTTTAGCAATAATTGTGGTTCTTGGATTTATTGGCGGCATGTACGCATCGCTTGTCGGAGGGTATGCCTTGCTTGTCATTCCTGCATTGATTTTCTTTGGCCTGCCTCCTCATGAAGCGATAGCGACAAACAAATTTGCCGCTCTTGCTATTGCAATCGTTGGTTTGGCGGAATTCAGCAGGAAAAAGCTCGTTGATTATAAAGTCGGTGTCTTGATTGGAATTCCTGCTGCAATCGGCTCTATTGTTGGAACCTATGTCTTGCTTGGAACGAGCGCGCTGATTGTCAACAAGATAATCGCTTTTGCTACCATAGCAATCTTACTTGTCATAATGGTGAAAAAGGATGTGGGGCTTGTTAAGAAAAACGTAAAACCAACGATTTTTACGTGGATTGCCGGGGCGCTTTTGATGTTTGCCACAGGCGTATACGGCGGTTTCTATGGCGGCGGGTTTGCAATACCGATTTCTTATTTGTTGATTCTCTTTTTCGGGCAGACATTCATTGAATGCGCAGGAACAAGAAAGATTGCAAGTATTATGATCATCCTGCCTGCCTTGATTATCCTTGGCTTGAATGGCCTGATTGTATATTCTGTAGGCATACCGCTTCTTGTTTCATCTTCTGTCGGGGGATATATCAGCGCCCACTATTCGACAAAAATCGGCAATTTGTGGGTGAAGAGATTGTTTTTTGTAGTTGTGCTTGTGATGTGTTTGAAGCTGCTTTTTTGAATAAAATCATAAAGGTTAAATAGCTTCATCCCGTAAATTTAGCATGAACTACTTTCTCGAAATTAAAATCGGTCTCAAAGACGGTATAATTGACCCAGAGGGCGCGAGCACAAAGAAAGCGCTTGAGATGCTGGGCTTCTCCGGTGTGTCTGAAGTGCGCTCAATGAAAATATTTTCAATTTCTATTGATGCAGAAGAGGAAACCTCTGCAAAAAAGATGGCAGATGAAATGTGCAGGAAACTTCTTGCGAATCCGGTCATAAATTCTTATGAGGTAAGTGTTAAATCCAAATGAGGGACAAAAATGGGAGAACGTTTCATAACACAAAATGTTTCGTTTCCCCTTACCCATGTCAATCTGATTGATTCTTCAGAAACTGACTTGGCTGCAATATCTTCAGAGGCAGGGGTTGGGTTGTCGCTTTCTGAGATGAAAACATTGCAGGAATACTTCAAAAAAATAGGGCGCAACCCAACAGACATCGAATTTCAGGCAATAGGGCAAGAATGGAGCGAACACTGCTCCTACAAGTCCTCAAAAAAGATTCTTAAAAAGTTTGTTTTCGGAATTGATGCCCCGCAGAACATATCTGTAATAAAGGAAGATGCAGGGGTTCTTGAGTTCGACAAAGACCATGCTTATGTCTTTGCAATGGAGTCCCACAACCACCCTTCTGCGGTCGAGCCATATGGCGGCGCAGCAACCGGTGTCGGCGGCATAATTCGTGACGTGGTCTGCATGGGCGCGCAGCCAATAGCCCTTCTTGACCCTCTTTTCTTTGCCCCGCTTGATTATTCCAAACCCATTCCTTCAGGGACAAAACACCCAAGATTTCTTTTCAACGGCGTTGTTGCAGGCATACGTGACTACGGCAACCGCATAGGGGTTCCGACAGTTTCCGGGATGGTGTATTTTGATGACTCTTATCTCACCAACTGCCTTGTGAATGTCGGATGCATTGGTTTCATGAAAAAGTCAGAGCTTGTGCACAGCAGGGCAGGCGCTGTAGGCGATGTATTCATTCTTATTGGCGGCGCAACAGGCAGGGACGGCATACACGGCGTTACTTTTGCGTCCGCAGACCTTAATGAGGATTCTGAGACAAGTTCAAGAAGCGCGGTTCAGGTCGGACAGCCAATCCTGAAAGAGCCAGTCATTCATATTTGCCTTGAGGCTCAAAAGCGAAAGATAATCACTGGCATGAAAGACCTCGGCGGTGGCGGGCTTTCGTGCGTTGTTAGCGAAATGGCTGAAGCTGCCGGGCTTGGGGCAGAAGTAGAGCTTGACAAAGTGCATTTGCGCGAGGAGGGCATGGCTCCATGGGAAATTTGGGTCTCTGAGTCTCAGGAAAGAATGATGGTTACAGCAAAGCCCGAAAACGCGCAGGAAATACTTGATTTATGCAAAATGTGGGATATTCCCGCAAACGTAATAGGCACCGCAATTTCTGACAAAAAACTGATTATTCACTACAAGAACGAAAAGATATTCGAGCTTGGCACAGAATTCCTTGTGCAGGCGCCATTATACGAGCGCCCGATAAAGCTTCCGGAGCCTGTTGAGGATGAGCCTGAGGTTTCTGAGCCAAAAGACTATAATGAGGTTCTGCAAAAAATGGTTGCAAGGCAGAACATAGCCTCGCGCGAGGGCATTATAAGAGGGTATGACCACGAGGTTCGGGCAGGAACTGTATTAAAGCCGCTTCAGGGACAAATAAACGCTGAGACTCACGGGGACGCCGCTGTCATAAAGCCGCTTCATGATTCTTTCAGAGGGCTTGCGGTCACATCAGACGTAAACCCGCGCATGTGCATGCAGCACCCGTACAAAGGCGCAGCATCCGCACTGGATGAAGTGTGCAGGAACCTTGCAAGTGTCGGAGCGCGACCTCATTCATTCTCAGACTGCCTGAACTTCGGCAACCCCGAGAAACCGGAGAACCTTGGCGTGTTTCATGAGTGCGCACGCGGTCTTGGCTACGTGGCAAAGGCTCTTGGCGTGCCTTTCGCATCAGGGAATGTTTCACTATATAATGAGGGGATGAATTCAGCGATTGCCCCGACACCTGCAATAGTTGCTGTCGGCATTGTTAATGATATCAGAAAAACAACGACAAGCTACTTGAAGAAGGAAGGAAACCTTCTATACGTCATTGGCGAGACTAAAAAAGAGCTTGGCGCATCAGAATATTACGCAATGATTGGCGCAGAAGGCGGAGCAGTCCCGGATGTTGATGCAGAAGTTCTGAAAAAAAGTGTTGAATCTGTCGTGACGTCTATAGAGAACGGGCTTGTAGAATCATGCCATGATGTTTCTGACGGAGGGCTCGCGGTGTGTATTGCTGAAATGTGCTTTGGCGCAGACAATCTTGGCGCAGACATTGATGTTTCAAAACTAGCAGGCATTCGCCCTGACTTTAAGCTGTTTTCAGAATCAAACACAAGATGGATTGCTGAGGTTTCGCCTGAGAACAAGGAATCATTTGAAAATATTTTCAGGGACAATAAAATCCCTGTTCACGAGATTGGAAAAGTCATAGGGAACAATGCGCTCCAAATATCTGACAGCGGGCGGATGGTTGTTGATGCAAAAGTTTCTTTGCTTCGTGAAGCATGGGTAAAGGGATTAAAGAAATTTTCGGGATAGCTTATGAAAACACAAGACATACGCGTTGCAATACTTCGGATTGAAGGAACAAACTGCGAGGACGAGACAGCGCGAGCATTATCGCGCCTTGGTGCAAAGCCGGAGATTATTCATTTGAAGCAGCTTCTTGGTATTGATGTTTCTGAAAAAGATAAAAGAAAGATTTCTGATTATCAGTGCCTTATGATTCCGGGCGGTTTTTCTGCAGGGGACTATGTGCGCTCAGGGGCGATATTTTCAGCAAGAATAAAAGGCGCGCTTAGAAAAGAACTTGAAGAGTTTGTTGAAAAAGGCTATCCTGTAGGCGGAATATGCAACGGGTTTCAGATTCTTGTTGAACTCGGCCTTCTGCCCGCACTTGACGAGACAATGCCCGAGTCCCCGACTGCATCGCTTAGACAGAACGAGTCCGCAAAATTCGAGTGCAGGCATGTTTACCTCAAGCGCGAAAATACCAAATGCGCATGGACAAAAAATATACCTGAAGGAAAAATACTTGAGATGCCTGTTGCGCACGGGGAAGGAAATTTCACTCTTCCAGCTGGCTTAAAAGAGGAACAGCTAAAAAAGCTTGAAGAAAACAGACAGATTGTTTTTAGGTACTCTGACGCATCAGGGGATACGGGCGCAGGATATCCCTGGAACCCGAACGGCTCGCTCTCAAACATAGCAGGAATATGCAACCCAAAGGGCAATGTTTTTGGCATGATGCCGCATCCGGAACGCGTATTTGACATATGGACGCATTCAGTTCATGAAAAAGAAAAGGCAGGAAATGCAGGAGACGGCAGAGCTGTTTTTGAGTCTGTTTTAGAATATATCGGGGAGATGTTTTGATGTGTGGAATAATAGGTATTTTGAATTCTGAAAATGTTTCGCAGAGCATATATGGCGGGCTTCTATCATTGCAACACAGGGGGCAGGACTCGGCAGGCATTGTGACCCACAATGGCGAGAAAGTATTTGTAAAAAAGAACACAGGCCTTGTTACGCAGGCAATAAGCGCAGCTGACCTCGAAATGCTTTCAGGGGATATGGGCATAGGTCATGTGCGCTATACAACTGCCGGCGCGTCAGACCTGCAGAACGCCCAGCCTTTTCTGATAACATACCCTTTCGGGGTTGCAATGGCAAGCAATGGCAATACAATAAACTATCCTGAACTGAAAAAATACCTGAAAGAGAAAGGCCATGTCGAGCTTACATCAAAGTGCGATCTTGAGGCAATACTCGGGCTTTTCATACATGAATTGACAGAAGAGATGGGATCCAAACAGGATGTCAAGGCAGAGCACATTTTCAAGGTTGCGAAAAAACTTATGGCTCTTGTAAAAGGCAGCTATTCTTTGGTCGGCCTTGTCGGAAAACACGGGCTTATAGCGATGCGCGACCCCCGCGGGATAAAGCCGCTCTCTTTTGGAAAGAAAAACACCAAGAATGGGACAAGCTATATTTTTGCTTCTGAGACTGTCGCTCTGGACACACTTGGATATGACTTTATTCGCGATGTCGAGCCCGGCGAAGTTATTTATATTGAAAGAAATACAAAGGCACTTCATTCCAAAACGATTGTTCATGCAAAGCACGCCCATTGCATGTTTGAATGGATATACTTTGCGCGCCCGGACTCTACGATAAACGAGAGAGGCGTTTGCGAGGCAAGGCTTAACCTCGGGCGCGAGCTTGCAAAGCTTTGGGACAAAAAGAATATTGATTCCGTCATACCGACCCCTGACACTTCAAGGACTGCCGCACTTACATTCTCAGAGGCCACCGGAATAAAATATCGCGAAGGCCTGATAAAGAACCGGTATGTTGCGCGAACATTTATTATGCCAAAGCAGTCCCTGAGGGCGGACGCAGTAAAAAACAAGCTGAACGCCATACGCTCTGAAGTCAATGAGAAGCGGCTGGCGCTCGTTGATGACAGTATAGTGCGCGGCACAACATCAAAAAAGATTATTAGCCTTCTTCGAAAAGCCGGAGCAGAAGAAGTGCATATGCTCTCAAGCTGCCCGCCTATAACAAGCCCGTGCATTTATGGCATAGACATGCCTACAAAAGAGGAGCTTATTGCCGGATGCAAAACTGTGGAGGAAGTGCGCAAAGAACTTAATGCAGACACATTGACATACCAGACAAAAGAGGGCATAAAAAAAGCTATTGGATGCAGCGACCTCTGCATGGCGTGCCTTGACGGGAACTATCCTGTCGAAGGCTCGGAAGAAGTGATTGAGAAAATGGGCGGGGTAAGGAAAAAGGAACGGGGAGAAACAACGGATAGCAAACATTAGACAGTATTCAGCATAATGCGGGTGATTTGATGAGTGGTTCAAAAATTCTTCTGGTTGGAAGCGGGGCAAGAGAGCACATAATCACAGAAAAGCTTTTTGAGAGCAAACCGATGCCGCATATTTTTTCATTTATGAGCGCAAAAAACCCGGGAGTCATGTTTTGCTCTGACAAAGACGTAGTCGGGAAAATGAATGATGTTGATTCAATAGTACGTTTTGCAAAAGAGAACAAGGTCGCTTTTGTGGTGCTCGGCCCTGAGCTTCCAATTGAAGCAGGGGTTGCGGACGCACTTCGTTACGCAGGAATCCGTTGCGTCGGACCAAGAAAAATTGCAGGCCAGCTTGAGACCAGCAAGTCATTCACGCGTGACCTTGTCTCAAAATACAAAATTCCCGGGAATCCAAAATACAAGATATTTGAAAATATGGACGGCATAAGCGCGTTCATGGACGAACTTGAAGGCACAGGCTTTGTAGTCAAGCCTGACGGGCTTACAGGCGGCAAGGGTGTAAAGGTTCTCGGCGAGCACCTGAAGGACAAGGAAGACTCGCTTGAATACTGCAAAGAGATAATCAATCACGGCGGCAGGGTTATTATAGATGAAAAGCTTGTCGGCGAGGAGTTCAGCCTAATGTCATTTGTTGACGGAAAAACTGTTGTTGATATGCCTGCTGTGCAGGACCACAAGCGCGCATTCAACGGCGACACAGGCCCGAACACAGGCGGCATGGGCAGCTACAGCGGGCCAAAAGGGCTTTTGCCATTCCTCAATGAGAAGCACATAGAGGATGCGCACAATATAACCGTTAAGGTTATGGATGCAATCAAAAAAGAGACAGGCATAGACTACAAAGGCATAATGTACGGCGGCTTCATAGCGACAAAGAACGGGGTGCGGCTCATAGAGTATAATGCGCGCCTTGGCGACCCTGAGGCAATGAATGTTCTCACACTTCTTAAAACAGATTTTGTAAAAGTCTGCACTGCAATAGTTGAAGGAACACTTGGCCAGCTAAAGGTTGAGTTCTCGGATGACGCAACAGTATGCAAATATGTTGTGCCAAATGGATATCCAGACAATCCTGAGAAAGATGAAAAGATAGAAATCCCAAAACCTGAAAACGGCGCGAAAGTTTACTATGCAGCAATTGACAAGCGCGAGGGCGCGCTCTATATGACCGGCTCGCGCGCTGTCGCCTTTGTCGGGCGCGGGGCGTCAATAAGTGATGCTGAAAAGATTGCAGAAGAAGCATGCAATACTGTAACAGGCACTGTCCGGCACAGGACGGACATTGGGACGGATGCGCTTGTGCAGAAACGGGTTGACCACATGGATGCGTTGTAAGACCGTTTTATTTCTTCATTAATCCCTTAATATAATAAACAATAACCTTCCAATGCTGAATAAGGTGTATAATAATAAGAACGAAAAAAATTGGCTGAAGGGTCTTTGTAATCGACAAGTTGATTACTTTTGACACAAGCATTAGCACAAATACAACTATCATTAGCCAATCTACAATCCAGATACTTTTCATCATAGTAGTACCTTATGTTATTGGTTCATATATAAGATTTTTTAAAAAGGACGAATAAAACCAACTTCCGCCCGGCAATCCCTGGCTAAAAAAGCAGTCGCCTACCCCTTAAACACACTCTCTTCCTCAAGAGCGCGAACAATCCCCTCAAAAAGTTCCGTGTATGCAGGCTTAAACTCAATCACAGGCACAAGATTAACAAGCGCATCCATAAAGCACTTATCATACCCTAGCTTTGAAAGAACCCTCACACCCTTTTTCTTTGCAAACTCCTCAATTTTTTGGGTATACTCAGGATTCAAGTCAAACTTATTGATGACAATCCCGTAAGGGATATTAAAATGATTCACGACACTAAGTGCTCTTTTCAGATCACTGAACCCCGATGGTGTCGGCTCACAAACGCCGATAACGTAATCACTGCCTGCAACAGATGCAATCACAGGACAACCGATACCTGCCGCAGCATCAACAAGCATGACATCCGCATTTTCTGAGATCTCCAAAGCAAGCTCTTTCACTCGTGATACGACTTTTCCTGAACCGGATTCGCCCATCTCAAGCTGCCCTGTAACAACCATAAAACCGTATTTTGTCTTGCCATAACCTATTCTGGCATTTGAGACATCATATAATTCAATAGCCTTGGAAGGGCATATCATCTCACACACTCCGCATCCCTCGCATCCAAACTCCCTGAAAACCGGTATTTTCTTTGCATCATCCCAGTCAATTGCATCAAAATAACACTCTGAAGCACATTTTCCGCATGACACACATTTCTTTGGATCAAAGCGCGCCTTCTGGTTAGTCGATATACTTTTCCACACATTAAAATCATCTGTATCCATGCCGAAGACTAGCGCCAGATTGGATGCGTCAACATCGCAGTCTGCGCAAATAATATTTCTCTTTTTGGAGAGTGCTATTGCAAGCGATGCAGTGATACTGCTTTTTCCTACACCGCCTTTTCCTGAAAGTATTGTTATCTGTTTCATATTGACCCCTCAATCCACGCAGCAATTTTCTCAATGCTTTTGTGTTTAACAGGAACCCCGTTTGAATAATCCATCATGATTTTCTTACTGTAAGGCACCTTTGCAAAAACCTGTTTGCCATACTTTGAGACAAGCGCATCAACAATCTCATCCCGTCCTGCCTCATACCTGTTGACCACAACCTCAAAATCTATATTCATCCGCAAAAGCAGTTTACATATCAACCCAAGATCATGCGCTCCAAGCGGTGTCGGCTCAGTGACACAAAGCGCAGCATCGCAAACCCCAAGAGCAGCAATGACATCGCAATGCGTACCCGCAGCAGTATCAACAAGAATATAATCATACTTCTCCTTATCTGCTGCAATTATCTCACATGCTTTCGCAACTACAATCTCTGAGACTGGCTCACTTATCTCAAGCTCGCACGATAGAAGATCAACACCGAAACCGCGCCCCTTATATATTGCGCCGACTACCTTTTTGTCCCATGATATCGCATCTGTGGGGCATTCAATAACACATGCTCCGCATCCATTGCACTGCTTTGCCATAAACATGGGCGTACTTCCTGCCACACAGACAATCGCATTATTCCTGCATACTTTTGCGCACTTCCCGCAATTGTTACATTTATCCAAATCCCACTTTGCAATCCTCTGGAAAACCTCGCAAGCTTGCTTTCTTTTGATGCCCAAAAGCAGATGGTCATTGGGGCAGTCTGCATCCATATCGCAAAGAAGTACCCTGCGGCCCTTGCGGCCAAGTTCAACTGCAACAGCAGTGGCAATTGTGGACTTTCCGGTCCCGCCTTTCCCGCCTGTAATGCCAATTATTTTCATAATACCACGTAATACCCTTTTCTATTATTCAACACTTTCAAACCCAGGACACCCTTGTCCACAAGCCTGTCAAGCACAATAGCAGCCTCACTTCCATTAAACCTCGAAATGATCTCCTTTCTTGTACACGGCCTTCTCAAAAGAAGGTCAGTAATCTCTACACCCAATTGGTCGAGTGATATTTTTCTTCTGATATCTACAACCGTTGTAACTCCGCCCTTTAGGGTAGAGTTACCGGTTGGAGAGCTTACCGCTGAACCAATCAAACCCCTCCTTTCAAGGAGGGGTTGAACCAATGTGGTATGATTTTTCTGTTCTTTCTCACTTTCACTGAAATACCTGGCTTTGATTCCGCACTCTTTTGTAATCCTGCCTGCAATCTCTGAAAGCATGTGTGGATGTACGGGGCGCAAGTTATTATCATCTGAGGGGCGGGTGACAGTTCCAAGCAAAACTTCAATTGGTTTTGACTTGTTTATGTCACGGTAGACATCTAGTAGTGCTGAAACAGTTTCATTGTCTGCATTCGTCACATTGCCGCATGAAAATATCAATGTCTGGATGCAGACCCTGGTGTTAATTAACTTGATTCCATCTACAATGTCTGCTAACTTAACACCGTTGGCAGGCCGATTTATCTTTTCAAATAACTGCTGCGTCGGCGC
>CBDUVQ010000035.1:0-10059 GCA_965370715.1 uncultured archaeon
GGTTGAGCCTGCGCCTGTAGTCCTGCATAAAGCCTATTGATTTCCCGTGCAGGTATTGGCGCAAATTCCCACCAACAGTCAATATAGAGTGTATTCCCCACAAGAGGTCCCTAAAATCTTCAGAGGGTGTTCTGCGCGCAGCGTTTTCAACAGCATCTACAAAGTTTACGCCCATGATTTCAGTCTCCTCTGAAATTCGTTTTGATTCTTTTGCGATTTCACCATACTCTGTGAAACTTGAAAGAGCCTTGAACATTGTAATAGGAGGCGTACCACTACCTGCAACAGTAGTAAGATATAGTGTGGCAAAGGGAAGAGAATCATTGATTCTTTTCTTGCGTTCACCGATGATAAGCGAAGGGTAGCTGTAGTACAAAAGAAAAATCAGTGTAGAGCAAAAGACACCTCCAAGAAGCCCTATAAGAAGCCCAAGAACATACGTCTGTCCTATTGTTACTGTATTCATGTTTGCGATAAGGAGCGTTGAGATTATAGCAAAAAGAGGGGTTGTCATTGCAAAGACAATAACTGATGTCGTAAGTGCAACGGCAATGTATTCGGATACTGTAACATTTATTCCTGCTTTCCGGATATCTGCCTTCATATCTTCAAAAGATTTCATGAAGTACTGCTCAGACATTTTCCCGAAATACTTGTATGCAAACCGTGTGTATGACTCATTCATTTCCACAAAAAACACCTGCCAATGATGGCGCTCAGATAACTATGTCCATGACCTTTTCATCATCACTGTAATATTCCGCCAGTATGCTTCCAACATCCCTGTAATCTGAAATTCCCTGTTCATTTAGCCATTCAAGCAGTTTCTTTCGGGAAAACAGGTCTTTTTTCATCTCAGTTTCAGAAATGCCCTCGTTTTCACAAATCATGCCCAGAACCTCTGAATCAGAGATTATGTTGAACTTATCATCAAGCGGATCCCATCTAAATATCAAGCGGGTCTTCGGCTGTTTTGTGTTCAGGTCATACCCGACAATTTCATGTACTTCGAAAATCCTTCGCACATATGCTTTCCCGTGCCGTATCCTCTTTATGAACACAATAGCATTCAGGGTTTCCACAAGTGATGCCGGAAGGTTTATTGGAGGTGTTGTCAAACGGTCAATAACTTTTTCTATGGAATCTGCATGGATTGTCGAAAGTCCGGCATGTCCTGTTGCCATTGCCTGAAAAAGTATGTATGCCTCCTGACCACGAACTTCTCCAACAATGATGTAGTCAGGCCTCTGCCGGAGTGCACTTTTCAGGAGCTCAAAAAGAGAGACTTCGCCTATTTTGCTGTCCCCGATACCAAAACCTTCGCGCGATATTTCAGGCACCCAGTGTGCGTGCGGAAGGCGCAGCTCAGGGGTGTCTTCAATAGATACCACCTTCATTGACGGGTGTATGAATAATGATAATGCATTCAACAAAGACGTCTTTCCGGATGCAGTCGGTCCGGAAACAAGAATCGAGCACCTGTGCTCTACAAGGTACCAGAGATATGCCAGAATCTGGGCATCTGCAGAATGATACCCAAGAAGGTGTACGGGAGTTATGGGTTTTTTTGAAAATTTTCTTATTGTAATATTGGATCCCCTGCGCGCAATATCTGTCTCAAGGATTGCCTGCACCCTTGAGCCATCGGGCAGAGCCCCCTCAAGTATTGGATCTGCTACTGAAACTGCCCTGCCGCACCTTTGGGCAAGCTTCATGACAAAATCATTTAATACATCTTTGGAATCAAAAACAACGTTTGTCTTTATTGATGCAATTTTCTGATTCCTGTGATATACAAAAATCGGTATGTCTGTGCCATCACAACTTATATCTTCTATATTCTGGTCATTGAGAAGCGGCTGGAATTTTCCAAGGCCAACGAAATCGCGAAGAATATAGTACTCGTAATTCATTTTCTGCTCGTTCGTAAGTGATATGCCAAACTGCTTTATGATACCGTCAATTGCTTTTCTCAAATAAACTATTGATGATCCACTCTCTATTGCCTCAAAACGGATATCTATTTTTTCCTCAATAATATCTTTTATCCTGCTTATCTCTTTTTTGTCAAATTCTGTCAGCGGCGGCTCTATGACTTTATATACCAGACAGTTCTCGCCAGAATCATATTTTATATTGCACCACGCATAGACCTTTTCGCCTTTCTTGGGGTTGAATGGTGTAAGCGGATAGGAGATATTTATGCGCTTAATGTCTTCTTCTTTTACACCACTATTTTTCAACAGGGCTGTACGCGAGAAAGTTGCAGTCTTCAGGTCTATTGTCTTGACAGGAGCTCCGAAATCCGTAACATTACCTTGTTTTACAGGCCCTGCAACCTTTTGAATGGGCTGCGACCCATATTGCGGAACGTATATGATTTCAGAGTTTTTTGATATTTTCTTTGGCTTTTTCTGTTTTATCCTGCATTTTTTGAAGAACCTCCCGATTGCAGGGCGGGAAGCACCATTTTCCGGAGTCATTGCGCCTGCTGTTTTTAAGGCTCCTGCTTTGCCCTTGTGCCCGCCAACCTTTGGCTTCCGGATTTTGCGCACAGTTTTGTCTGTCTTAGAGGTCTCGGGAGGTAATAGTTCCGGGCGCTTTTTTACAGAGACCGCAGATGAGACAGCAAATTTAACGAATCTCCGAAGCCTGACATGCGGCACAGCAACAGGGGTGGCAGGGCGCTTCCCAGAAGAATCTTTTTTTCCTATATTCTTCATCTTGCTCTTAAGAACCTTAATCAATTTTTTCTTAGTAATTTGTAACACCATAAAGACTTATCTTGCCGGGTGTGCTTTCGTACTGAATCCGCAAGTGGCTAACCGGGCTTTGAACCACTCCTTCTGCAGGGACCGGTATGTATTCTTCAATCAGCGTTTCATCAGACGAATAAACCAATATCTTCTTCTGGACGCTTCCGCTAATCGTGTATTGTTTGCTTCCAATGGATGATGGCAACTCGAAATCTACATAGCACGAAGTACAGTTAATTTCATAAAGCGTCATTGCAGTTGAGGCAACATGCTTGTTCATTGCAGCAAGCCGGTCTTCACCAAGCGTCGATAGCATCTCATCCTCAATGGAGTGAAAGAGAGCAATCATGCCGACCATTATGATGATCCCCATGCCGAAAAGCATCACCTCTCCGACAACGTCATAGGCTCCCTTGCGCAGTCTCTGATGCTTGGTAAACATGTTCATCTACAATGAATCGGCAGATTATAAAATTGAAATGTATATGTGCGTAAGTACGAGATCTTCACCAAGGCTCGAGCCTGAAGGAACCCTCTCTATATTTTCCCGCCTTATGTTTATGGTGCGCTCTCCTGCGGAGGCCATACTGTTTCCTTCAGAGTGGATTATAATCTTATATCCCTCAAGGGTTGTGGTGTCATCAAGCTCACGGTATGCGAGGCGCATGCGGTTTAGGTATTGTGTTCCCACAACAGCGGTTTTTGCCATCACCACACCTGCGGTATCTATGCCAAGCAGACCAACCACTTCTTCTTCAGGTCCTGTGATAACCGTGAACTCGTCAAACAGTCCGGTGCAGTCTACATGATCCAGCATATAATCTGCATTCCAGAACAAATCATCGCCTGCGTTGTGCGACGTGCCATTTATATTAACTGCATCGTCTACCGTACATCCACTGACATTGTAATCTTCTCCAGCCAGATTTATGATCCCACCAGTACTTGCATTTAGTGCATAAGTCTCGTAGCTGAATGCATCAGAAGCAGAGTCAAGAGAAATGTAAGACATTGAGCCGATTCCAAGCCCTTCTGTGGTTACAGAGTATATCACAGAGTTTTTGAGAGGGGATATCTCAAGCGTTCCGTCAAGATTCACCCGAAATGATTTCTGCTCCCCTGACATTGCAGCATCAGTTATCCTCTGTTTTACCATAGACATGACTTCCTGTGCCTGAATTAGTCTTGAACTTGTCTGGCTTTTTTCAACCATGGGCGCGCCCCAGTTATAGGTAACTGCAACCATTGCAAGAACTATTCCTGATATTAAAATCATAGAAACTGCCTGTGTTTGCGCTACCCTTAAAACCATCCAATCACCAGAATATATTCGGCAGAGGGTGCATATATATGTTTGCGCATTCAGGGCGCTAGAACCTAATATTTCAAGCCCGACTTAAATCTGCTGTTCCCCTTCTTTAACAGCTTCAAGCACCATTCCGCTGACATCAACATTTGAGTACGGTGAAGCTACTGTGTTTGAAAGATACAAGGTTTTGTACTCTTTTTTTATGCGCGCTACACCGTCAGGCATTACACCATGCGTTGCTGCGGCAAAGACTTTTTTTGCACCCATCTCAAGGAGCTTGTCCTTTGCGCGCGCCATTGTCCCGCCAGTCTCAATGAGGTCGTCCCAGACTACTGCTACTTTTCCAGAAACATCAATCTTTGCGCTTGCCTGCATGTCAACTTCAAACGAGTTTTTTCTTTTCTTGTCAAAGCCTGTTATGCCAAGGCGCATCTGTGAGCCAAGGTCTGGCGCGACCTGCACAATATCTGTCAGCCCGTCCTTTTTCATTGCAGACAAAATCTCTGCTTCTGCGGATATTGACACAACAGGATAATCTGCAAGCCACTCTGCACCTGTGCAGTGAAGGTCTACAGCATAAATGCGCTTTACATTATAATACTTCACAAGAATGTCGAAAATGTGCTGCGCCATATTCGCCTCACCGCTCTGGAATATCTTGTCCTGCATGCCGTACGGAAAATAAAGGAAAAACACTTCTATCTGCGCAGGAGGCTCGATTTTTTTGTACTCAAATTTCTTTTCAGAAAGCTCTTTTGACTCTATCGGTGCATTAAGGGTTCTTAGAATACTGAAAAGCTCGATAAGCCCCCTGTTTGGGTCAGGCATTCCAGAGTGAAGTACTACAGCGCGCTTTCCTGAAAGCTTTTTTACCTCAGATATGCGCGTGTATATTTCCCCGTCAGGAAACACGTTTTTGTTGTCCTTGTTCTTGCCAGGAAACATAACGCTTGCGCCAAGCTTTTTCAGGCGCATGCCTATGTGCTCTGCAGTTGAAGTTGGGATTATTGTTGTCATCATATCACTCTTGCAATAAAGTAAACTTATTTTTTGTATTTATCGAATTGCCGTGCTTCTGATTCGATGACCTCTCCTTTAATGGTGTGTCCCTCTGCGGTACAAAGAACATCCAAATAGCTTTTTTTCTCGTTTACGGACACATATGTCTTTTTATCGCCGTTAATGGTTTCTGCAGAAAGCTGAAAAACCATATTTGAAAGAAACCGTTCAATTTCTAAAAAAGGCTGGCTACACAGCAAGTCAATTTTTTCGTATTTTTTGAGCCTTTTGTGCAATGACATAATTATATTTCGTCTCAAACCAATAAAAACATTGCGCCCGACATACATCATATGCCCGCCCTCGTAAACTTCAAAATCTGCGACAACTCAAAGGATTGCAGTGGAATAGATGTGTGCCCAACAGGCGCGTTTTTCTGGGACAACGAAAAAAAGACAATTGTGGTTGATAATTCTAAATGCACGTCCTGTGGCGCATGCGAAAAATCGTGCCCTGTTGATGCAATACGCGTTGCAAAGAATGATGATGAGTTTGCGCAGATAAAAAAGGATATTGACGAGGACACGCGCACAGTATCAGACCTTTTTGTGGACAGGTACGGCGCACAGCCTATCCATCCTGCTTTCAATATTCCCGAGGACAATTTTGATGTCCAGATTCTTGAGTCAGCAAAGCCTGCTGTTGTCGAACTTTTCAGCAAGGATTCAATACAGTGCCTCCTGCACTCAATTCCGATAAAACAGCTTTTCCCTGATTCTGACATAAAGTACAGAAAAATTGAAGTGAAAGAATCATCGTTACCCGAAAAATACGCTGTTTCCAAGCTTCCCGCACTTCTTTTTTTCAGGAGCGGAAAGCTGGTGGGAAAAGTTGAAGGATATTTTGACATTAAAAGAAAAGCTGAACTTCTTGATAAAGTAAATAAAATCATGGCAGTTAGCCCATAACGACATTAACAACCCCTGCATCCATCATAGGCATAATATGAACTCCGCCAAAGCCGAGTTTCTTTGCCTCGTTCACAAGGTCTTTTGCAAGCTTCATACCTGCGCCCGAATCCTTCTGTATCTTATCCATAAATGCTTTTGGAATCGTTATTCCGGGAACTTTTGAGAGCGCATCAGCCATTTTGTGGTCTTTTACAGGCAAAACACCGATAAGCACTTTCTCGGGGCATGATATTGCTTTTGCAAACTTTCTTAGGAGTTTTTTGTCAAAAATGGCCTGTGTCTGGGCAAAGTCAGCGGATTTCATCTTTTTCTCAAACTTTGCAACTTCTGCCTCGAGAGGAGTTGCATTCGGGTTCACTGCAACCCCGACCCAGAAGTCGAGCGGCTTGTCAAGGGGTGCATCTGAAAAGTCTTTTCCCTCTGCAAGCTTTGTCTTGATAAGCTCTGTAAGTATGGTTGAGTCTGTCTCAAAAACAGGCTTGATTCCTTTCTGCACATAATCGCCTGTCAGGACAAGAACATAGCGCACTCCGCCTGCATATGCAGAAAAAAGGTCAGACTGTATTGCCTCGAGGTTGCGCGCACGGCATGTTATTTGGTATATTGGTGTGTGTCCGTGTTTTCTTGTAAGAAGTGCAGGAAGTATGCCTGACATGAGCGGCTTTCCAAGCGGGTTGTCAACAATGTTCACCCCGTCAACATTTGGCAGTGCGGAGAGAAATTCCTTCATCTTATCTGTTTTTGCCCCGTGAGGCGGGTCAAGCTCGGTTGTGATTGAAAATTTGGTTTCAAATGGCACAACGCCTTTGCTCCCTGCTTCTGCCCTTTCCTTCAGGCGCGGAACATACTTTTTTGAAACTGAGGTACCGACAAAAAACCCTGTGTTTGCACTCTTCTTTTTTGAATAATATTTTTCCATGCCTGCGGTCTTTTCAAATAGCTCAAGCATTCCGTCTTTCTCAAGCGCTTTGTATGCATCAGCCCATGCGCATATGCCACCCATTTCGCAGCGCCCGTCGTGCACTGCACCGCAGGGACCGTTCTTTATATTTTTCGGGCAGCGCTTTGATGCCTCGTAGAGAATGTCTTCCATATGCTAAGTAGCACATATTGATTTTAATTGGTTTGGGTATGACTAGGTTTTCATTTCCAGAACAAGTTTTCCGCTTTCAACTTTTTTCGAGACAACTGAGGCCTTCTTAGGCACATTAATTATCTTGAAATAAAGCGTGTCACCAAAATATGCGCGAACCTCGACAGAAGTCCCCATCTCAAGAACATCAACATCTTCAATGGATTCGACACCGGGTGTCTTGACCTCAACTAGGAGCTTTCCCGGAAGCTTGTTGAATGTTGCTTCAGGCTCAATTGTTTTCTTAGGTGCCGGGCGCGCTTTCAGAGGGGTTGTTATCTTTGGGGGTGCATTCATCTGAACAGGGGCAATTCGTGCGCCCTGATTGCGCCCTGCCATAGCAGGCACACCCCTTACAATTTTTACTGTCAACCCTGATGGGGCTTTCGCGCCCTGCGGGCGCATACCCTCAAAAAGCATCCTTTTAGTCATATTCTGTAGGCTATTCGTCAGGCTGGCAAAAATATCTTCCATCCCGTAGTCCACAACCTTGCTTCTCTTCAGCTCTTTCCCGCATGTGGGACAGAAGTTCCAGTCATCCTTGGTGTCAATATTACATTTTTCGCAAACCATAGTTCTCACAAACCTTTTTTTATTCCCACCAATCAAAATCCGTAGCTGGCTCGAACAAAGTGAGCTGTAAAACCAGTGCCTCCGAATGAGACACGAATCGTTTCAATCATATATTACTTCAGCACTTTCTTCAGCATCTCAAGAGGCTCGTTTGGTCGAAACTCAAAGCCCTTTGATGTCAAAGATACTATCATCCAGAATACATCCGATATGCAGCGCAATGATGCAACAGACTGCACGGTCTTGCCTTGAAATATGAGTGTGTCTCCGTCATAGTCAAATGTTATCTGCTGGAACTTTGAGGAATCAAGAGTTATCTGCTGGCCTTCAGAACCGGAAATTATGACTTCCAAAGTCTCCGGCGGCTTTATCTCAACTGTGTAATCAGGCATAATATATTGTTGTGTGCATCATGTTTATAAAGATAATGAAATATCATTTAATTTACAACTAGGTTGCAAAACGACAGACACAAAGGGACACTATGGGCATCACAAGCATTCTTACAGGAGACGGCGGCATACTTTCATTTGTTCTGCTAATGCTTTTCTTTTTCATCTATCCGCGCCTCATGGTACTGCAAATGACGTGGAAGCTCGAGTCCCAGCTTAAGGAGCTTGAGGAATATGCTATTAAGACTCAGACTATTGTTGCAAAGCGCATCAACAAAACCCCTGATAAAAACCTTAAGAAACAAGTCGCAAATTTCATGAACTTCTTTATTTCAACACCTGTTGATGTTGACCCGTATGGAATCATGCCAAAAATCGAGCACATAATGAAGCAATCAGAAAGGCGCTTTGATTATTTTGTCAACAGTGTTGCCCCAAAAATGACTGCTGTAGAGAAAGCAAACCTCAAGTTCGGCGTCATCGGAGCTCTCGGCGTGAACCAAATCTACAAAGTCGTGCGCCACTATGTTATTACAATAAAAAAGACCAGTAACCTGCAGCTTGCAATGATACTGCAGATGTCAATGCCAATGCTCATGAAGCTTGCAAAGGCGAATGTAAAGGCAACACAGGCATTCTTGCACGGCATTCCAATAGGGGATGCAATAGGCCCTATAATCGTGGCAGGATATAAAACAAAGGAAGGAAGCGAAATCGCAAAAGATGTCCTCTTAAGCGAAGAGAAGATTTCAGGCAGGAAGGTTTTTGTTATGAAGTCAAAAGGTCCTGGCGGAGCCCTTGGGGAACTTGGTCACGCTGTCGAAAAGACCCATAAGAAGAACAAGATAGACTACATAATTACAATTGACGCTGCAGGAAAAATGGAAGGCGAAATAACAGGAGATGTTGCAGAAGGTGTTGGCGTAATGATGGGCGGCATAGGTGTTGAGCGCTCGCAAATAGAGAATGTTGCAGTAAAGCATGACATTCCGATGGACGGCATAGCAATAAAGATGTTGCCAAATGAAGCATCAATACCTCTTAGAAAAGATATTTACGCATCAATACCAAAAGCAAAGCTCGTTCTCGAGCGCCTTGTAAAGGAAAGCAAGGCAAAAAAGATTCTGGTAATCGGTGTCGGAAATACGTGCGGAATCGGCAACACCAAAAAGTCTCTTGCAGGGCTTGACAAGAAGCTTGCCCCGATATGGAAAAAGCAGAAAAAAGAAGACGAAGAAGAGAAAAAGAAAGAGAAGAAGTGGTTCTAGTTCTAATAAATTTCCAACAGACCCGTTTTTGATGCATAGATACAAATATAAATCTCTTGAGATAATATTTGCCATTCAGTAGTGGTGATATTATTAAAATACTTTTTATTCCATCAACAATAGGGATGCACGAAATATACTTCCGCGAAGTTACAGAGTATCTTAAAGGCAAGTTTAAAGACGAGGGCGAGGACATAATAACAGAAACATTCCTTCCAGTCACGTTGGAGGAGTACAGAGATAATGACTTCACCCTAGAAATATACACAGAACAACTTAAAGAATACCTTGATAAAGGCGATGAAGAGTATATGCTCGTATCCCTGTCAAACGGGGGAAATGCGTTATTGGATGCTGCTCTTGATTGTAATAATGATCGTAATAATGTAAAAGCTGCCGTATTCTGTGATTTTGTGGGCGACTGGGAATATCAGGACCCAATCTTCAAATTAGCATCCAATGCACTTGGGTGGATTCCTGAACATTCCAGAAACTTTTTCGGAGGAAATAAATATGCCATAAAAGGGATGTTAATGCCCATGCTTGATCATAATAGAATAGAAAGCAAGAAAAAAGACGAAATCTACAAAGAAGTTGTTAATGTGACAAAAGCGCATGGCGGAAAAGTTCTTATAAAGGCTCTAGAGGACTTGAAAGAA
>CBDUVQ010000036.1:0-10055 GCA_965370715.1 uncultured archaeon
ACTGTTTCTTTGCGAGCCATCATACCAATTGGCGGCGAAGTAAAGAAAAGTTTGCTGGGTCTCACTCCCACTCTATCGTCCCCGGCGGCTTGTTCGTAATATCATAAACAACTCGCCCGACCTCTTTCACTTCATTTGTTATGCGCGAGGATATTTTCTCCAGTACCTCGTGCGGAACCTTTGAAAAATCAGCAGTCATGCCGTCAACAGAATTCACCATTCGTAGAGCAATAACACTCTTGTAGCTTCTCGCATCCCCCTGTACGCCAACACTCTTTACAGGGAGAAGGACTGCAAACGCTTGCCATATTTTGTCATACCATCCTGATTTTTTTAATTCATCAAGAAGTATATAATCTGCCTCCTGAAGAACTTTTACATCTTCAGGTATGCATTCACCAAGTATTCTTACCGCAAGCCCCGGACCCGGGAATGGGTGGCGCCATACAAGCTCTTTAGGCATGCCAAGCGTTTCAGCAACCTTGCGCACTTCATCCTTATACAAATCCTGTAGTGGCTCCATGAGCTCAAGATCCATATCTTTTGGCAGGCCGCCCACATTATGGTGGCTCTTAATTACTGAAGCGTTTTTGGTTGCGCCGCTCTCAATTCGGTCAGGATATATTGTTCCCTGCACAAGAATCTTTGCGCCCGCTTTTTTTGCCTCTTCATTAAAAACATCAATAAACATTTTTCCGATTATTTTTCTTTTTTTCTCAGGGTCTTCTACGCCTTTCATTGCAGAATAAAATCTTTTTTTTGCATCAATCATCTTGAGGTCAATGTCCTGTTTTCCAAATGCCTCTTTTATGAAATCTGCCTCGTTCTTGCGCATGAAACCTGTGTCAACAAAAACGGCTGTAAGGTTTTTACCCATTGCCCGTCCGACCAATGCCGCAACTGTTGAAGAATCCACACCACCGGAAAGACCGAGTACAGCGCGCTTTCCGTTTGCCTGCTCCTTTATTGAGTCAACAGTCCTTTCTATAAAGTCCTGCATGCTCCAGTCTTTTTTTGCTTTGCATACGCCAAACACAAAGTTCTCAAAAATCTTTTTGCCGCATTTTGTGTGCGTAACTTCCGGATGAAACTGCAAGCCAAATATTTTCTTATCTGTGTTTTCATATGCTGCAACCTCGCAGATTTCACTCGATGCAACTGTGCTAAATCCATCTGGAAGCGCAACTACAGAATCCCTATGGTTCATCCAGACTGTTTCGCTCTTTTCAAGCCCTGTAAGAATCATGCTTTTGCGATTTACTGAAATCTTTGTCAACCCGTACTCGCCCTGCTTTCCGACACCAAGCTTTCCGCCAAGAATAGTTGCAAGAAGCTGGTGCCCATAGCAAAGAGAAAGAATAGGAATGCCTATTTCAAGAATCTTCTCATCTATTTTTGGGGCGCCTTTCTCCCCTATTGATGCAGGACCGCCTGACAGCACAATTCCTTTAAGGTTCAAGTATTTTTCCTTTAATTCCTCGGCTTTTGTGTCTGACGGGACAACCTCAGAATAAACACCAAAATCCCGCACGCGCCTTGCAATAAGGTGGCAATACTGCCCCCCGAAATCGATGACAACTATTTGAGGGTTCATGACATTACTTTCAGGCAGGATTTTAAATTGTTTTTGTTATCGCTTTTGGCAACTCATGCAACAAATCCGACCCAACAAGCCCATCACCAAACTTTTTTGCCGCAGCCTCGCCTGCAAAACCGCTTATGTATGCGCCAGCGCACGCAGCCTCAAAAGGCTTTGTGCCTCGCGCGAGAATGGCAGCACAAACCCCTGCAAGAACATCGCCAGTCCCACCTGTTGTCATATATGGAGTTCCTGTTGTGTTGATAAAAACTTTTTTAGTGTCACCGATAAAGTCTTTAGGCCCTTTTGCAAGTATTATGGCTCCGGTCTTTTTTGCAAGCGCACTCACTGTTTTTTCGTTAGGCTCTGTCCCATAAAGCATCCTGAACTCTCCCCTATGTGGGGTCAAAACAAAATTACCCTGCAACTTCATGTCCTTGACTGCGTAGAGCGCGTCCGCGTCAATCACGCAGGGAATTTTTATTTTTGGCAAAAGCTTTTGCACAAAAGCCATTGTCTTTTTCTCGCGCCCAAGTCCCGGACCTATAACAACTGCATCTGCATCCAAAATCAGTTTTCCTATTGCAGGCACGTCTTTGGATGAAAAAAAATCGCCCTCAAAAGGGACTGTTATCATATCCGGTGAAAAAGAAGCAATTGTGTCTGCCGCGCGCTGCGGTGCTGCAACAACTATAAGGTCAGCCCCCGCTCGTAGTGCAGCCATTGCTGACAATGCCGGAGCCCCTGTAAACACTTTGCTGCCCCCGATAACAAGAACTTTGCCAAAATCGCGCTTTTTTGATGTGGGCTTTCTTTTCAGGTATATCTTTTTCACGAGAGTGCCCGGATTGAGTATCATATATGTTATTTATACAATGCTAAATTAATATTCTTGAGAAACATGCAAAAAACCCAGAACATAATTTTCAGCGACCTTGACGGGACACTTATAGGCCACAGCACTTATTCTTACAAAGCTGCCCTTGCTGCATTACACCTTCTGAAAGAGAAAAAAGTGCCGCTAATATTTTGCACCAGCAAGACGCGCGCTGAAATCAATAAATACCGCAAAGAGCTTGGCATAAAAGACCCTTTTATTTCCGAGAACGGTGGCGCGATATTTGTGCCTAAAAAGTATTTTGATTTTGAGTTTTCTTTCAGCAAGCAAATATCAGGTTATGATATAATAGAAATCGGAACACCCATAAAACGAATTTTGAATGCACTAGAAAACACCAAAAAAAGAGGCTACCATCTTACTGCCTTTTCTGATATGCCTGCTGCTGTGCTTTCCAAAGATTGCGGCCTGAAACTGAATGACGCAAAAAAAGCGAAAATGCGCGAGTACGACGAGGCATTCAAAATCAACATCAAAAAAGACGAGCCTAAAATCCGCGAATTGATAAAAAAACAGGGATTTCATTTTACAAAAGGCGGCAGGTATTACCACATAACAGGCAACAACGACAAAGGAAAAGCAGTAAAAATCCTTACAAGTCTTTTCAAAAAGAAATACTCTAAAATAAGAACAATCGGTCTTGGCGACGGACAAAATGACATCCCGATGCTAAAGGAAGTTGATGTACCTGTGATTGTAAAAAACCCTGCAAACCCACAACTTAAAGTGAATTTTGATGTGATAAGAACAAAAGAAGAAGGCCCTCTTGGATGGAACAATGTAATAAAAAAACTAGTCTAAAGAAGACTTTTTTCTTTAAGCTTATGATATGCAAGTATAAACTCTGCATGCCCCCATGTCAAAGGCACAACCCAGTAAGCAAGGTCTTCTTTCCTGTATTCTTTTGAGCGCATGACTCTTTGCGCTTCTTCTTTGCGCCCGCTGCCATAATATCTCCCGACATTCTTCGCCTCATCCTGCCACATTAAAAAATTCTTTTTTGTTGCAACATGCTCTGGAATGAGACCGTCCCTGTGATGCATTATGAACCACTCAAAGTACTTTTTTGCATGCTTTGCCTTGCCTGCATCAAGGTAGTACTGCGCCATCCACGCAGTGTACATGCTATATGGGCCATAGCCTCCGTTGTTCCTGCCAGGCCTGCCGTGCTTTCTCATGTGCCTGCGTATTCCGCCAAGCTTTTTGTCATAAAGATGCTTTTCAATGTAGGAAGCGCTGTTTTTGACAACTCTGTCATCTGCAGGCAAAAGGCCAAGAATATACATACCAAGTTCAGATACATCTGCATCATATATTTTGTTCATGTTAGTCAACTTGATAAAATGCCCGCTGCGAACCATCTTCTTCATGATAGATTTTCTAAGCTCCTTTTCAATCAAAGCCCAGTGGCGCGCATCTTTCTTTTGTAACAGAATCCCTGCCATCTTGCGGCTTGCACTGAATCCTGCAAGTGCAGAAACATTCGCCCATATCTCGAAGCCGGCCTCCATTGGCGGCCACTCATGGATTGAGTTCATTGAATACATGAGGTGCTCTTCCTTGATGTAGTGCTCTTCCAGAAAGCGCGTGCCAAGATATATTTTTTTCCAGTTCTTTTTGAGGAATGCAGTGTCTTTTGTACAATCATAATACCTTTTTGCCATGTAAAGCACAAGGCCATTGCAGTCAACCTGCGAGGGCCGGTAGCTTGCAGGCAGCCCGTCCTTTGTATATCGCTGGTGCCACTCGCCAATTTCACCGGAAAGCCCGAAAACAAATGAAAGCGTCTTTTCTACTTTGCTGTACTGCTTTAGCTCAAGAAGTGTGCGAAGTATCAGCATTGTATCGCGCGGGTACATGTAGGGGTAGCGCGCTGTCGGAGGGCTTGCAAGAATTGCCCCGTTCGGCATTGTCACAGAATCAATAACTTCTATGCTCTTTTGGTATATTGTTCTAAGTTCATTTTTCTCGCTTTCACTAAACATGAAATTCATTAGTGTTTATGCAGTATATAACTGTATCTGGCATCGGCTTGTGCAAGAATGTACGAATATGCCGCAAACCCCCTTTATAAAATTTAAAGTCAAAATAAGCTGGATTATGGTATACGAATTCATTGTTCTTGGAGTTGCAGTTCTTGTATTAGTCTATTACATAAACCGCGTCATTGTCCTTTCAAACCGCGTGAAAAACGCATGGGCGCAAATCGACGTCCAGCTAAAAAAGCGCGCTGACCTTGTGCCAAACCTTATTGATACTGTCAAAGGCTATGCAAAACACGAAAAAGGGATAATGACTGCTGTTACAGAAGCAAGAAAGGCAATGATGGGTGCAGAAAATGTACATGACAAGGCAGAGGCCGACAAGGCCCTTACATCTGCACTGAAAAGCATACTTGCAATCGCAGAGAACTACCCGCAGCTTCGGGCAAACGAGAATTTCAGGCTTTTGCAGGAGCAGCTTGACGGCATAGAAAGCAAGATAGCATACTCACGCCAGTTCTATAATGATTCTGTTCTTGAATACAACAACTATGTGTCCACAATACCAGGCCTCTTCTTTGCACGAATAATCAGCAAGAAAGAGGAAGATTACTTTCAGGTGGAAGAAAAAGAGCGCGTTGCACCCAAAGTGAAGTTTGAATAAATTCTATACTTTTGCCTATCACGCAAAATCTGATATGATATTATGAACACTACTACAAAGCATGTAAGCTTCTTTGACCAGATGTCAAAGAACCGGCGCGACTCCGCAATACTTGTCTTCCTGATACTCGGTGTCCTGTACTCATTTGTTTACATCATTGCGCAGATTTACGACCCGAGCCTCACTTTTGTACTTCTGTCATTTTCAATAATAATCACTTTGATGCACACCACAATATCCTATTACAAGGGCGCAGATATCGTCCTAAAAAGCACAAAAGCAATTCCTGCAGACCCAAAGAAATACCTGCATTACCACAACACCGCAGAAGGGCTTGCAATTGCCGCCGGAATACCAAAGCCAAAGCTCTACATACTCCCGTCCCCTGAAATAAACGCATATGCATCCGGGCGCGACCCAAAGCACGCTGTGATTGCAGTAACCGAGGGAGCGCTTCAAAAGCTCAACAGGCAGGAACTTGAAGGCGTCATTGCGCACGAGATATCACACATCGGAAACTATGACATACGTTTCTCTATGCTTGTGGCTGTTTTTGTCGGCCTTGTCGCAATACTCAGCGAGATGTTCATGTATTCAATGTGGTTTGGTGGGGGAACCCGAAACAACGACCGGCAGGGAAACGGTCTCCTAATTGTTGCAGGCATACTTCTTGCAATTGTCGCGCCGATTGCTGTGCGCATAGTTCAGCTTGCAATATCGCGCAAGCGCGAATATCTTGCCGATGCTACCGGAGCAAAACTTACGCGCTATCCTGAAGGCCTTGCATCAGCCCTTGAGAAGATAAAGAAATACAATGAGGGTAACATGAAAGTAAGTGAAGCTGTCTCGCACATGTTTTTGTCAGACCCTAAAAAAAGCTTTATGGACAATATCTTTGCAACGCATCCGCCTGTTGACGAGCGCATACGCCTGCTTAGGGCAATGTGATTATCCGTATTCAATATGCTGAAGAGTTTCCATGCCTTCGCGCTTCACAAGGCGCAGATGATACATAAAAAAGGCCTTTCTTGTTGTATTAAACAAAATATTTTCCTGCCCTTTGATATCATACGTTATGTTGACAAGAAAATAGTTTGAGTTTTCCGGAAAATACACTGTTGTGATGCCGTCGTCCGCAAGATTAAATAAAGGGGCTGATGACGAGCCCACAGAAAGTGATATATTCTTGACATCCTGCTGAAAAAAATTCAGGAGGCTCACGTTTATGAACCCGTCATAAGGAACTCCGAGAATAATAAATCCGCTTAAGTTCAATATGCGCGACTGTGCAAAGTTTTGAACCATATGTTTCCAGTCAATAAGATGCGCCTCTAGGTATAACGTTGAAGTATCTTCCATAACAAGATCTGAAAGAGCCGAGCGCGTTGAGTCCTGTATGTTTTCAAACACAAAATCGCGCGCAATTGTGTCAGAGCCTATGCTTATTTGTGTGCGACTTGTAACGGCATATGAAAGAAAAATAATGAGGAAAAAACTCCCTATAAGAAACCACTGGCCTTTTCGCGCTTTTCCCATACACTCACTTTCTCCAGAAATGAACCAGAATTTCTGCAGGGCTGAATGTTGGCGCCACTAGAAGAAACGTCAGCTTCATAGGAAGGGATATACCTGCATTGAGCATATAAGCGGTTCCGTTCGCTATGCCGAAAATAGAGCCCATTGAGAACTCCACAAGGCGAAATGATGTACTGTTCGCTGTTCCGGACGCGGCACTTAAGTCCCCTGAAATCCTGTAGATATTTCCGGCCATCTCGAATGCAAGTGCTGAGGGAATAATCAAAACCCATGCAACCAAAACAGCGGAAAATAGCTTTGAATAATTCATTAGAATATAATGGATTTAGGTAGTATAAATTATTCATCACGGCCCAATCTGCATCTGGTCAAGGGCAAAACTTCTTAGAACCTTGTTCTTCTCAAAGTCATAGATCACAAAAAGGGAGGTGTTCTCATTTGAGAGCACTATCCTGTAAAGCGCCTTCTCCGGAAGGCTATTGTATATCACCGGCTGCTCTGCTTCAAGAGCCTTTATCTCATCCACAGAAAGCATCTCCAGCGAAACCAGTTTCTGGTAGTCTTTTGTCTCTTCCAAAATTAAGAGATTTGAAATAATAGTATCAACAGTCATGGATTGCTGCACAGAATATGTTTGCTTTATTGTGCTGACTTCCTTTTCAAGAGCCCGAATATCAGACACCATACATGCCATCTGAAATACAAGGACCACAACAGCTAAAATCATAAGGCTATAAAAGATGTTCGATGTATTTGTTTTCTTCTTTTCTTTTGGATTCATTTAGTGGCCTCATTTCTTTTTTACATATCCTTTTTTATAAACGTTTTTCAAAAGTTCTCCTGACCCAAAGGGTATGGATTTCTGTATGCTCTCTGTACTTTCTTTTCTAAGAAGTTCCTGCTCATCTTTGCTTGACAGCTGAAATATTTCTGCCTTTATTTTTTTAGCAATATCTGCTGCAGGGGTTGTGCCGGGACCAAGCATAACGTACTTGCTTGTTTTTGATGCAACTGACGCCACAGGACCGCAAAGAAAGCCGCCATCATAAAAACCCACTGCAATACGCAGCTCTGTTTTGACCCAGTTTTTCTTTCCATACACCATAAACGAGCCGTGGCCCATGTATTCTCCTGAAGGTGTTTTCTTTGTAACGTTGTCCGGAGTCGTATAAAAAACATCCAATGCCCCGACACCCTGCTTCCATGCGCGCGAGTACGACGCCGTGAACTGGGCTGTTTCATCAATTGTTTTCTTGTCAACCTCTTTTCCACATGCCTTTATGGCAACAAATGGCGAGCCTGCAACTTCTGTATGAAATATCAAGTCATCTTTCTCTGTGTGCTTTTTGATAAGGACTTCATTTGATGTTGCATCGCGCCCGCCGACAACAAGAAAGCCTCCTGATGAACGGAACCAGCGAAACTTCTGGTACCACTCCTTTTTATCAGGCATTGCTTTTGCGCGGCTTTTAATGGGCAATTTTTCTTCCTTTTTTTCAAGAAGAAGTTTCTCTGTATCCAGAAGCGCGTCCTTTGCGCGCGACATTTTCTGCCTCAGCATTTTTGACCTGCTGTAAATAGCATTTATGTTTTCAGCCAGAGATTTTTCAATATTTAATGAGGTTTCTGCTCCGTTGCCTATGTCAATAAAAATGAGTTTCTGCTTTGAATCCGCTTTTTTTATCTTTTTTGAGACCTGTGTTGCTTTGCCGATTCCTTTTTCGCAAACAGCCCTAAGAAGACTCTCATATTCGGAATAATTTGCGCTTATTGCTTCAGCAGAACGCACAAGATTTTTTGATTCATTGTCGCGGCGTGCAATTGCATCTTCCTGTGCTTTTTTCCTGACAAGAATCTTATTTTCTCTGGTCATCTTCTCTTTTTTTGCTTTTTCCTCTTCTTTCACATCCATGCCTGACAAAAAATACTCTTCAAGCGCGCCATTAAATGATGAAAGCTTCTTTTCAGAAAACCCGCCGTACCTTTTGAGCGGAATTGGCACAACATCAATCCGCTTTTCTTTCTCAGTTATTATGGATGACGAAATATCTTCAGTGAGCATGCCTTTAATGACATCCAAAAGCGATGCAGCATCCTTAGAAGACAAGTCCTTGCAGGGCATTGATTTCTTTATGCCTGCGCGAGTGCATGCTTCCTCAGCATATGTGCCTCCAAGCGACATCTCGCGCGCTAGAAAAGCGACAATTTGCTTCTCGTTTTTCAGGGCAGAAGAAAATTCTTCTAGAGTAAGTTCAATTGGGTTCAAACCAGACGGCGGAAGCGTGTATGTCTCACCTTTTTTTAGGGTTCTGTCCTTCCACCGCTCTCTAACAAGAAGCGAGAGTATTTTTTCCTCTGGTGAAACAAATAATGCATTGCCGTCACGGAAAAGCTCAAATATCATCTTTGCGCCGTCAAACTCAAGCGTGACAATCCTGTCAAAGCCTTGCTGAAACACACCTTTTATCCTTTTTCCCTTGAGATATTTCCGCAAATACATTGCAAAACTTGTCGGAACTTTTGCGTGCGGCGGAGTGGTCTCTGACAAAAAGAACATGCCGTCTCCTGCTAAAAGCGTGCGTCCTCCCCTGCCGGGCAAGTGCAATGCAAAGTGTATCTGGTGACCTTCCTGAAACACTTTTTCAACGCGCGCACCAGCAATCTCTTTCATCTCCCGGACTGCAAACGCAATATCAAGAGATGTCATCTCTGACTTCATAAGAAAGATGGTTTGGTTAATTATATATTGCTGCTTAACATATATTGATATATAAATATCTCACTTAACCGCGAATTTCGCCTACTTTGACGAAAATATTTGTTGAAAAACAGTGCAAAAAATATATTAGCTAGTATGAGCAAATAAAAGAAGTGAAATAATGTTCGAAAATTCAAAAACGGACACCGAAAAACGAATTTCTTCTCTTTCAGATGAAATCCTCGATATCAAGAACCAGAAAAAGCTTTCAGAGCTTGATTTTGAAAAAAGGGTTCTCCTTCTGGAAGATGCTATAAACACAATAAACAAGACCGTCGGCTCTGCAAAGAACCTGAAAGACATGAAGGAAAATCTCGAGCACGTCATAGATGTCCAGTCAAAGATACGCGAGGTTGAGGACCGGGAAATCATTGACCGCCTTGAGAGCATGCAGGCAAAAGATACACTTAATCTTCTTGAAGACAATGTAGAAACAATATCAAAAAAACTTGAGCTTCTTTCAGATGCCGTCAAAACACTTGGTGAAAAAACAAAGGATGGCGGCAAAAACACTAAGGAAAATATTGTGCAGAAAATAGGTGCAGGCTCAAAAGATATCGACATGCTTCGGTCCGAGATATTGGCTGTGCGCACAGGAATGGTGGATGCAAAGTCTGTCGAGGCTATTGAAGTAAAGT
>CBDUVQ010000037.1:0-10009 GCA_965370715.1 uncultured archaeon
GTAAAATGATTACAAAAATAATTAACAAAAAGACAAATCCAAAAAAAACACTTATTGTTAATTTTGAAGATCCGCGCCTGAGAAATTTATCGCTGGATTTAATGAATAAAATTTATGCTGTTTATTGTGAAGATGTAAGTGAGGAAGGGGGAAATTATATTGTCCTTTATGAAATACAAAATATTGACGGATGGGAAAAGTTTGCAAGATATTTATATGAAATAAAAAAAGAGAATGTTTTTATTACTGGTTCAAGTTCGAAACTCCTTTCCGGCGAATATGCCACTGTTCTTGCAGGAAGACACCTTGGGTTCAATATATTTCCTCTTTCATTCAGGGAATTTCTAATGTTCAATGGTTTTGAAACACTGGATAAACTACAGATTGCAGGCAAAAAAAACAAGATAAAAAAATTATTTGGTGGTTATATGGAAAACGGCGGCTTTCCAAAAATTGTATTGACTTCACTGGATCAAAATAAAAAGGATATAGCAAAAAGCTATTTTGACTCTATTATAATAAAAGACATAATAAACAGGCACAATATTTCAGAAAAGCAAATTCTGGAGGAGTTGGCAAAATATTATCTTTCAGGCATATCATCTCTTCAGTCATTCAATAGACTAAAGGATGTATTCAATGTGAGTTTAGATACAATACAGCGATTTTCTTATTATCTTGAAGAAGTATATCTACTGTATTTTGTAAAGATGTTTGATTATTCTGTTAAAAAACAGATTCTCAACCCAAAAAAAGTTTATTGCATAGATACAGGTCTGCGCAACGCTGTCTGCTTCAAATTCAGGGAAAATTTAGGTCAGCTTTATGAAAACATGGTTTTTATTGAGTTAAAGCGAAGAGGAAAAGAAATATATTACTGGAAGGATTCAAAACAAAAAGAATGCGACTTTGTAATAAAAGAAGGCCTGAAAATAACAGAGGCAATACAGGTATGCTATAATACTGAAAATCCTGACACAAAGAAGCGGGAAATAAATGGTCTGCTGGCGGCGATGAATGAATTTGATTTGAATTCCGGTCTGATTATTACAGAGGATTTTGAAGACAGACAGAGAATAGACGGAAAGTCAATAAGATTCATCCCCTTGTGGAAGTGGCTGATTGAGGATTAGATTCAGCAGTGTGTTTACTTTAAAGCCACTTTTGACAATTACTTAAAAAAGGTTGATACCATTCCTTGTCAATATTTTTATCTTTTTTTAACAATAGTACACATATTTATGTAACTTAATGCCCCACTAACACCTTCTTGAACCCCCCCCATCATACACCAACACCCCTGTGCATGGTATACCTTTGCCGTTCGCATCTTTCTCAATTACTCAACCATCCAAATACAACCTATATAAACCGCAGCAATCAAATTACAATCTATGAGAAGATCTGGTCTTGAGAAATCAATCACAATCATCATTGTCCTGATCATTGGTCTTGCTGTTGGTCTTACGATCATTGTGATGACCAACGACAATCTAAAGAGTTTTTTCACAGGTTCTGACGATTTAAACGAAGAGAACATCGACATTCTCAAATGCGACACTCTTTGTTTCGAGTGTTGTATGGTTAATCCTGATAGTTACTGTGAGACTGATTTATGGTCTGAAGATAATAATGGTTGTATTTGCAAGTGCTAATATCAAAAATTTAATTTAAATCCTGTAAATAAACTTATTTCAGCACCAAAACACTTCTGTCAAATAGAATTCAGAGCAAAATAAAAGTCAAACTTAGGATAAAACAGAAATTGTTAAGTTAAAGCCATTTTTGACAATTACTTAAAAAAGGTTGATACCATTCCTTGTCAATATTTTTATCTTTTTTTGCAATAGTACACATATTTATGTAACTTAATGCCCCACTAGCACCTTCTTGAATCCCCCCATCATATACCAAAACACCTGAACCCGGGATATAGACATTATTCTTATCCCTCTCGCCATTGATAAATACCTTGACATTATCATAACCAGCACCATCCTCACCGATCATATAATCAGCATCAGCCCGGGCAGATTTGCCGTTGGTGTTAAACTTCTCAATAATCATACTGCCACCATATTTCTCATAGACATCAAGGAGACCTTTGTCTTCAAAATAACTTTTTGACCCCGCACTTTTATCGCGATAATAATCAGGATATCCATCACCATCAGTATCTACACGAATATCACCGTCCCCTCCTCCTGGAAATTTAAGAATAGTTCCATAAATCTCACCGTCTGAAGTCATGACTTTTTCTCTTTCATCAGCCACTACTTCTTTAGCCTCATCAACCGGCTCTATATAATCGGTAGGTTTAACATAATTATCAAAAGTACTAACACTCTGACTATTAGTATTATCTGAAACATTGACAGTCTGAGAATCATCAACAGGATTATCAAAATAAATATCTCCCGCAAATAAGCCGCACAAAAATATTAAGATACAAATAATAAACTTCCGCATATAACAATCGCCTTATTTCTTTTTGACTTTTTCTCATCCATCGTAAGAGAATCAATATCTGCTCTTATAATCTCCGAATCATTCCCCTCAATAGTTTTGACCCTATTAATATAATCCTTTACCCTACTAAAAACATCAAAATTACTAAATGTGTAATACGAACCAGCTCATCCGTAACTATGTTATAGCAACACTTCTTTATCAAGATTTCTCCGCCCAAATTCGCCTGCGCCGAACTTCGTTAAAGCGCCTAGTCAACATCTTTCCCAACATAAACCCCGTCCAGCTCATACCCAAACTTCCTATAATACTCCCTAGTCCCAATCGCAGAAGTCACAACAATTTTCTTCATGCCGCGCTCCCCTGCAATTTTTTCAGCGCGTTCCATGAGCTTCTTTCCAAGCCCTTTGTGCTGGAATGCATCCCCTTTTTCACCAAGAGGTGTACTTGTGCCCGACACCTTCAGCTCGCGCACTATTGCCGTATTTTTGTCTATCTCAGGCCGAAACGGATTTGCAGGAATGCGCAAGCGAAGATAACCCACAAGAACGTCTTTCTTAGTATCTTCTGCGCTTATGAAATATTCTGTCCCTCCTGAAGATTCGTATTTGCGTTCTGTAATGTCAACTTTTTCAGGCAAAACACCCTTTTTGTAGTACCTGTGCCCCGCCTCCCGACACCGTATACAGCGGCACCGCGAGCCGTCCTTCTCAAGAATCTTTTCTGCCAACTCACGAAGGTTGCCGGCAGTGACGCCTGCAGCAATCTTTTCTTTCGGTATGTCGCGCTGGACTCTCATGAGGCGCACATAAGGCGGAAGAATTTTCTTCACTCCTGCAACAAGATTTGCAGCGCGCACATTATCATAAGGCGTGTATTTTCCCTCTTTCCAAAGCTTGTATATTCCTGTTCCTTCAGTTACCAAAGTCGGATAAATCTTCAGCATGTCCGGACGAAAATTAGGGTTATCAAAAAGCTCGCGAAACATTTTCAGGTCTTCTTTCTCGTTTTGCAAAAGCCCGGGCATCATGTGATATACAACCTTGATTCCGGAGTCCTTCAAAAGCTGTGTTGCCTCAATGACATCTTTTATGCTGTGGCCGCGCTTCATTTTTTTGTATATTTCATCTGAAAGCGTTTGTACCCCAAGCTCAACGCGCGTTGTCCCAAGCTCAAGCATGGCGTTTATGTGCTCTTTTTTGCAGAAGTCAGGGCGCGTTTCTATTGTGATACCAACGCATCTGATCTTTGCGGTTTCATTCAGCTTTTGCGCGTCCTCAAGTGTTTCAGAATCTTTTTTATTCATGGCATCAAGGCAGCGCTTTACAAACTCTTTCTGGTAGTTCATATCCTGCGCAGGAAATGTCCCGCCCATGATTATAAGTTCTGCCTTCTCTATTGGGTGCCCGATTGCATGAAGCTGTTCAAGCCTGTTCTTTGCCTGAAGATACGGGTCATACTCAAACATCTTTGCCCTGCGCGCTGCCGGCTCAAGCCCAGTGTAACTTTTTGGAGAATCATCCCCCTCCGGGCAGTATATGCATTTTCCCGGGCATGGATGCGGCTTTGTCATGACTGCAACAACGCATACACCGGATATTGTTCTGACAGGCTTTTTTGTCAATATTTCAAGCCCTTTTCGTTCAGTGGCGTATTTCAGTATTTCTGAACTTGGGACAATCCCGAGGACGCCATATTTTTTAGACATCTTGCGCTTCCAGAAAGTAAGTTCGCGCTGTGTTTTGATTTCGCCTTCTTTTATGGCGTCAATGATTTCAAGAGCGAATGATTTTTCTTTTTGGGGCATGTGTTTGTTTTAGAAGAGGATTTTAAATCAATTATTCTTTTTTGTCTATAACTTTGTCATACAGAACACACATCTTACACAATTCCTTCTAACCTTTATTACCCCTTATCGCCAAAATATGCACATGCGCCCTGTACTCGCAAACATGGGTCTGGTTCTCCAGCTTGCAGGAATTCTCGTAGCATTTCCCATAATGATGGGTTTTATCTACAATGAGACACAGGCAATCATTGCATTATTCGTAACAGGATTTGCGTTTTTCGCAACCGGCTTTGTCCTGAACGCTCTCTCAATCCGTGAGTGGCTGGACTTTCGCCAGTCATGCATGCTTTTGACAGGAACCTTTTTTGTTCTTGGTTTCATTGGCTCCATACCTTATTTTTGGCTCAATGTCTTTAATGACGCAAGCATTGGCGCGCGCTTTGTGAACAGCTTTTTCGAGAGCATTTCAGGATACACAACAACAGGCTTTACGCTCATAACAAACATTGATGCTCTGCCGCGCTCGATTGTGTTCTACAGGAGCTTCACGCATCTGGTTGGAGGTATTGGAATTGTCCTTATACTGCTTGCGTTTTTCTACCGCGGAAAGACTCTTGAGCACCTGACAAAAGTCATAAATCTTGTCGGCGGCCCGACAAACAGTATAAAGAAATCCCTTATCTCGGTGCTGGAAATATATGTGCTGTATGTATTTCTTTTATCCGGATTGTTTTACGCCCTTGATTATGCCGGCCTGGCAGACTCAATCTCTGTTGTGCTGAGCGCATTTATGACCGGCGGGTTTACCCCGACAGAAGACATGTCAAAATACATTTTCTTTCCTTCGGGAGGTCTGCTGATGCTTATGATGTTTTTGGGTGCAACCAGTTTTTTCATACACCACAGAATATTTTCAAAGAGGTTCATGTCTGCAATAACAAAGGAGCTTGTTGCTTTCATACTCATAATCATTGCAGGAATCATTGCAGTGCAGGCTGCATACCCTGTGGATTTTTCAACAATAGCATTCAATGTTGTGAGCGCATCCACGACAACCGGGTTTTCGACAATGGATTTTTCGGCTATGGCAGATAATGTCAAGCTCATATTCATTGCCCTGATGTTTATCGGCGGCATGAGCATATCAACTGCCGGCGGGATAAAGGTCTTTCGTGTCCTGCTGCTGTTCAAGGCAATATCTTTTACAATAGGCTCTGTAATTGGCAGGACAACAGACCGCATATCCCTTGACGGGCATGAGTACTGCAGGCGCGACATAATAACAAACTTGTTGTTCATAATCCTTTCCGGTGTGGCTGTGATTGCGGTTGCCTCCTTGCTTACTTTTGAAGGATTTTCACTTGCAGATTCACTCTTTGAGGCAACATCTGCTTTCTCAACAGTCGGGCTTACAGCAGGAATAATTTCTGTCTCACTTGCAACGCACCTCAAGGCAGCATTCATACTGCTTATGGTGCTCGGCAGGGTTGAGATAATAGCGTTTTTGGTGGCAGTGACCAGAATGAGAAAACCTAAAAGCCATTCTCCTTTGCCGCCTGAAAAGGACCACACACAGAAACAGCACTAAAAATAATACCATATTGACGAATATTCATCTATGTTCTCTTTGTCATTGTTCAGCCTTTCAAGATAATCATAAATTGAAACATCAGTGTAATTGTATGGCTCAACCAACTCAAATTTAGATTCCCATGGATAAAATCGGTAAACCCTTCTGCCGTCTTCAAGGATCATTATAACTTCGTGGTCCTGCCATGCGCGAAGATGTGTTTTTCCAAGGCGTGGCACATTGAACACAGGCTCGTCTGTTCTTGTGAGGCCCGGCAAAAACCTTGCTTCCTCTTTTCTTTCCTGCTCAATTCGGGGGATTGGCACGCGATAATCAACAGTTTCATCTTTTCCTTTTGTGTTGAATGTGTAATACGGGTCAATCCCTATTTTTTTAAGGGTCTTTCTCAGAAGGCAGGATTCGTATTTTTTGCTGTTGTAGTATGTGAAGACCTGTTGGTTGTAGATATTGATGCCGACATTCTTTATTTTCCGAAGAGCATTTAGTGAATCAGGTGTGGCTTCTGTCGGGTGTTCAAAGTGCGTAACTATTGACAGCTCTTTTTCTCCAAGTTTGTGGTATTTCAAGATGGTTTCAACAAATTTATCTGTGATTCGCTGCGGCATTGTGACCGGTATTCTTGTGCCAATTCGTATTCTCTCAACATGCCTGATTGCAGAGACTTTTGACAGAACCCAATCAAGGATAGTATCATTTAATGTCAGCGGGTCGCCGCCGGTAATAAGGACTTCAGTAATGCTTTTGTTTTTCTCAATCCATTTTATGGCTTTATCCATTGCTTTTTTGGAGAATACAGCACTTTCTATGTCTGTAATTTCCCAGTTCCTCTGGCAGTAAACGCATATCTGGGGGCATGAATCAAATGGCTTAAGAATTACAATCTGGGGGTATCTTCGGGTTATGCCTGTTATCGGGCTTGAGGATTTCTCGCCCATGAAATCAAGATTTGTGCCCTGCCTTTTGCTTTTCTCAAAGTTTTTGCAGTAGGTTTCGCTCGGCAAAACCTGTGCCCTGATTGCATGGTCGTATTTGCGTGTGTTTTTATGGTCAAAAAGCGAAAGATAATGAGGGGTTATATGAAACGGGATGTTGAATTTTTTTGCAGCCTTAAGCCCTTTGAGTTCATTATCGCCTAACTTTACCAGTTTTTTCAGGGTATTGGTATCCTGTATAATATTTTTCAGGTGCCAGCGGTAGTCCTGCCAGTCTTTTTCAGTTGCCTTGAAGAACTTGAGTATGCGCGTTTTGTTTTCATTTCTTTCTTTTGCCAGTGCATTGTCAAGCCCTGTTTTGTAGCGCCTGAATGATTTTTCCATTGTCAATGCATACTGGTCAAGAGAATTCGTGCGCTCAAGCGCAGCCTTGCGTCCATTCATTTTCATGAATGCGGGTGCGCCTTTCTTTGCATACATGCCTGAATTGCAGTTTATGCCCCTTAAGAGAAAGATAAATTCAATGATGAAGCCAGGGGTTAGATTTGATGGGCTGATTTTGTTGTTCGCGGTTTTGTATAGCAGCTTCAAAGCAGAAAATTTTGTGATTTTTTCGTTCTCAGACCGTATTATGTTTTTGAAAACCCTGATGCATTCCTTGGCATTGTTTTTTTCAAGCAGGTTTATGTCCTTGAAATGCCTGTCTGAATATATGTTGTAAAGGTGCCTCTCAATGCTGTTTACGTGCTTCATCAGCGTGTCTCGCGCATCGTGCAGGCTTTTGCATGAGCGAAGTATCATGAATGCCTGAAGGTCAGAGTTCCATAATGTTTCCAGAAGTTCTTTGTTGTTGGATTTTAGTAGGTCTTTCATGCCGTCTCTCCCTGCATTGGCATGCAAGCCAATATTAGAATAGAATTTAGGGTTTCCATTTATGTTTGGGATACGGCCTTTTTATAAGTACAATTAGCGGGAAAATAGGTTTTTTACACCAAGAGTTTCTTACAAAGACGGTTTAAGAAAAAGAATATAGTACCTGATTAAAAATCTGCCTGACATCATTTCTTTTCAGAACTCTCTTTCACAGGCGCTTTAACTACTGGTTTTTCTTCCTTTGGCTTTTCAGCAACTTCAGCTTTTTCAACAGGGGGCTTTACATCTTTCTTTTCAGCTGTCACAGGCTCTTTATCTGCCTTTTCTGTTTTCTTCACCGGTTTTTCTTCTTTTACAGGAGCCTTTTCCTCTTTTTTAGCTGCCGGCTCTTCTGCCTTCTTTTCAGCTTTTTCTTCCGGCTTTGCCGGCTCGGCTTTCTTTTTTTCATCTTTAGGCTTTGCTTCTTCTTTTACAGGCTCTTCCTTTGGCTTTTCCTCTTTCTTTGTTTCCGGCTTTTTCGGAAGCTCAAACTTTACTCCTGCAAGTTCTGCCCAGAAAACATCATCTTTTTCCTTTACAATCTGTATCTTTACTGACCTTGGCGGGTTTTTTGCGCCTCGTGCCCAAAGTTCCTCGTTTAATTGTAGGGCAATTTTTGCAACCTTTGCTTTCTTGTGGCGCTTTAGGTATTCTTTGATGACATAGATTGCCTTTTTCGCGCGCTTTTTGTATGCAGAATTCCATGCAGGGGTCAGGTTTACAGTATAAATTTTTTCATCAGCCATTTAATACACCATTTATGCGTCAACTTTCCCGCGCCTTCTCCAGTGCCTGTCAGCGAACCGTTTCACTGCGCGAAACTTCGCCCGTCCAAGACCGAAGACCTTGAGGTCTACCCAGCGCGGCGCAGGCGAGCTTTTCTTAGCTGCCTTTGCAAGCTTTTGCTTTTTTCCGTGAGTTTTGTGAACAGACATTTAATCACTTTGGTTTTCTTACAATTTTTGTTTCTTTTTTAAGTATGAGTTTGTCGAGCATTTTTTTGAATGCCTCGTCAGGCAACGGGGGCTTTATTTGCCCTGCCTGATACATTTCCATGAGATATATTTCTATTTGCTGTGCCATCTCAGGTTTTATTGCCCGTATGTTGGAAAGCCGCTGGATAGCGTCTTTGCTTAAAATCCCGGAGACAGCTTTTTTTATCTCAAAAGCCATTGCCTCTGCCCTTTGCGCCTGCTCCCTTTGAGCATGCGTGTTTTGCATTGCAGAATATTCCTGCATTTTTTTCCTGCGCAGGGATTCTAATTCATCCATGAGATTCATTTTGCTGATTCTTTTGAAATCTTCTGTGATGTGTTGTCAAGAAGCTTTCTTCCGGCAGGGGTTATTTCCCGTCCTTTTTTGCCTTTTTTGACAAGACCTGCCTCTTCAAGCTGCTGAAAGCCTTTTCGGATTATGTTTCCGGATGCTCTTGTGAACTTTTCCGGTTTATAGCCACGGTTCTTGGCGCCGCCATAGACAGTTCTAAGCCTTGAGACACCAACCGGCTCAAGATACGCCTTGCGCAGGATTGATGCGCATCTCATATACCACCAGTCCGGGTCATCCGGCATCCTTTCGGCGTGCGTTCCTGTCTTAACAAAAGCAGCCCACACCGGAGGCTGAATGCTCTCTGTGTTTCGCAATTCCTCTGCAATTGCCAAAACAAGTTTTCCTGAATCTACGTCATATGTAGTTGTCATAATATCACAATACCTTTCAGAAAATATGGATTTTCTGTTGTGTCTGTACCACTGTTTGCTGCTTAAGCTTTTTAAGCTTTTTGAGGCACAGCGAACAGCTCTTTAATGAGCGCACAAACTTTATATAGTCGCTTGGTCTATATCTTGTTTATGCGTTCAAAATACATTCTTGCAGCTGTTTTAGTTTTGGCTGCGCTTGTTTCCGGCTGCATATTTGACAAACAGGATGCACCGCCTGTGGAACCATTGGATGAAAGTGCAATATCTTCTGTTGGCGCAGACTTAGACGCTCTTGTCTCTGACATGGAAGAGTCTTCCCAGATAGCGGCAGAACTTGAAGACGACATAAATATGGATGAGTTGGAGCTTGTCCTTGAGTGAACGTGATAATAATGAATTCAAAATATCTTTTTACTATATCTTTCTTGTTTGTGGTGTTTGCATCAGCTCTTGTTGCATCAGCCAATACACCTGCATTGACCTCCGCAGGCAACGCAACACCTCAACCCGTTTTAATATCTGCCGGCAATGCCGCTGATTCTGCAGCTATTGCAGTTTCCAACAGGGTGGCTGTGTTAAGGGCACAGTACCAACATGCAAAAATCAATGTTGTGCA
>CBDUVQ010000038.1:0-8882 GCA_965370715.1 uncultured archaeon
AACATTCATCTTTCCGGCAAAGCCAGATGCCGATGTGTGGCAGGAACTGCCACCACAGTCCTTGAGTGAATTGAAAGGCGAATTCGAAGACGCATTGTTTGATCAGTCTGTTGATAATGCCACTCGGGCGGCAGAACTCGGTGGAACTGAGTTCACAATCTGGCGCGTGGACGAGGACGGCTTGAAGAAATATGGCATCCGCAAAAAAGTGCTGGGCAGTGACGAGATAGGTGGACCGAGAGTTTCACTCTCGGACCTAGTAGATAAGATATTTCCGAGGTGAGGTAAATTATGTTCAAACATAACCAATTGACAGTGCCGCTTCTGCATATAGACAGTTTTGGTGGTATAAAAGTGGCCGTAACACCCGTAGTGATGAACGACGGGACCGTAACATATAGGATACGAAATAGAAATTATCTTATATTCCCGCTTAAAAGGTCAAACTTGCTGCGACCACTAATGGTGGAGGACATGCTCACGTTGATATACCAATCAACAAAGCATACCGTGTCGACAATTTTATCGAAACGGGGATTGAATCTCGATGAGCTTAAGCAAATCGTAAGCACTCAAGAGTCGGAAAGGCTGTCGACAGTTATAGGGCGATTATGGGTTCTTGTTTCTGTCGATGCGGGTGATGATGCCTCTGTGCTGGCAGAGACCGTCGAATCAATATTAGGACATTGGTTTGAGTATCTACCCCCCAATGAAGTATTGGCGGAATTAAACCCCTTCGCAGAAATACCGCCAATAAATCGAGCCCTAAACCTTTTGGGCCTGGATATTCAGCCAGATCATATAATGTTCACTGTGGAGGAAATTGCAGCATTCGAGCAGTCCACAGGAACGCCTTTCTTGCTACGCGGCTCGGAAATATATCTGGGTCGGGATCCGAAAACGCATGAGAACATGCACCTTGATCTGGGGTCCTTGAGCAACAACATGATAATAGTGCTTGGGACTTCGGGAAAAGGTAAAAGTGTACTTACGGGGCAAATTGCATATCGCATTGCGCGAGGCCTGATAGTAGTGGATGTTGGCGGATCGTCAAGAAGCGGAACTGGGTGGAACTCGGATCCACACATCGGTACGGTGAATGTTTTACCAAACCAATTGGTGGATATTATGACAGCCAAGTTCCCGACAGAAGATGCATATCTGGATGCTGCAAAATCGTTTCTCAAGATGTGTGGGATAACCGCAACAAGAGATATGATGAGTTGTATCGCCTATCTTTATTCCCTAAATGAATGTGAAGGGGGGGTAGAATCGATATGCAAAATCTTAAAAACCAGAGACGAGCCTGAATTTTCAAATGCTCTTGAGCGTCTTGAAAACATCATGAAGGAGTACGAATTCATACCGTATCCAACGAATATGAGTAACGTACACTTTGACATCAGCAAATCTAAAGAAGTGATTCCTCTGAATACATATCTACTCTTTTCATTCATCGGAGCAAATATGAGTTCAGATGATGAAGATGGTGTTGATGTAGGGCTCTTCAGCCATGCCGTAATCGTTGAAGAGCTTCCAAAGCTTCTGGATATGTTGGAAACAGACATCCCGGATTTCGACACAGGCTTCATTAAACGCGAAGTCTACAAGATGCTGGCCGCGTTTATGAGAGATGTAAGAAAGAGAGAGGTCATATTTCTGATGGTGGTTCACACTTATAGTGAATTACTAAGAATTCCAGCCCTCTACGAATTGTTCCAACATGCTGATTCAAAATTCCTCTTTGATTCGGCACCATTACGGGATCCAGAACTTGAGCCGCTAATGGCGGATTATGCTGTTGGAAAAATTTCCTCTCAATTGGAGCGGAACCGAAGCCTTGGAGGCACGACAAAACCACGGATTGTTTGTGCGGTGATTGCGGACACTGTCAAGCTGATCGAGGTTCAGCTTAGGTCAAATCATTTGGCCACACTGGACCCTGAGTATGCGAAGCTCATAGGAAAGCAACCGCTGCTCATAAAAGGGGAGCTTCCGGTTGCTAAAGCCAGAGATTTGGGGTATACTGTGTTTTACCCACCACGTGGTTTGCCGATTAGTGTATATACACCACAACATCCTGTGCAAGAAGACGATAACTGGTTAGAGAAAACCTTGGCGTCAATTGTGCTGGGATACGTGGGCACACACGCACCTCCCGGATGGTACTATTTGAGTACCCGTGAAGGGGACAAAGCGGTTGTTGTCAGTGGGCCTGTCTCAGAAGAGGTCGCATTCATAAGGCGACATGAAAATGTCCGTGCCTTTATGAATGATGGCTTAGAAGAGCGCAATATCAACAACTTCATGGAACTTCTAAAGTTCCTGATAAAAGAAGGCGTTGATTTAAGGGACCTTTCCACAATCTGGGATGGGGCTCTGGAAGAACAGATGGAGTTTGCTGCGAAGGCAATGAGGGTAAATCATGGGGCTTGAAGAACAGATAGCGAATCTTGAAGTTGAAAAAGCTTATCAGCATCATAAAGATGCGGTAGCTAAGCTTGAAGACCAGATAATAGATCTGGTCGATCAGCATCTTTTGGCGACAAGCCCACAATACCGAGCGGACTCGACAGAGTACGAGCGGCTGTATGATTTGATTGAGCAGGCACTGTTATTGAAAGAGTATATCAATGCTCTTGACAAAGCAATCAAGGAAACCCGGGGTGCAACGGGTGCACAGATTGGAGATGTCATAATCCCGGGCGAAATCGGGACTCTTGGGTCCTCGATGCAGACCAAGATTGCTAACATGGCTCAGCAAAATGTAGGGGGCTTGTTCGGCAAGATTAACACCGACAACAAGAAACTCCGTGTTAAGGAAACACATATGACCGACCTCTTCGCAGGCATGGATGTGATCTTTGATGCCCTTAAGATATCCCTGGGCCGAACGGGTCTGGATATCACAAGTGGTGTTGCGGCAGTTGACCATGCTATAATGGCCGGAAATATCTTAGAGGTTATTCAGGAAGGCTGGAAGATTTTCGACCGAATCAACCCCGAAAACCTCAAGATGGAGTTTGAAACTATGGGTAACAAAATAAGGAATAGCATCGCTCAGGAGCGAGCGAAATATTCCTGATTGTTCTTCATTTTTATTTTTTTCAATACACATATCATAATGAGTTATATATTCCAAAACAAGATGGCACAGATGGTGTCCAATAATGAATTTTCAGTTTTCTTGCCTCTAAAAAATGTCAAATACTAAGTATCTAATAATGATATATGAACTTAAATAAAAGAAGGGATGAACCCTCAAAGCGCTTCCAACTCCGTAACTATTGGGTAGCACTTATATTCAAATATGTAGATTTGTGTTTCAACTCGATACGTTTTCTCCATATCTATGCTAGAAAACGCATCAAGATCCCTGCCCACAACATACTCTTTTCCTTCCACATCTCTAAATAAGACATGGGGTCGAAAAAGAAAATCTATGGAAGAGGGATCCTCAACTTCTTCATCCCCAAACACAACCCATTTTTTGTCGACCGTGACGGTCGACATACTGGTATTGATTGGTATATGCATCCCCGATTCAATTTAGCTTTATAAATTTAGTGTGACTGTAAAGTAACAAACCTAAGAAAACAAACAGAGAATGTATTGCGTTGATTAAAGAGCATAGCCCCTGAAAGATATTATTTCATGCATTTTTAAGTAACCCATCAAAACCGAAAAACAATACTGCCAAGAAATCAAACGCATTTCCAATCGTTTAACTTATACGTAATACTAATCAAATTTCCACTTCCAAATTTAACATCTTTTGCCCCAATTAAATCTGCAGCATTAAACACATACCTGATGCGATTGTCACCAATTCCATAACCTGCAACTGGATTCACTTCATCAAAAACACTGGACAACTCATCGTCGGGACTCGCGTCAACTAACACAAGGTGACCCTTTCCGTTTTTAAGAATGTCCCTGAACTCTTTTGGTAAATTTGATTCTTCATAGGTAAAGGTAATTTCACCATCACCAATTATACACGCAATAGCGTCATTCCCGTCGAGAATATATTTGCGGTTCATACCATTAACTAGTAACAAAATCTTTAAATACTCATCTCTTGTGAAAAACACACACCGCAAATTGAGGAAAGCGCATACTTTATGAGGCTCTGAAGGACAGCGTTTCAATGATTGTAGATGAAACGAGCTGGTCGTATTATTGTCGACTGTAATCGACAATAAATGCATATAATTGTCGATGGCTGTTGGGTTTGTAACTGCCGCCGCAGTTTTCTTTGAAAATTCAAAACAACTTCTTCTGCTCTGCGCCCTTTTGCAAATCTTTCACAGTCGCCCATGAAGTTCTTATGATTTCTGTAGATGTTTTCTCGCGCACTGCTTTTTGAAGAAACTTCTTTGTCTTTGGGTCATGTGGGTAGCCTGAGCCGAAGTCCCCGTGCACAAGGTGTAGTTGCGCAACCTGTTTTTCCCGCCCTTCTTTTGCGATGATTGATGCCGCGCCAACGCACACGTGGTTCTTGTCTGCAGAGTGCTCAAGAATTAAGTTTATTTTTTTGTTTTTTATCTTCGTGCGCAGAACACGCCCGAACTCAGGGCCGTTTGAGGGCAGGTCTATAATGACATCTTCGCCATTCTCAAGTTCGCACGAATTTATTATTTCAGCCATTGCTTCAAGCTCAATGTCATTCAGTGACATGCGCTTCATTTTCTCGTCAATTTCTTTTGCATCAACATAAACAGCTTTTTTCCACAAAACAATGCCCTCTATTCTTTCTGCAAGAAATGTTCTTTCTTTTGGAGAAACCATTTTTGAGTCGCGCACCCCGAGTTTTTTCAGGGTTATATTGTCTTTTTCAAGTATTCGCACACCGGCAACAACCAAAGGGCCTATTGCAGGGCCGCGCCCTGCTTCGTCAATTCCAAGCATAAATGTAACTTTACACGAAACCTTAAATGGCTACTCGTGAGGGAGCCGGCATAAGATATTATTTTTTTCCAGTTCACGGTATAGGTCATTTTCTACTTCTTGTGCCTCGGTATTATCCATTTTTATGATGTTTATTCCATTATTTTTCAAACGTTCATATAGTCTCCAGTCTTTAGGTCGTTGTTCGCCACATTTGTATCGCCAAAAGTAGACAGTACTTATTCTATATTTTTCTATAAGGTCTATACAATTTTCGCAGGGTAAATCTGTGCAAACAAGAACCCCTCCTTTCAGGTTTTCTTTATTTTTAACTGCTTCCATTATGCAGTATTCTTCTGCACAGTGTGATGGACAATCTATATCATCTTCTTCTGCAAGAAAATTGACAGCTTCAATTAGTGATTGATCAACTGAAGAAATCATGGCGTTTTTCAAAATTTCAGAAGCAAGGTGAGCCCTAAGCTCTTCTTTTTCCAGACGCAGCTCTTTATATTGTAGCAGGACTGAAGCGATACTGTCTTGGCGTGCTTTGCGCTTGCACTCTTTGCCAATGCATGAGTCTTCTTCGTTTCCGTTATGTCCCCGATATATTATTGTTTTGCTTCCTGTATCATCATCCAATAATAATGCGGCTCCCACAGAGCGAGTAATACAATCCGTAAGTATGCTTTCATATATTGCGATTTTGAGCGCGTCTTTAATATATAGATCCATCCGAATACATGTTTAGAACAATTTAAATTATATCACATTATGCCCACTAACTAGAACTAACAATTAAGTCACAGAAAAGTACTTTGCTGCATTATAAAGTTATTTAAAAGACGAGCGTTAAGTTTGGTTATTGTCTTCTTAAAGCGAGGTGGAGCAGCCTGGAGTGCTCGTTGGGCCCATAACCCAAAGGTCAGAGGTTCAAATCCTCTCCTCGCTATCTACAGCGAACGAAACCGTGCGAAGTATGCTCGTATTGAGCGCGAGTTGAGCCGCTGGAGAGCTTGAAAAGCCTAACCAACAGAACTTGTGGATTTTCATGATTTTTGCGTGTGAATCCGCAAGCGGCATGCTCGTCTTGCTTGCGCGATGAACCGGAAAAGAGCTTGAAAAGCTTATCCAACATCTCAGTAGATTTTCAGGATCTCGAACCCTAACCAATCAAACAAAGTTCGAGTAGCATAGGGCACAGAAATTGACCTGCTCGTAACACTTTCGAGACGAACCATCGGAGAGCTTGAAAAGCTTATCCAAAAGCATAGTAGATTTTCATGATTTTTGCGACCAAGCCCGAAACCGACGTGCTCGTAACACTTTCGAGATAAACAATTACAACAGCTTGAAAAACCCACCAATTTCTTTTGCAGAGTCAGGCTGAAAGTGACACAACTAAGGATTTATATACTTTCACGTCGTAAATAAGACGTGGGTTTATTTGTTAAGCTCAGATTCTAAAAAACACATGCAAGAGGCGGTTTTACTTCTTGAGGACGGTACCTCGTTCAAAGGGAATATTTTTGGGGTTCCAAAAAAGGTCTTTGGAGAAGTAGTATTCAACACAGGCATGGTTGGCTATGTCGAGGCTTTGACAGACCCGTCATACACAGGCCAGATTCTTGTTTCTTCTTACCCGCTTATTGGCAATTACGGGGTTCCAAAACACGCTTCGGATGAAACAGGCATTCCTGTCGGCTTTGAGTCCAATGGGATAAAGGTTGTGTCCTATATTGTATCAGAGCTTTGCAGGCATCCAAGCCACAGGAACTGTGCAAAGACACTTGATGAGTGGTTTCTGGAAGAGAATAAATGCGGCATTGAAGGCATTGACACCCGCAAACTAGTAAAGCTGATTCGCGATCGCGGAAGCTTGATGGGCGTAATATGCCCTGAAAATCCAAATATGGATGAGCTTGCATCAGAGCTGAAAACCGCAACAAACCCGAATGACGAAGACCTTGTCGGAGAGGTTTCTACAAAAGAAGTGGCGCGAATCGGGCGCGGGAACAAAAACATTGTCATAATTGACTGCGGGGCAAAAGCAGGAATATTGCGCAGCCTCCTTGAGAGGAACACCCGGCTGTCTGTTGTACCCTATGATTATCCTTTTGACAAAATACTTGAGGAAGAGCCTGACGGCATCCTTATCTCAAATGGTCCCGGAGACCCAAAGGTCCTGAAAAAGACAATTTCAAACGTGAAAAAGCTTGTTGCAACAAAAATGCCTGTTTTCGGGATATGCCTTGGCAACCAGATTCTTTCCCTTGCACTCGGGGCAGACACATACAAGCTCAAGTACGGCCACCGCAGTCAGAACCAGCCCTGCAAGGATGTGTTTTCAGGGAGAACATACATAACAACCCAGAATCACGGGTATGCGGTTGACAAAAAAACACTCCCAAAAGACGTTGCCGAGTGGTTTGTTAATGCAAATGACGGGACAAACGAGGGCATAAAGCACAAAACCATGCCTGTTTTTTCAGTCCAGTTCCACCCTGAAGCCATGCCCGGCCCTGAGGACACAAATTATTTGTTTGACGAGTTTTTGAGGGCAATAAAATAGTGATATTTATGCAGGATCTACTTGGCAAAAAAAAGGGGTGCGCGAAGATAAGGAAAGTCCTTGTCCTTGGAAGCGGCGCAATCAAGATAGGCGAGGCTGGTGAGTTTGACTTTTCCGGGAGCCAGGCACTGAAGGCTCTCAGCGAAGCAGGGATACAGACTGTTCTTGTCAACCCGAACATTGCGACTATACAGACAGACCCTGCAATGGCATCAAAAATCTACCTTCTTCCTGTAAAGCCAGAGTCTGTTGAGCGCGTGATAAAGAAAGAGCGCCCTGATAGCATACTTCTTAGTGTCGGGGGACAGACTGCGCTCAACTGCGGGGTCGCGCTCTATGACAGAGGAATTCTTTCAAGATACAACATAAAGGTCCTTGGAACCTCTATTGAAAGCATAAAGATTTCAGAGGACCGAAGGCTGTTTCGTCAGGCAATGGAGGACGCAGGCCTGAATGTATGCAAAAGCATGGCCGTTCATTCTATTGATGACGCTCTTGGAGTTGCCGAAGAAATAGGGTATCCTGTAATGATTCGCTCAGGCTTTACGCTTGGCGGGCAAGGCAGCGGGGTCGCGCGAAACGAGGACGAGCTTCGTGAAATCGCAAGTGTTGGCATCAGCGGCAGTGTAATTGGACAGATACTTGTTGAGGAATATGTTGGCGGATGGAAGGAAATAGAATACGAGGTAATGCGCGATAAAATAGACAACTGCATAACAATATGCAATATGGAGAACATGGACCCTCTTGGAATACACACCGGAGAGTCAATAGTTGTTGCACCCTCGCAGACACTTAACAACCAGGAATATCATGCTTTGCGAAATATATCTCTTGCCGCAATACGACACCTTAACATTATCGGGGAGTGCAACATACAGTTTGCCCTTGACCCCAAGACTTTTGACTACAGGATAATCGAGGTGAACCCGCGCCTCTCGCGCTCAAGCGCGCTCGCGTCAAAGGCAACCGGATACCCAATCGCAAGCGTTGCAACAAAGCTTTGCATTGGAGAAACACTTGACAAGATAAAAAATGCTGTTACACTTGCGACATACGCCTGTTTTGAGCCTGCGCTTGATTATGTTGTTGTAAAAATCCCGCGATGGGACTTCAAAAAGTTTCGTGGGGCAGACAGGCGCATAGGCACGCAGATGAAGTCTGTCGGGGAAGTGATGGCAATAGGCCGAAGCTTTGAGGAGGCACTGCAAAAGGCTGTGCGCATGTGCAACCCGCTAAAGAAGGGTGTTGTCGGGAATAAGCAGGACTCCTGCACAAATATTGAACTTATAGAAAAAAACCTTTCAGAGCCAACTGACGAAAGGCTGTTTTATGTTGCAGCAGCAATGAAATGCGGCATAAGCCTTGAAAAAATATACGAACTCACAAAAATTGATATGTGGTTCCTGCATAAGGTAAA
>CBDUVQ010000039.1:0-8838 GCA_965370715.1 uncultured archaeon
CCAAGAAGCAGATAGTCTATGAAGGCGCCATGGATATTCTCAGGTCGTTGGACGGTGTGGACGGCGCAATCCTGGTGGATTCCTTCGGCCTTGTCATCGCAAGTTACCTGGGCGGTGACGTGGAAGAAGAACTTGCCGGTGCAATATATGACATTCTTAAGAACACATTTAGTGCAACAAAAGACACTCTTGTTGCAGATGTAGCTAAAGAGATTTTTCATAATCATAGAACTGGCGATAAAATAAAAGCAAAAATTGATGAAGCTCTAAATCACTTAGTTAGAAAAAAATTCATTATAGAAGAAAAAGGAAAATTCAAAAGATCGATAGTATGAGGTTTTCAATATAGTTTTTCACCACAAAAAAAGCCACTCTGTGCGAAGCACCGACGCCCCCCATAATATTTAGGCGAAGCCGAAACACACTGTCCGAAGGACAACGCCCCTCTCTTGTTTTTTAAAGGTAATCCAAAAATTGAATATAAAAACAAGTTTTACGAAGTTTTGTCCATAAAACATTGCTATACAGAACATAAAGCATACCTTTTCCGGCAATTGATTTATCCTGCATTTAAAATTTATCCTCCAATTACTCTTAGTGATTTCTATGACACGAATACGCCAGCCAATTGTTTCGGTTCTTGCGCACGTAGACCATGGCAAGACAACGCTTCTTGATTATGTCAGGCGCAGCCGTGTTGCGTCAGGCGAGGCTGGGGGAATAACCCAGCATATTGGCGCATCAGAAGTTCCTGCAAAAAAGATACAGGAGATTTCAGGAGACCTCCTTAAGAAGTTCAAGGTTGATTTGAAGATTCCAGGGCTTCTTTTTATTGATACGCCGGGGCATGCGGCATTTGACCTTCTTAGAAAGCGCGGTGGCCTGCTTTCAGACATTGCAATACTGGTAATTGACATAAATGAAGGCATAAAGCCCCAGACCGAGGAAAGCATAAACATACTTAAGAGCTACAAGACGCCGTTTGTCATTGCTGCAAACAAGATTGACAGGATTGGCGGTTGGCAGATACAAAAAGATGCACCCTTTGCTGGAACCTTTGAAATACAGACATCAGGCGTTCAGGAGATGCTCGATAAGAAGATATATGAGCTTATAGGCGCGCTGTACGAGCGCGGCATCAACGCAGAGCGCTATGACCGCGTTGATGACTTCACAAAGACAGTTTCCATAATCCCTACGTCTGCAATGACTGGCGAGGGTGTGCCGGATCTTATTGCGATGCTTTCAGGTCTTGCGCAAAGGTACCTCGGAAGTCAGCTTGAGGTCAAAGAGACTGAGCGTGGAAAGGGAATAATACTTGAGGTCCGCCCTGTAAAAGGGCTTGGCATGACAATTGACGCAATACTTTATGACGGTGTCATGCGCGCAGGGGATTCTATTGTTATCGGGCACCCGGAAGGGGTTGTCAAGACAAAGATAAAAGCACTTCTTAAGACAGAGCCAATGAAAGAGATTCGCGCAGAGAAAAAGTTTGTTGCTGTAAAAGAGGTTTCTGCTGCATCCGGTGTAAAGATTTCTGCCCCGGGCATTGATGATGTGATAGCCGGCGTACCATTTATCTCGATTCAGGGCGAGTCCGGATTTGAAGGCGCAGAAGAAGAGGTACAAAAAGAGATAGAAGAAGTCCAGATAACCACTGACGGGGATGGCGTTATTGTTCGCGCTGACGCACTTGGAAGCCTTGAAGCGCTTGTCAAGACTCTTCGCGAAAAGAACATACCGATAAGGCGCGCACAGGTCGGGCATGTAACAAAAAAAGAGGTTCTTTCGCTTGAAGAGGTCAAGGATGAGCACAGGATTATTTTTGCATTTAATACACCGATTTTGCCTGAAGCAGAGGAAGCTGCCCTAAAGGCGAAAATACCTATCTTTTCAAGCAACATAATATACCGGCTTGTCGAGGCATATGAGGAACATGTCAAGGTAGTTGAGGAGAAAAAGAGGACATCAATACTTGGGACGATTCAGCGCGCAGCAAAACTGCGCCTTATGCCTAATGTTGTGTTTCGCCAGTCAAAGCCGGCAATAGGCGGCTTTGAGATGCTTGGCGGGGTTTTAAGGCAGGGCGCAGACCTTATGAAGCCAGACGGAAATCCGATAGGCACAGTGCATGCATTGCAGGAGAAGGGCGAGAACATACCTGAAGCAAAAATAAGCATGCAGGTTGCTGTCTCAATTGACGGGCCTACAATCGGGCGCAATCTCAAGGAAGGAGATACGCTTTACACATTTATTTCCAAGAACGAATATCACGAATTAAGAAGACAGAGCGCGCTTCTATCTGATAATGAGATAAATGTGCTTGATGAAATACGTGATATAATGATTAAGAAGGACAAACTTTGGGATGTTGAAGGATAGCAATATTTTTCTACTAAAAATTATTTAATGCAAAAATGGCATAGAAAGAACGGTTTAAGAGGTTATTTTATCTATGACCTCTAAAAAAGCCACAGATAAAACTTTACTCTTGTGAATCTAATGCATTGGCTATGCACGTAAGTGGAATCCTCCACTAATTTACGGGCATATGTATATTGCATTAAGGCACGGACATTCTGCGACTGTGACTGTTTCATCGGCTGCTTTTGAACCACATACGTTTTTGGCGCATATTTTACAAAAGCTGTCCATTGTTTGCTCTTCTGCGCCAGCACCTGTCTGAGCCACATTCTCTGCCGTAACTGTAATTATGGCAAGAGCAACAACTATCAGTACAACAATTGTTATCACAAGTGTCAAAGCCATTGTCATTGCTTTTCTTTTCATAAAGGTACTTATGAACCGAAGGGGTATATATAGTTTATTAATGAGCGTCGGCAATACTCTGTATGCCAATTCAAGTGGGTGCAATGAACCATCCGCAGAAAAATATAATGAAGGAAATAAGCTGGATATCAAAAAACAGCTTTGATTTCATTGATTTGACTATTGAGCCGACAAAAGCAGGGCAGTTTGACGTGGCAAAAGCCAAAAAAGCCCTTAGGGACAGCGGGCTCGGCATTGTCGGTCACACAACACCTTTTCTTCCTTTTGCTCTTCCTGTTTCAGGCATAAGGCAGGCGTGCATGAAGGAGTTTACAAAGTATGCAAAAATATTTTCAAGGCTTGGAGCAGAATACGTGAATATACATCCGGCATACAATATGCCTTTTCACAGCACAGATGAGAAGATTGAGGCAAATATTTCTTTTATGGCAGACTTTGCAAAAATTGCAGGCAAACAGGATCTTACACTGATAATTGAGAACTTTATTGAGCCGTTTGATACTCCTCAGACATTCAAAAGAATTTTCAAAAGGATTCCTGAAGCAAGAATGCACCTTGATGTCGGGCACGCGAACATAATGCAGAATGAGAACCAGACACGTGCGTTTTTTAAGGAATTTGGAAAAAAGATTGTGCATCTTCATGCATCTGACAACAATGGCGCAGAAGATGAGCATTTGCCTATTGGGTGCGGCAATATTGACTGGCATGAAATCGCCGGCATTCTAAAGAAAAACAGGTACAACAGAACTGTTACTATGGAAATTTTTTCAAATGACCGGGATTACCTTCTTTTGAGCAGGGATAAATTCATCAATCTATTTTGATCTTTTCTTTTAGAAATTGCTCTATTTCATCTGCCAATTCTTTCACGTTTTTTGTGTTTGCATCAAGCAGTAGGTCGAAATCCTCAAAATCAGTACCCAATGTGAAGCCATACAGTTTATTGTAAAGCCCGGTGTTCTCTGTATCCCTTATTTTGACTGCATCAAGTGCATCTGAAACAGAAATCTTGTCGCGCTCTGCAATTCTTTTTGCCCGTACTTCCTGCGAAGCATCTACCCATATTTTAATTCCGGGTGCCTCCAGCCAAGGAAGCGCCCATGATGTTATTGAAGCTCCGCCTTTTTCTGCTTCGCGCAAGAGTATTTTATCAACTTCCTTATCAAATTCAGGGTTTGTTTTGCGCTCAGAAAGAAACCTCATGCCTTCGGTTGTTTCCCACCAGTCACTGCCGGTTATTTTGTATCCGTGCTTATAGGCTAGTTCTTTCAGGGCATCGCCGCCGCAGAGGTACTTTAGGGCAAACCGATTTGCAATTTCCTTTGCAAGACTGGTCTTTCCGCTTCCTGCCATGCCTGAGAATATTACAGTAATATTATCCATACCAATCATCATGCCAGCTTGCTTATATATTGCTTTAGGCTCTCAAGAACCTTGTTTTTCCCTGCAGGAACAAACCGGAGCGCGCCCGCAACCTCGTGCCCTCCGCCTTCTATTTTCGTTTCGGGAATGGTTGAAGCAAGTTCCTGCACCAGTTTGTTGAGATCAAACCCGCGTTTTGCAGCAGTGCTGTCAGCGCGCATAGACAAAGAACCCTTTGTGAAGACAATTGCAATCACTGGCGCGCTCTTGTGCTTTTCAGATAAGAATTCCATGAAGATGCCGCTTGTTTTGCCTATTGGCGGAAACCGTCCGACTTCCATGCAGTTTTCTGCATCAAACAAGCCTATAACAAAGCCGTTTTTTAGGGTTTCTGCAGTTGAGTATTCTTTTATCACAGCTTTTTGCGCAACAATTCGCTCTGCAATCTCGCTTGATAAAAGCTCAACTGTTTTGCGCGCAGTATCGCTGAGTGAGAAAAGCTCACTTATGAGCCCGGCATCATTCATAAAGCGCAGGTGGTATGCCTCAAAATCAATGCAGAGCGCAAGCTTTTTCAGAAACTCAGGGGTCTCGCCTGATTCTTTGACATATTCATCAAATATTTTACCGTGCGACTTATCCCCTGTGCCTGCAACAGCAGGCAGGATGGGGGCGTAAACACCGATATCAATTGTCCTTGCAAGCTCGTATGCCAGCATTCCGGCAGTTATGTTCTTGTCATGCCCGAAAAGATACGGGTTTATGTGCGCCTCAAGGTATTTGTCAACTGCGCTCTTTCCGGCATCAACTTTGCCGGGATTGTGGTGGTCAACAACAATCACTTTCAGGCCGTGGATTTTAGCGCGGCGAAGGGCGAGCAAATCCTCTTTAGTAGAGCCTAAGTCAACCAAAACAACAAGCGGGAGCTTTGAGCCAAAGCGCTCACAGTTTCTTCTTGAAGATACGATGTCGCGGATAACATCAGAATAGTCATAGAACGGAATTTTGGATGGCTGGCGGTCAAAATACCGCCATGTGTCATTGAAGCGCAGCTTTTTGATTACAGGTGCTATTGCTTTTTCAAGAGCAATGCCTCCTGCATAGCCGTCAGCATCAGCGTGGTGGCGCACATAAACAGGTGTGCCGCTCGAAATTGCATCCCTTATGATTTTTGCAGCAGCGACAAACGCAGGCTTCATTGCCATAAGCTCGCTGAAGTTGCTCTCAAAGCATATTTCTTCAGAAAAAATGCTTTCAGTCCCTGCAGGATAGAACTTTTTGGGCGCGCTTTCCTTTTCCATATTAACACATGCATCAGTACATTAAAATAGATTACTGGTGCCGTAATGCTAACCTTTTTTAATCTGAGTGGACAACTATCCCGTGATTATATGAAATATGCAAAAGAAGCTCTCCACGAAATCATAGGTCATATAACAGCAGCAGCAGACGAGATTGACCATAAGAAGGCAGAGGATCTGCTTAGAATGCTTGTGTCTTCAAAGCGCATTTTCGTCTACGGCATGGGGCGCTCAGGGCTTGTGGCATCAGCATTTGCAATGAGGCTTGCCCACATTGACCTTGAAGTGCATGTTGTGGGTGAGACAACAACACCAGGAATACAAAAAGATGATACTCTTTTCCTGATTTCTGGTTCAGGAAACACACATTCTGTTGTAAGTGCGGCAGAGGTTGCAAAGGACATAGGGGCGAAAATTTGCGCACTAACATCAAATCCTGTGTCTGAAGTTGCAAGGCTTTCTGATATTTTCCTGATTGTAAAGGGCAGGACAAAGTCTGATGTGGAGCATCTGAAAAAAGACTATCTTAAGAATCAGATGCGCGGCTCATATGTTCCCTTGACACCGCTTGGCACACTTTTCGAGGATGCGTGCATGATTTTTCTTGACGCAGCAGTTGTTGAAATGATGCATTCTCTTGGCAAGACAGAAAGAGACCTTGAGAAGAAGCATGCGAATATTGAGTGAGAGTCAACATGATACAAAGTGAGTCTGATGAAAGAAGAAGAATGTTGGCAATTCTTGGTCAATACGAGTCGTTAAAAACACAAGCTAAAGAATTATTAGAAAAATGTTGGGATATAGATGCTTCTCTCACAAATGCCAGTGTTAGTCGTTTTTCTGCAAGCGTTCGTTGTAGTTTAAGAACAAGGCTAGAAAAAATATATGGCGAATGTTCTTCGCTTATATCCACATATAATCTTACTAGAACGAACGATGAAAAAGCGCTTGGAGTATCTCTGATTGAGATTATTGACGCTAAAGAATCTTCTTTACGTCGTCTTATGGTTGAATGTGACAAAGTTATTCGGGTTTTGTCAAGTATGCAAAATTCGCTTCCGCAAGAGGCACGAGGTAATTTAAATGATTTGCGAAAGGAATATTTAGAAATCAGTGATTCGATAGATGTTGATTTTGAAAAAAACTTTGAAGAATCTTTAAAAGAAGCAGAGCACAGTCATTTTTTAGCATCTACACTCATTACAAGTCGAATCATAGATTATCTACTTAGGGAATTTAAAGGAGAAACAGATGAAGAAAAAGTGGAAAATTTGGTTGTACTAAAAATAGTGGATGCTAAGGACAAAGATTCACAACAAAAAATTATAAAATCTAGTAGACTCTCTAGAAATTTTTTAAATCATAGAATTTCAACTTTTGCAGAGTGTTCTGATGCACTTTCACTTTTAGGCGGTTGTTTATTGTTATTGAAACTTTATTCAAAAATACAAATTCAAAAGAAAGAAATTAGTTCTTCCCAACGCAAGCCTTAACAAACCCAAGAAACAGTGGGTGTGGGTGTGTATTACGCCTTTAGCATTTTGATCAAGTCATCTTTTGATATCGCGTTCCATATGGAAACTTTTGCCAGAATATCGTTAAGTGTGCCTTTTGCGAGTTCCTTATGTTGTGGAACTGTGATGTTGTGCTCTCCTGCAGGTGCTGTTTTTCGAAGGCGCACATGGCTTCCGCGTTGCCTCACTATTTCATAGCCGAGATTTGAAAGAAGTTTCATCAACTCTTTTCCGCTAACAACCGGCAGCTTTTGCAGGAGAACCGACCTCCATTTCAGAAATAGAAAGCACTCTTATGTTTTCCTTTGTTTCGCCAAAGTGGACTTCTACAACCTCTTTTATGTTTTCCATCAACTCGTCAAGGCTTTTCCCCTGCGTAAATATGTCTTCACCTATGCCTCGAGCGCACCAGTATTTGCCATCAAAATAAATTTCAACTTTTACCAGCATATAAAACACCTTCTTAGTATATTTGCAGAAATATGTTTTTAAAGGCATTTTAGCGCAAAAAGTAGTTTATTTCTTTCCGCACGCCTTAACAAACCCAAGAAACAGAGGATGCGCCTCAAGAGGCCTTGAGTTAAACTCCGGGTGCGCCTGGGTTGCGGCAAAGAATTTGTGCTTTGGCAGCTCTATGAATTCCATGAGCCTTTTGTCAGGGGATGTGCCTGAAAATACAAGCCCTGCACTTTCTAGTTTTTCAACATAATCAGGGTTCACTTCATACCTGTGCCTGTGGCGCTCAGAAACATTTTCTTTTCCGTAAAGCCCATACACAACAGTGCCTTTTTTGAGCACAGCAGGGTATGCGCCAAGTCGCATTGATGCGCCGTAGTTTTCTTCCTCAAGGTTCTTTTTCTGGCTCTCAAGGATATCGATAACAGGATACGGTGTCTTTGCATCAATTTCTGTTGAGTGCGCCCCATTCATTCCCGCGACATTTCTGGCATATTCTATTACTGCGGTCTGCATGCCAAGGCAGAGGCCAAGGAACGGAACATCATTTTCCCGGCAGTATTTTATAGCGTTTATTTTGCCTTCAATACCGGTTGAGCCAAAGCCCCCGGGCACAATAATTCCGTCAAAGCCTGAAAGAATTTCTTCAGGGCTCGTTTTCTCAAGAACAGTTGACTGCACCTGCTCAATCTTTGCCTGAACGCCTGCGTGCGCAGCAGCATGTTTGATTGATTCAAGCACTGAGAGGTATACGTCAGAATGCTCTGTCTTTCCATGAGAAACATATTTTCCGATAATGCCAATTCGTACTTCTTTTTTCGCATTCTGCATCTTATCCACAAAAGCCTTCCACTCAGAAAGATTTCCTCTTGGCTTTAAGCCGAATTTTGCAAGAAGCTTTTTCCCGAGTCCCTGCTCTTCAAAAAGAAGCGGTATTTCATATATGCTTTTGACATCAGGATCGTCAATTATGTTTTCCTTGTTCACAAAGCAGCGCTGCTCTATTATCCATTTTCTTGGCTCATCTATGCCTATTTCAGAGCGTAGTATAAGAAAATCCGGTGAAATCCCGACTTCGCGCAGCTTGCAGACCGCATGCTGTGTTGGTTTTGTCTTCAATTCATTGACATTTTTCAAATAGGGCAGATAGGACACCATGACATATGCGCACGGGTATTCTCTACCAAGTTCGCGCACAGCATGCAGGAAAACCATGTTCTCAATATCCCCGCTCGTGCCGCCTACCTCGACCAAAACAAAATCATATCCGTTTGCTGATGCAAGAATCCGTTCCTTGACTTCATTTACTATATCGGGTATCATCTCGACATCGCGCCCGCCATATTTTAGCTGGCGCTCTTTTTGTATGACTGAAAGATAAATTTGCCCTGTTGTTATGTTGTTGCGCTTTG
>CBDUVQ010000040.1:0-8801 GCA_965370715.1 uncultured archaeon
TGCCACCGGTCTGAGCGAACCAATTGCTAAGGGCGGAGACCGGTGGTTGTTCACAAACAGAGGTCTGGCAGCCCTGTTTTCAGTATTTCTCTGGTTTCTTATGATTCTGTTTATTATTTTTTCTATTTTAATGGCCTTAGTCGACTGATTTTATGATTGTGTGGTCTAGACAACCGGTAAAAGAAAGTGTTTTATATATTCCACCACAAAAGAACCTATGCTCCCGCACGAACTTCTTGAAGTAAAAGTTCATAAACACAGCGAAGCTGACATGGCACTTGATTCCGGTTTTTTTCTCATCCACGTTGATTCTATGAAAAAAGAGCTTGTCGCAGAATATTATGAAGGAATTCCCCGCAAAGGCAACGGCGCGAAACTTAAGCACATATTTCGCGGGACAGACGGGCGCTCAATATACCGCGAGGTTGCAAAAAGAAACCTTGCAAATCTTCCTGACCACCTAGCTTATTTGGGGTACGAATTGGCTCGCGCAGAAGCCTGTCTTAAAGAAGGGAAAAGGTTTGTTCAAGACGAATAACTACGTCCCCTTAACCCTCTGCTCATACGCAGCCCATGCAACTTGCTTGTAGTTTTCTGCTTCTTTTTCTGCGCTCTTTGCCCCGTATATACCCCGACCTACTACAATGCAATCAGAGCCTGCATAGATTGCGGCTTGTGGAGTAGAATATTTTTGCCCGAGAGAGTCGCCATGCGAGCCAAGCTGTACGCCGGGAGTAAAAACAATCTGTCCAGCGTCAGTTAAAGCGGTCAGCTTCTTTAGCTCATCAACATTTCCGCCGTTTCCTATGTGCCCTGAAACGAGTTTCTTGTTTGCGTGCGCAAGATTGACAGCAGTGGTCATATATTCTCCTGTCGCAAGGTTCCCCTCACTTGACATCTGAGAGAGAATTATTATGCCGCGCGGAAACTCAAATTCAGTCTCAGCCATGCCCTGCTCAATTCCCTTGAGCACACCCGAACCAGGAACTATATGCACATTCACAAAGTCTGCCCATTCGCCTATCTTGTATATACCTTTGGAATATTGCATGCGCACTGTATTTCCTATATCTGCAAACTTTCTGTCTTCAAAAATCATAAACTTGTGCTTTTCCGCAAGCTTTGTCAGGCGCTCTGTAAATTCAGGGGTGAAATCTTCTATTATGTCAATATGTGTCTTGAAAAGCGCAATCTTTGGACCGAGAGCATCTGCAAGGGCGAGAATATTTTCTGCGATAGTCAAATCTGCGGCTATGCAAAGATTGGTTTTTTTGCGCGCCATAATCTCGAACAAGCTGCCTGCAGCAGGGTTCTTTGCTTTTTTTGCGCGCTTCTCATAGGTCATCTGGAGTTTATTCATACAAGAAATTAGTTGAGAAAGTATATTAATTGTGGGTTTTTTGTGTAACTTTTCGTCCAATAGCCTCAAGTATAACCATTGTCGCCTTCTCAGGGTCTGCTGCTCTTGTGATTGAGCCGCCGACAACTGCAAGCTTTGCGCCAGAACTGATTGCAAGCGGTGCTGTGTCTGCGCGCATTCCGCCTGCAACGCCGACAGGGATTGTCACGTTCTCGACAACTTTTGAGACAAGCGGGAATGGTATCTTTGCGTTTCCACTCCTAAGTTGCTCGTCAACAGAAATATGAAACTCAAGGTAGTCTGCGCCCATTTTCTCAAGCTCAATTGAGCGCGCAACATGGTCTTGTATAGAAATCAAATCAGCCATAATCTTAATGCCGAACTCGCGCGCTGCTCTTACAGACTCCTTTATGACAAAATCAGGGGATGCTCCGCAAACACCTACAATATCAGCCCCTGCCTCTGCGGCAAGCTTTACCTCTTCGTATCCGGCTGCAAGAGTCTTTAAATCAGCAACAATTGTCTTGTCAGGATGAGCGCGCCTGAGTTCGCGCACTGTCTGCATACCTGCGCTCTTTATGAGTGGGGTTCCTGCCTCAAGCCAGTCCACGCCGCCCTTGCTTGATTGTACTGCAAGACTGAGTGCGTCTTTGAGGTTTCGTAGATCTAAGGCTACCTGAAGCTTTGGCCACGGCTCGCCTTCGCCTTTTCCTGAATGCGGCATGATTTCTGCTTTTTCTTCGACAACCTTTTTTTCAAATATAATTTTTGCATCTCCTGCATCAAAAGAGCCTACCGGGATTTTGACTTCAGAAGATATTTCCTTCAAAAGCGCATCATCTGAAAAAAGAAGCCTTATGTAACTTGCACCAAGCTTTTCAACTTCCTTTGCGCGCGCAACTGCGTTTTCAGCAGAAATCATATCAACCATGATTTTTATGCCGTACTTGTTTGCAGCGCCCACAGCATCGCTTATTGTGTGGTTTCCGGCTTTTGATGAAAGCGTGATAATGTCTGCCCCTGCATGCGCGCCGATTTCAACTTCATAGTATCCGGTGTCCATTGATTTCAAATCAGCGATTATGACTTTGTACGGGAATGCTTTTCTAAGCTCTTCAACAGCTTTTATTCCTGCGCTTTTTATTAGAGGTGATGATGCCTCAATCCAGACACCGCTTTCATCTGCTTTTTCATACGCTGCTTTTACAGCACCCTCGGCAGTTACCGCGAATATAGAGACTGCGCTCTTTGGCCATTTTTGCCCTGCGCTTATGCCAAGAAGCTCAAGCTTCTTTTCTTCAGGGACGCCATTCTTGTCCCAGCCGCGAAGTGCATAGTATTCAGAAAGCATGCTGTCAATGTCAGCCACATCCCCTGCTGCGGGTCCTTCAGGCATGGGCTCGCTAAAGCGCTTTGGCAGTTTGTCGTCTTTTCTGGTGAACCCTGCTGCAACATTGTACATGCGCTCGACATTCCATATTCTCTCGCCGAGATTTCTCAGCTCTTTTTCATCATAAAACATTCCTGTAGCCGTTGTCAGCATGCGCGCATAAATTCCTGCTTCAAACTTGTATGTCTCAAAAACAGCCATGCTTGTGAACTTGCACAATGTAAGTGAATCAAGAACTGTATAGACATTCTCGACATCGCGCACCTTTCTTGCCTTGTCTTGTGTCTCGCGATTGTCAAGAAAGTCCGGAAGTGAAAGAACCTCGTGAGGTATCATATAGCCCCCAAGATGGTCTGCACCACGGTTGCTTGTAACATAGGCGAGTGCCTGCCCCTTTACACCGCGCGGGTCATATGCCGGAAGGTCAAGTCCCTTAACGTGCGCTGCAAAGTCCTCGCCGCCGACTTTCTTTGAGAATGTTTTGACGCCCTCAGCAAGCTCTGCTCCGATGCCCTCTTTTTTCGCCATCTTTTCAATGAGTTCAAGTGCGGATTTTTCGTCGCCGAATCCGATTTTATCATCTACAAGCCCTTTTTGCGAGGCTTCCATATAGAACCCGACAATTCCGCCGGTTGAGATTGTGTCCATCCCGTAATCATTGCAAAGGTTGTTTGCCTTTGCTGCAAATTCAAGAGAATCAATGCCTAAATTGGCTGTTAGTGCCCATGCGCTCTCATACTCAGGTCCGTGTGTCTTTGTGCCGTTTATATTGGATATTCTGCCGCATGCAATAGGGCACATCGCACAAGAGGAAGACCTGTCAACAAGGTATTGCTGCATGGTTTCGCCGGAAATCTTTTCTGCTTTGTCGTAAAACCCTTTCTGGAAGTTGTTCACAGGAAAGACCCCGTGCTTGTTTACAGGATTTACAAGAATCATGGTGCCGAATCGCCCGAGAGCATCACCGGTTACAGGGTGACCGCTCAATATTTCAAGAAACCTTTTCTGCTCAAGTGCAAAAGCTGCCTCATTTGCAGGAAGAACCTTTTCATTGCCGAGAAGAACAATACCCTTGAGCTTCTTTGAGCCAAATACAGCGCCCGCACCCCCCCGTCCCGCAGCACGTCCGCGGTCGTTTATGAGGCATGCAAAGCGCACAAGTTTCTCACCCGCAGGGCCTGCGCAAATGGCTTTTGCACCCTTGCTCTCGTTATCAATATAGTCAAAGAACCCTGAGGTCTTCATCCCCCAGACAGGTGTTGCGTCTTTTAGCTCTGCTTTTCCGTTGATTAAAGAAAGATAAACCGGTGTGTCGGACGCGCCCTCAACGATGATACCGTCAAAGCCTGTTTTTCTAAGCATTACACCAAAGTGCCCGCCTGTGTTTGATGAACAGATTGTGCCTGTAAGCGGGGATTTGAATGTCAAAGAACAGCGCCCTGAGCATGAAGATATCCCGGTCAGAGGCCCGGTCATTATCACAACTTTGTTTTCAGGAGAAAGCGCATTCGTCGTGGCAGGAACCTCATCAGAAATGAGTTTTGCACCAATGCCGCGCCCGCCTACATATTTTAGAAGAATTTCAGGAGATATGTACTCCTCTGTTATTGATTTTTTAGATAAATTAACCCGAAGAACCTTTCCTTTAAACCCTTTCATATCATGGATTCGCGAATAAGTTTTAAATATGGATGGGGTTGGCTCATGCAGTTTTATGAATGTAGTGAGCTATCTTACGAAAGCCCTGTATAAGGATATGTTAACACCAGTTCGCCATTTGAATTTCTTAAATACAGGACATCGCCATCATTATTCCATATTGCGTTGCATGAACCGCCACTACTACACCAATATACTTGAGTTTTTGTGTTACTTCCACAGCCCGTGTAAAGCGTTATTGCTTTTCCGCTTTCCAAAACAAAACTTGGAAAGACATAGGGGTTTCTGGATGATTCGTCTTTAACTGTCCAGTTTGTTAAATCACAAGAATATGAACATGTATTGGTAAAATTAAGATATTCGCCATTTAGATTATCACAATCATTGCCTTCTGCGTTCCATTTGAAATAAGAAATTCCCAGACATTTGCTATCACAAACATTTTCTCCTGTAGGTTGTTTCCATATATTCTCTTTTAATGTTTTTGCTTCATTTTCCACATTTCTTAAGTCAGTTTCATATTTTTTATTTGGTGAGATGATGTAAACATTTGCATAGCCTTCTTTAACTATTTGTAAATTCACAAAAGAATCATTAACGAATAAATATCTCAAAAGCCTTCCATATCGGTCTTTATCTTGAATATCCTTCTCAAAAATAACATTTTTGCCTTCTACAAGCTCTCTTAATCTATTAGTTGCTTCTTGATAATATGGTTGCCCTCTTTCAGGCGCATTAATGCCGAGCAACCTTACTTCGATATTATTTTGCAGTTCAATAGTATCTCCATCAATAACTTTAGACACAAGGGCAACTGACTTATTATTTTGAGAACTTGTGGCTGTATTTAAAATGACCAGGGCTCCGAGAATAACTAAAAGTATCATCCAAAATTTATAATTATATTTCATACTAAGTAACATTCTTTTTACAAGTTTAATAACTCTTTTATTCTCGTGCTCGTCGTTGATTGAGTTTAACAAGGCGTTTTATGCACTTTTATGCATAAAACGCTTATTTCGAGATGCAGTAGTTGAACAACTCATTTCCTAAATCTTTGGACAATCAACAAAATCAATACAACAGCAAGAACCAGAAAACAATCCATCCACACGCCCATACAAATACCCGATTAAATGGATTTGATTTTAAAATGCTCTCAAAGACCCATAAAATCGAGTTCGCTATGCGTATCCACTCAGGCATAAGCGAATCAATTTAAAGCTTAAAATCCAACTTATGGAAGACGGAGGAATTCTTATGGTTGACAAAAAAGCAGATGATATTGAGGAAACAATAAAAGAGGTTCCTGAAGAAACCGTACAGGAAGAACCTGTCATGGAAGAGACAGAAACCGGGGAGCCAGAAGTTCAAGAGACCGACGAGGTACAGGACGAATCCCTCCCTTTCCCAAACGCAGTTGTCGTGCGCCAGATAAAGAAGGGCGCGCCCGGAAAAATGATTTCTTCTAAAGTAAAGGTTGCCTCAAACCAGTTCCTTGGTGAAGTTGTCCAGAGTATTGCAAGAGAAATGAACAGCACGCGGTACTCAATGGTTGAAATGGATGATTTTCTTCGCGCAACAAAACCTTACCGCTTTGCAAAAGAGCTTGACAAAGAAAAAGAGCGCGTAGTTGAGGAGCTTGAGAGAATGCGCTCTGACATTGATTCACTTATCCGTGAGTTCCAGCGCAAGTTCGCGCTCGCAAAAGCGGATGATTTGAGTGTTTTGCAGAAAGAATAAGTCGTTCTGTTGCTGAAAATTAGTTAGCCTTCGCTATGCAAACTCTTTATAATCAGCAACACGAAAAAATAGTATGGACTATATTCTAAAATACATCCCAGAAGACTTCATAGTCGAGGAAATAACCCCCAATGGCGAATTTCTTGAAATCAACAAAAAATATTCTTATTCTAAAGGCGAAGGAAAATTCCTGCACGCTGTTCTTGAAAAGCGCAATATAGACACAATGCAGGCTGCGCAAAAAATATCGCTCGCACTCGGTGCGCGCCCGGAAAGAATTACCTATGCAGGCGTCAAGGACAAACAGGCAGTGAGCGCGCAAAGAATCTCTTTTTATAAAGTAGAAAAAGAATCTGCTGAAAAAATAAGCATCCCGAACATTAAAATCTCGCTGACTGGGCGCGGCGACAAGATTGCTCTTGGAATGCTCTTTGGAAACCGCTTTACAATCACGCTTCGAAACATTGAAGGAAAACCTGAAAAAATAAAGAGTGATATAGAGTCCTCTACGAAAAAGGTGAATGGATATTTCCCTAACTACTTCGGCCCCCAGCGCTTTGGCACAACAAGGCCTGTGAGCGCAATCTGCGGAAAACTCATTCTACAAGGAAAATTTAAAGAAGTAGTTGAAACATACATCTGCAAAACATTTGATGGCGAGCCGGATGATATCAAAAAGATAAGGCGCACTGCAAAGAAAGACAGGAATAAAGCGCTCGCACTCTTTCCAAGAAAATACGCCTATGAGCGCGCTATGCTCGCACATCTTATTGAGCGCCCTGATGATTATATCAGCGCACTCAGGCGCCTCCCGCCAGGCCTGCAAAAGATGCTCGTCCACGCATACCAAAGCCAGATATTCAATGAAGCACTAAAGCTAATGGAAAAAGACAACTTATTTGATCCTACGCTTGAAATTCCTTTGGTTGGAAGCACTTATACAGCGCGCATCTTTGAGACTCCGGCAGACAAGTATATCAAAAAGATTCTGAAAAAAGAGAAAATCAAGCCAGAGAACTTCAACATAAAGGAGTTTCCTGAAATATCATCTGAAGGAAACTCAAGAAAAGCATTTGAAAAAATACATGATTTTGAAGTTCTGAAAATCGCAAAAGACGAAGTATTCGAAAAAAAACAAAAAGTTGTCTTGCGCTTTAAGCTGGCAAAGGGTTGTTATGCTACGGTGTTGCTTCAAAGGGTGCTTGATTCCTGAATTTCAAAGAAAAGATGCACACTTATTAACCATACCTTATTGGTTTGACCGCCCCGTAGATCATTTCACTGCCATTCGAAACCCTTAAGCGAGCTTGAAATTTTCGGGTATAGGCTTTTCTATCGGCAGCATACTGACAAGAGACATATAAACAGCCAATCACCGATAATGCACAATGAACCGCCATATCCAAAAGCTGGAACTTGAACTAAAATCACGAGGGTACTCAAAGAAAACTGTCAAGTCGTATCTGTTTCATGTTTCCAAATTTTTAAACAAAACAGGAACAGAACCAAAACCTGAAGAAATACAGAGCTATTTCGTAAACATGGCTGAAAAATCAGACCCTCGAACAGTGAATCTGCGAATAGCTGCCGTAAAATTCTTCTACAGGCACATACCCAAACAAGAAATAATCATAAACTATATGAAAAGACCAAAAAGATTGCCCGAAGTTCTTACAACAGAAGAGACACTTGCAATATTAAAACAAATCAGAAATGCCAAGCATCGTCTCTTAATTAAGGTGATTTATGGCTGCGGGCTGAGAGTTTCTGAGGCAACCAACTTGAAAAAGCAGGACTTACGATTTGATGAGGGGTTATTGTATCTAAGGCAGGCAAAAGGCAAGAAAGACCGTTTTGTTACGCTTCCAAAATCAATTTCATTCCAGCTTAAATCATATATAGACTCTCGCGCAGACGAAAATCCCTATGTGTTTGACTCGGCAAGAGGCGGACATCTAACGACAAAATCAATTCAGCTCATAGTACAACAAGCAGCCAAAAAAGCAAAAATCTCAAAAAATATACATGTGCATACTCTTAGGCACAGCTATGCCACACATCTTCTGGAAAATGGGACAGACATACGGATAATACAAAGGCTACTTGGGCATTCCTCAGTAAGAACAACAGAGATTTATACACACATTTCGAGCCAACTCATCAGAAATGTAGTCAGTCCATTAGATGTACTTGAAACACACAACATCTAACACATAAACTTCGCATAACACACATACGGGTGCAAGTTTTACGAACAAAACTTCGTAAAACTTGTTGTTATGCGAAATTTCGTCCGCCTGTTATCGGTTTTGTACTATGCGCATTGCATTGTTTCAACCACTCGCGCTTTCGCTTAACTCCATATGGGGGCGAGAAAACATTTCCCCAGTACAGTTTCTAAGAGAAACGTTTTCTAACTCAGAGTTAAACGACATTCGGCTTGTGCCGGATTAAAATATTAGCAGACATAAAACAGCGCGAGTGGTCACGGGTTGCACAAGCCGAACGACAGCGCTCACTCCCGGGGAGCGGACGAAACTACGGCGCATTGTTTCGCGTTGGTCAGCAAGCGCGCCTCCGCATAACATGCAACTTTGCGGTTGCGCTCGGCTAGATAAACCGCCTCGCTCACCCAAATTTTTTGCTGCG
>CBDUVQ010000041.1:0-8323 GCA_965370715.1 uncultured archaeon
GTCCCGTTCAGTTCAAGCACGCCGTTTGACTCTATTGTCACATTTGCAGGAACTGTGAATTCAACAACCATTTCCATACCGGAATTACTCTGATCTTTACCCCATCGACCATAAATTCATCTTCCTGATCATAAGTCAATATAAGCCCTTCTTTTAGTCCGAAGAAATTAGCTGCACTTAAGAGACCGTTCATTTCTCTTTCATGATTTTTATCATTGAATTCATATGCCACTTGTATCGCTTCATAAACTTTGTCTCTATGAGTTATAACAAAATCACACTCAGCATCTTTTCTTGATTTATAATAAAATATATTCTTATTTTCAATATTTTCCTGTCTTCTGAATAATTCGATAAATACAATATTTTCTAAAATCCTTCCATAGTCCTCGGGTTCGTTAGATAAAAAATGAATATAACCGGTATCGAACAAATAAATTTTGGATTTGGAAAATTCACTTTTCTTAAAGGATTTGGAAAATTCTTTAACATAATTTACCATGAAAACATCCTGTAAAGCTCTAAGAATATTGTATAAGTCTTCCAGGCTGTACGGAATCTTGTTTGATTTCAGATATCTCTCAAAAGCAGATATAGAAAATACATTGCCATAAAGATTAAGCAAATACTTGATAGTTATTTCAACCAATTTTATATTCTTTAGATTGAGCCGGTCAACCAAGTCTTTATACAAAACAGAATCAAAATAATTATTCAATAACTTGTTTTTGAGATGTTCAGAATCAGACAATACAATTTCCGGAAAACCGCCGTATTTGAGATACTCTTTAAAATGTTTCTTGATCCCGAATATCTGGTTCGTATATTCGTAATTTTTTTCAGGCACATCTCCCTTAAATCTTAGATATTCATTAAAAGATAATGGCAGCATCAAATAGGGCAATGCCTTCCCCCTTAAAGAAGTAGCTATTTCCCGGCTTAATAGTTTTGAATTTGAGCCGGTTATATAAACAGGGTAATGCTCATTTAACAAAGAGACAACAAATTTTTCCCAACCCCTAACATTTTGTATTTCATCCAAAAAAAAGCTTAGCGATTCTTTTTCAAACAGTTCTTTAGAACAATCCAATATTTTATTGAGATCAGAACTTTTCAATTCACCCAGCAGATTGTCTTCAAAATTGACCAATACCGGTTTTTTTTGGTCTCGTATTAAACTATACAAAAAAAAGGTTTTGCCTGACCTTCTGGGTCCGACTATTACATTCGCTTTGTCAAAAGCGATCTTGTGTAGCTTTAAATCCCTTTGAAAAATATTTTCCGGGACTAATTCCTTATACTTGAGTATAGTTCGTTTAATATTGGTTTCTATCATGACTGTTTATTGTCCATAGGATTATATAAATATTACGTTTTTACGTAAGGAAATAGTCAATATTCTTACGGAATTACGTAAATTTTAATATAAATATCTGTTCGCAATTTTTTATTGAACGTCTCTCTGGAATACTCATTACAGCCACCAAATCCTAAGGCAAATTGAACCCCGACGTTGGGCTGACAAATATTTCTCCGCCAGAATAAACAAAGATGTGCTGGTTTGTCTGGTCGAATGTCAAATTCGTCGTTCCGTTCAACTCAAGCACCCCGTTTGATTCTATTGTCACGTTCGCCGGAACTGTGTAGATCTTGTCCGCTATGCTGCATGTGCTGTTTATGAACCAATTGCCTGTGTCAGGCGGGTTGCACTCTGCAATGTATGTGAACGGGTTGTCGCATAACGCAGAGTTCATATTGCCTGCCGAGTCGTTTGCATAGAAGCACCACCTCATTGTGCATCCATAGTCAGAGCTTATTGTCTTCGTAATATTAGACCAAGATGGTGTTGCAGAGAAGGAATCCCATGTATAATTGACAAATGTTCCTGTGCAGTTGTCAAGGCTGAACACATACTCATCAAGATTGAAATTGTCCTGCCAGTAAAGGCTGTGCATAACCTCCCTTCCTGCAAGAGTGGAGTTCGTTGAGTTTAGCGAGTATGTGGGCGCAGTTGTGTCAACACTGAGCGTTCGTATCTCTGTCTGGTTTACATTCCCTGCCAAGTCCTGTGCGTAGGCAGTGTATGTGTAAGTGCCTTCCGCTAAGTCTGTGAAGTTGTGGTATAAGCTGTTTCCGCTCCATGTTGTGAGGTTGTTTCTTTTGACTAAAATAATGTGGTTTTCAACAGTCACATCATAAATCCTGCCGTCGTAATCCTGCTTTGTAACATTGATAACTTTAATTTCGCCTCCCGTCTCATCCAAAAAGACCACATTATTTCCTTCCCTGAATTTATCATATACTTCTGACACAGGCATCAAAGAAAACTCTGATTTCTCTGAATCAAAAGATTTAAATAAATCACTGCAATTACATAATATTATGCAATCGCATGAGGTGTTATAAATGAAAAGAACTACATATTCAATACCAACTGAATTGAAGAAAAGATTAGATGAACATCGTGATATAAACTGGCCTGAAGTTTTCAAAGAAGGCATAAGGAAGAAGTTAAGAGTATTGGAAAGATTACATGCAAGAGGTGAACTATAAATGACGTGCATTACTGTTTCTGAAGAAGAATCATTTAGGGAAAGAATGGCTATGTTTCCCTGGGTAAACTGGTCAGAAGTCGGCAGGGAAGAACTGCTAAAAAGAGTGATATTTGAAAAGTACATCAAAACAGGAAAGTTATCTAATAAAGAAGAGGAGTTCTGCGAAAAAATTGACTGGCACCCTGTGGACGAGTTAGAATTGAAAGAGGAATATGTTAAAAAGTTGGAAGATGCAAAGAAAAAGCCCCTCGGTAAATCAAGGACCATTGAAGAGTTCAATAAATGGTGCGACGAGTTATGAATATTAACACATCCAGAATTCAAAGAACACTGGAAAAACTCAAGAGGAAAAATATTGCCTTGTTTAAAGCCGTACAGAAAAAAATCACTCAACTTGCTCTTTGTGATGAGACTTCGATTCAGCATTTCAAAAATCTTAGGCATGATTCGAGTGAATTCAAGAGAGTTCATATGGGTCATTTTGTACTCACGTTCACTATCAAAGGAAATAGTGTTATTTTCGAGGATTTTGACCATCACGACAGGATTTACAAAAAGAGATTTTGTTAGAGGCCGGAAGTTGAATAGATCAGAAGTTGGAGGCTCAGGAAACGGGTATGCTCCTAATTCTTTAATCTCAACCCCGAGCCCATCGTCTATAGTTGCATAAACCTTATGCTCTGGGCTGATAATTAAATCGCCGTTTTGGGTTTGGACTTTATACATTTCTCCGGTGTAGGCATAGTTCTGGATTTCGGTTGGGTTGTGGTATTCTGTTTGTTTTGTTGCAGAGTTTAGAGTAGCGACTTCGTCTTCTAAAGAAACATCCCTAAAATATTTCCAGCCATCTTCAGTCATGATTTGAGTCTGGTTGTCATAGCAGTGGATGCCTGTGTTGTAGGATGCGTTGATCTCTTCGGGGGAGAGGGCACGGTTCCAGATACGGACTTCGTCTATTGTGCCGTTGAAAAAACTGCCTGAACCGCCAATATAAACTTCGCTGCTTTCTGAGGATATGCTTCCGCCCGATCCAAGCGAGGCTTCTTCGATTCCGTTGAGGTATATTTTCAGCCCTGTTTCATTAGAGTACGCCAATGCAAAATAGTGCCATATATTGGCTGAAATGATTGCAGTGCCTTCTGCCTCGTGCCATGCAGTGCCATTGTATATTCCGCCTTTTAGTTTTGAGCCGGAAATGTAAAGCCGATATGTGTTCAGCCTCTCAAAGATTGTGTAATCTGCGGAGTCCACAGGCTTTGCCCATAACTCGAAAGACGCCATGCTCATGGGCTTTGAGGCAATCACAGAAACATTGAAAAGCCGCGGCGTTACAGTATTATCCGTTGTCGATAGGAATGCCCTGTACTGGAAGTATCTCGCTTCCGTAAGATTTACGCTTCGGATGTCGTTGTATGTGGAATTTGTGAACCACGTTCCCGATGTATTGTCAGGCCCGATGAAAGTCGGGCTGTCACTGCATCCTGCCTGCTGGCACGACCTTGCCTGTATCTTTATGCTGCCTCCGTTATAGTTTGTGGCATTATACATGTATATGAAATCGTAAAACACATCATCGGTTCCCTCGTACGTTGTCGGCTCGCCGATTGTCTCTGAAGTGGACTTCCACTCGCTGTAATCAGTTGAATTCATCCATGCCCGAACCCTGCACTCCCATGTTTCCCCATACTTCTGGATGCCTTTCGGGAGAAGGGACGCTGTTTCCTGCACGCCTGTCGTGGATGTCACGTTTGTCTCATTGTAAATCACTGAGTTATTGAGCCAGCGAAATGTCAGGTTCACTGCTGCGCCCCCGATAGAGTACCCTCTTGCAGAGCAGGTTACCTGCCCTGAAAGCGATGCCGAAGGAACGGAAATTGAGGGAGATGACACAAATGTTTCATTGGCATAATCTATAGATGCTGATGCAAGCTTCGGAGTCATTGTGTCGTTTTCTGTCAAAAGGCCTGCCCTGTACTGGAAGTACCTGTTTTCAGAAAGATTTGTTTTCAGGAGAAACCCGCTTTCAAATGTATCTTTAGGCCACTTGAACCACGTGCCTGACGTATTGTCAGGCCCGATAAATGTTTCCCCGCTGCATGCCGCGTCGTCGCATGAGCGCACCTGCACTTTCACCCAGTCCCAGCTGAAATTGTAGAAGACGTCATTTGAGGTCTGGTATGTTACGGCTGATGCTGATTGGGGCAATGCTGCAACAATCAGCAAAACGCCTGCCATTACCCATAAAATTTTTGATTTCATAAAACCATCAGTGCCCCGCCAAATCTATTCCTCATAATCTGCGTTTTGCGTCATTTTTTGCGTCATTTTTGCGTCATTTTTGCGCAAAAACAGAACATATTTTATGTCCCTTTTCCCGCTTCCTATAGCCCTGAAGACGCCTTTTTCCACAAGCCCTGTTAAGTCCCGCGTTGCAGTTTTTCTTGCAACACCTGTAAAGCCCGTATATTCCTTATTCGTTATGGCGCTTTTTTTTCCCACGTATTCTACTGCTTTAATCTGTCGCTCATTCAGCCCCAGCTTTTCAAGATTTTCCGTGCTTGGCGGTATCCTGAATATCACGACAAAGGCGCCGGTGACAATTTTGAATTCCGGCTCAAGTATTCCCCACTCCCTGCATTGCCTTACCATATCCAGCGTGCCGCCGCCCACATCCTCCACATACTTCACCCAGAACATCTGCTTGAATAATAACGGATTGCGGGGAATTGAGCGATGCTCCTTTTTCAAATCCTCTATTGTTATGTCGCTTGGCAAAATGCCGGGATTCCATACCTCTATTGAGGTGTCAAAAATTCTTACCTGAACCTTTGACGGCGATTCGTAATCCCTATGGACAACTGCATTTATTATCGCTTCCCTTAAGGCATCAGGCGGGTATTCGTATTTCTCTTCTCTTTGAACCTGCCCTGGAACCAGCCATATTGCTTTTCTTATATTTCGCAGGATAAAATCTTCTGCCTTGTCTACCATATCAAAAACATTGCCTTCAATTGTCTGAAAATCAATGTACGGCTTTACCGGCTCGTTGCCTGAAAATCGTATACATTTCACTTCTGACTGAAGAAATTTCGGCTCTTTGGAAAACAGCAGCATGCAGGCATTTGTCAGCTTTCCGTTTTTGAGAAGGTTAAGCGTTTTGAGGGCATCCACCACAAATACATCTTCTGGTATTTTTAGCCCTCTTTGCTTTCTTGCTTCCCTCAAAAACCACTGCATTTTATTTTCATCAATATCCTCCAGAGTTGCATTTTCGCAAGGTTTGGAATCCCAATAAATTTTATCGCCAGTTTCCTTTGCCATCTTCCTTATCTCCGAAGCAGAGAGCTTATGTGCTGAATTTCCAACCCGCATATATGCCCTGCCTTTGAAAAATACCGGTTTTTCACCGCTTTCCTTAACCCCAATAACCACAATTTTTTTGCCCTCAATTTCTTCAACTGAAATTTTCGGAAAAACGTGATTATCTGTATGTGTTTTGATGTAATTTGCCAAATCCTCAAGTGTCTTTTTCCCGATTTGCAGCCCGATAACTTCTTTGTTATCTTTGATGCCAATCAAAATCCGCCCGCCTTTTGAATTGGAAAACGCAGAAACCTCTTCGCCTGTTTCATCTTTTAGGCTTAGGGATTCTTTAAACTCTACACTTCCGGTTTCGTGCTTTTCTATAATTTTTTTTAATTCCTCTTCGTTCATAATCATCGCCCTTAATTCAAATCCCGTGCGGTTCATTTCGCCGAACCTTTCGCCAGCCTTCCTCATCAGGAAAGCCGCAGCCTCCTAGGCTGTTTCGCTTTCCCTCCGGTTTTCAACCCGTCTGTTGATTGTTGTGGCTCCTGCGCATCCTGCCTGCCCGCACCCCCGTGGAGGCGCGGTATCTGAAGGTGCGCCATGCAGCAGCGAAAGCCAATGTTGTTGTTCGCATTCGACGGGGCATTATTCAGGTTCGCACAAAACACCCCGGCATTGCCGGCATTGTTCCAGTTCCCGCCGCGTTGGACCGCGCCGCCGTCTCCTCCGCAACCATGAGCATGAGTCTGTGAACCCTCTCCTTTATTTTCCCTGAATTAGTGTGGCTAAGGTGGCCGGTGTAGCTTGCAAAGGACGCGCCAAGGCTTTCGGGCTCAAGCCTGCCTCGCCGCCATTCATAAATCCTGCTGCCAAGCTTCGCGCGAAACCTCCTCCAGTTTCGCGTCCTGACACGCACGTGGCTTCCGCGCGCCACATACCCTGTAAAGTCAACTCCAAATGAAACCTTATTGATTTGGGTTTTTCTTTTCTCAAGGCAAAGATATAGCCTGCCATGGAGAAACCCGCGGATTTTTTCCCACACTTCATGCAGGACTTTTTTGTCATCCGAAAACATAATGAAGTCATCCACATACCGCACGTAATGCTTTATTCTCAGTTCGTGCTTTGCGAAATAATCAAGTTCGTTTAAGTAAATGTTTGCAAAAAGCTGGCTTGTCAGGTTGCCGATTGGGATGCCTTTTTTTTGTTCCGGAACATCTGTGTTTTCTATGTGGTATGGCATAATCTTCTCGTTGTGCGAGCCGATAATTTTTTCAAGAAGCCCAAGCAGGCTTTCATCTTTTATATTTTTTCTTATTATTTCCAGCAGGGTGTGCTGGTCAATGCTGTAAAAATACTTTGTTATGTCGCACTTCATGAAATATCCGCCTTTGTGCCTGCCGGCAAATTTTTTCACCCTGAAAAACCCTTTGTGCGTTCCCTTTCCTTTTCTGCACGCGTATGAATCATAAATGAACGAAGCATCGTATATCTGCTCAAGCCAGTTATGGATTGCATGATGCACTACGTGGTCGCGGAAGTGCGGGGCCATGATTCTTCTCTCCTTATAGTCTTTTACATGAAACACAGTATATGTAGACGGCTCGTATGTCTGCCTTAAAAGCTCCAGATGAATGCGCCAGAGGTTTCCGTGGATGTCCTTGTTGAACCCGAACAGGGTGGCATCCTTTCTGCTCTTTATTGCCTGGCTGTATGCATAGTAAAGGTTGGGAAGCGAAATTATTTCATCGTAAATGTTTTTGTATGCCTTCATATCTGCCCGCCTCCAAGATTCCTGTGCCTCGCAGCTGCAATTGCAATTAGCTCTTTCAGGAGCCCCTGCACCTTTTCATGCTGGCTGTATGAAATGTATTTGAAAATCGCTGCCTGCTGAAGCAACACCGAAATGATGTTAAATCCTGCCAGAATCTCAAGCATACTTTCTTTTCTTTCCCCGTCATCATTCCTGTAATTCTGCATAATCAATAGCCTTATGGCGCCAATCAGGGACTCTTCTATACTTGCCCGAAGCGTGAATTTCGCTGTGTTCGGGAACATATCAAGCAGAGGGTGAAGCATGGTGTACAGAGCTTTTGTCTTTTCAAGGAGTATGTATTGCGGCTTTTCCCCTGCTTTTTCTTCTTTCGGTTTTTCTTCCATTTTAAAACACGCTCGCTATAATGAACATATTGTTTAATAATATGTTCACGATGTTTAACATATTATCTTGAAGCCGCAGGAAACCATGCACTTGAGTGCGTGGATGAATGCGGCTGCGAGACCTGGAAAAATGCCTTGCATTTTTTGGGTCTTTGAAAATTCCTCTGGAATTTTCGAGATTTCGCAAATCTTTCAGATTTACTGTATTGCGAAATCCAGAAATTGTGAAATAATTTCGCAATCACAAAAATCGTTTTAAGATTTTTAGTGACCCAGAAAATCTTCTATTTTATAGGGGC